>NZ_JBITGL010000014.1:0-258873 GCF_044456985.1 Nonomuraea sp. NPDC050663
CCGCGAGTTCGTCATGCCGTACACCCGGCGGATCTTCGAGGCGGTGACCGACGTGCCGCGCATCCACTTCGGCGTGGGCACCGGCGAGCTGCTCGGGCTGCTCGGCGAGGTCGGGGCCGACGTGGTGGGCGTCGACTGGCGGGTGCCGCTCGACGAGGCCGCCCGGCGGGTCGGCCCAGGCAAGGCGCTGCAGGGCAACCTCGACCCGGCCATCCTGCTGGCGCCCTGGGAGGCGGTCGAGCGCAAGGCCACCGAGATCCTGCGGCGCGGGAGCCAGGCCGAGGGCCACGTGTTCAACCTCGGCCACGGCGTGCTGCCCAGCACCGACCCCGACCAGCTCAAGCGGCTGACCGAGCTGGTTCACGCGTTCAGGTAGTCGAGGCCGAGCTTGACGATCAGGGCGGCCACCACGCACAGCAGGGTCGCCCTGATGAAGCCCGCGCCCTTGCGCAGGGCCGTACGAGTGCCCAGGCGCGCGCCCATCACGTTGCAGGCCGCCATGCACAGGCCCAGCATCCACATCGCCTGCCCGTGGAGGGCGAACACCAGCAGCGCCCCCAGGTTCGCGCCCAGGTTGACGACCTTGGCGGTGGCGGAGCCGTCGATGAAGTCCAGCCCCAGCAGCCCGGTCAGGGCCAGCAGGATCATCGCCCCGGTGCCCGGACCGACCAGGCCGTTGTAGAAGGGCAGCACTACCCCCGCGACCGTGAGCGCGGCGACGCTGCGTCCCCGTGCGGGGCGCGGCTCGCGCGCGCCGGTTCCCAGGCGGGGCCGCAGCACCACCACGGCGGCCACCATCACGAGCGCGCCGAGCACGAAGGGGCGGAAGACCTGCGCCGGGATCAGCCCCGCCGTGGCCGCCCCCAGCCCCGACAGCGCCATCGCGCACACCGCCGCGGGCACGGCCAGGCGCAGGTCGATCCGGGCGCCGCGGGCGAACCCGATGGCCGAGGCCGTGGTGCCGGAGATCGACGAGAGCTTGTCGGTGGCCAGGAGCGTCGCCGGTGGCGCGACGGGGAAGGCCAGCAACAGCGCCGGCAACTGGACCAAGCCACCACCGCCCACGACGGCGTCGACCCAGCCCGCCGCCAGCGCGACGGCGAGCAACAACAGCACGAGCTCTGGCTGCACACGATCCCCCGAGGTCCCCCGAACAACTCGGCCAACGAAGTATCGTGCGTCGCTATCTTTTCGCTTTTTCCGTGCTTTAGACGGGTTCCTTCTCACGCTCCGGCTCGGCCACCGGCGGCGGCGGAGGAGGAGAGGAGCGGCGGCGCAGCGCCCACGTGGTGACCAGCAGGACCGGCACGATGACCAGCATCCAGGGCAGCAGCGCGCCCAGCACCATCAGCGCCACCCGGACGAAGGACACCAGGGCGTCCCAGCCGCCCCTGAGCCCGTCGAGGAAGCCCGGCGGCTTCTCCTCCTCGGGAAGCGGCCCGGGCGAGACCGGGCCGATCAGGTCGAGCGTGATGGTGGCGTGGCCGGTCTGGCGGGCCAGCTCCTTCTGCTGGGCCTGCAGCGACTCCAGCTCCGCGGTGCGGCTGTAGATCTGCTGCTCGACCTCCATGACCTGGCCGACGGTCGTGGCCTGCTTGAGCAGGGCGCGCAGCGAGGCCAGCGACTCCTCGGCCGAGGCGACCCGGCTGTTGATGTCGGCCACCTGCTGCGTGACGTCCTCGGCGGTCTGGCTCGACGACAGCTGCTTGCCCAGGTCCTTGCCGAGCGCGGCCAGCACGCCCGGGTAGGCCGCGGGCGGCACCTTGAACTCCAGGGTGGAGCGCCCCTCCGACTCCTCCGCGGCGCTGGAGTCCTCCTTGGAGACGTAGCCGCCGGCGGCGGTGACGATCTGCTTGGCCTTGGCGCCGGCCTCGAAGACGTCCTTGGCCCGCACGGTGACGCGGGCGACGTAGATGATCTGCCGCTGCTCCTGGGTCACCTTGACCTGCTCGGTGGGAGCCTTCTGGCCCGCGGAGTCCTTCTGCGGCGCGGCCATGGTGGGGGCGGCGGCGGGAGCCCTGGCGCCGGACTCCGCGTTGCCGCCCGCCGACGACCCCATGCCGCCGCCGCAGGCGGTCAGCAACGCGAGGCACGCCCCTGTCAGTGCCACGCTCACTCGTAATCTCCTCATGCCTTTACAGACGGAATGTCGCGCTCGCGAGTCGTCACGGGGACGTCACGGTACGCGCACCACCGGATCACGCTGAAGGACCGGACCCGGCAGGCGGTAGCGTCGGGTGTTGTGGACGCGCATGTGGTGATCGTGGGTGGCGGCATCTCGGGTCTGGCGGCAGCCTGGTATCTGCGCCAGAGCGGGCCGGTGAGAGTCACCGTCCTGGAGGGCTCGCCGCGCATCGGCGGCAAGTTGTGGGCGAGCGAGGTGGCAGGGGTGCGCCTCGACGCCGGGGCCGAGGCGATGCTGGCCCGCCGCCCCGAGGGCAAGGAGCTGGCCAAGCTGGTGGGGCTCGGCGACGAGCTGGTCTCGCCCGGCACCACCAGGGCCGCCGTCTACAGCCGCGGCGAGCTGCGCCCGCTGCCCAAGGGGCAGGTCATGGGCGTGCCGTCCGACCTGACCGAGCTGGCGCGCTCCGGCATCATCTCGCCCGGCGGGCTGCTGCGCGTGCCGATGGACCAGATCCTGCCCGCCACCCTGGTGCGCACCGACGTGTCGGTGGCCGCCTACATCCGCGCCCGCATGGGCGACGAGGTGCTGGAGCGCATGGTGGAGCCGCTGCTCGGCGGCGTCTACGCGGGCCGGGCCGACATGCTGTCGCTAGACGCGACCATGCCGCGCGTCGCCACGCTGGCGCGTTCCGAACGCTCCCTGCTCAGCGCCGCCCGGCAGATCGCGGGCGAGGCGCCCAAGGACGCCGGGCCGGTCTTCACGACGCTGCGCGGCGGGCTGGGCAGCCTGCCCGAGGCGGTCGCCAAGGCCTCGGGGGCGGAGATCAGGACCGGCGTCACCGTGCGCGAGCTGCACCGCCTCGAACACGGCTGGAGGCTGGTGACCGGGCCGGTGCCGGCGCCCGAGACGATCGAGGCCGACGCGGTGATCATCGCCGTGCCCGCCGCGCCCGCCGCCAGGCTGCTCAGGCGCGAGGTGCCCAAGGCCGCGGCCGAGCTGGGCCGCATCGAGTACGCCAGCATGGCCATCGTCACGCTCGCCTACCCTGCCTCCGCCTTCCCCTCGCTCCCCGAGGGCAGCGGCTACCTGGTGCCCTCCGTCGAGGGACGGCCCATCAAGGCGGTCACCTTCAGCTCCATCAAGTGGCCGCACCTGTCGCAGGACCTGGTGCTGGTCAGGTGCTCGATCGGGCGGCTGGGCGAGGAGCACCTGCTCCAGCGCGACGACGGCGAGCTGATCTCCCTGGCCATGACCGAGCTGGCCGAGGTCAGCGGGGTGCGCGGGCTGCCGGTCGACACGCGCGTCACCCGGTGGGGCGGGGCGCTGCCGCAGTACAACGTCGGCCACCTCGACCGGGTGGCCAGGATCCGCGCCGCCGTGGCCGTCCAGCCGGGCCTGGAGGTCTGCGGGGCCGCCTACGACGGGCTCGGCGTCCCCGCCTGCATCGCCACCGCGCGTACGGCAGCGGCACGCGTGCTCAGTAGGGTTGAGGCATGACTGAACGGCTCAAGGCGCGCGACCTCAACCAGGTGATCCGCTACACGATGTGGTCGGTCTTCCGCACGACCGAGCCCTGCCCGGGCAACCGCGAGGGCATGGCCGACGAGGTCGAGCAGCTGCTGGAGCAGGCCTCGCGCAAGGACGTCGTGACCCGCGGCGTCTACGACGTGGCGGGGTTCCGCGCCGACGCCGACTACATGTTCTGGTGGCACGCCTCCACCCCCGAGGACCTGCAGGACGTCTACTCCCGCTTCCGCCGCACCAGCCTGGGCCGCCACAGCGCGCCCGTCTGGTCGGCGATGGCGCTGCACCGGCCGGCCGAGTTCAACAAGTCGCACATCCCGGCCTTCCTGGCCGAGGAGGAGCCGCGCGGCTACGTGTGCGTCTACCCGTTCGTGCGCTCCCTGGAGTGGTATCTGCTCGACGACGCCGACCGCCGGCGCATGCTCGCCGAGCACGGCCAGATGGCCCGCGACTACCCCGACGTGCGCGCCAACACCGTCTCCTGCTTCGCGCTCAACGACTTCGAGTGGATGCTCGCCTTCGAGGCCGACGAGCTGCACCGCATCGTCGACCTGATGCGCCACCTGCGCGGAGCCGAGGCGCGCAAGCACACCCGCATCGAGATCCCCTTCTACACCGGCGTGCGCAAGCCCGTGCAGGAACTCCTCGCCGGCCTGCCGTAAGACCGTTTCGGTGTATCGCGGGCGGAACGTGCCGCGCCTTGTCACAATCGGGGCGTGTCACGTTCCAGGCGGCGCCGCCGGACGGCGCGGGGGCTGTGGGTCGCCGTTCCCACGGCCGGGGCGGTTTTAGCGGGAATCGGCTATCTGGTGACGCACGACGAGGAGCCGCGGCGGCCGGTGGTCGCCGTCACGGTGCCCAGCCCGGCGGCCCTCGAAGGGCCCCAGGCCGCCGCGCATCCCACTCCCTCGGCCAAGCCCACCAAGGCCAAGAAGCCGAAGGCCTCCTCCGAGGAGAAGGCCGACGGGCCCTCCAAGCACACCGACCGCCGCGCGGCCGACTACTTCAAGCAGCGCTGGGACGACAAGCCGGTCAAGCGCATCAAGGACGTGCGCACCGTCGGCGGCTACCTGCGCATCTACACCGACCTGCCGGAGTCGGCCGACAACTCCGACTCGGCGCTGACCCTGTGCGAGCGCGGCCTGGAATACCTCCGCGACCAGGGCGTGGCCGACCCGGTGGTGTTCGTGCAGGCCGAGTTCGGCGAGAACGGCAACCCGGTGCTGGCCAACATCCTCGGCCCCGGCGACGACAACTGCCGGGTCACCCACCCCGAGCCGGGCTGAGCGCGGCCCGGCACCGCCCGGCCAGCTCGCGCGCCGCCGCGACCGGGGCCGTCCAGCCCGCCCCCGGGGCGGCGGTGAGCACCGGCTCCAGCACCCTCAGGGCGTTGCGGGCCTCGCCCCTGGCCAGGTGGGCGCGCGCCACCGAGACGTAGGCGTCGGTGCCCTGCAGCCAGGCGGCGCCGGGCGGGGCCTCGATGCCGCGCACCAGCGTGTCGGCCTGCTTCAGGAGGGCGGCCGAGCCGGTCACCTCCGCCAGCGGGGCCAGGCAGCGCAGCGTGTAGGCCAGGGTGCCGTGTGCCGAGCAGGCCTCCATGGCGCGCTCCAGCAGGGCCGTCGCCTCCGCGTCGCGACCCAGCTCGATGAGGGTCGTGGCGTGCATCGCCGGGGTCGCCGCCGTCCACCAGGCGTGCGAGTCACCGTCGAGCGACTGCCTGCCGTACCTCACGGCCTCGTCGTAGTCGCCGCGCAGCCGGGCGATCCAGCCCAGGTGCGCCAGGTACCAGCGGTCGTAGCCGGTGTAGCCGCTGCGCCGGTTGATGGCCAGGGCGTCGTGGATCCGCGCGGCGGCCTCGTCCCACGCGCCCACGGCCACCATCGGCAGCGCCGACTCGAAGACGCACCACTGCAGCAGCCACAGGTCGCCGAGCTCGCGCAGCAGCGGCTCCAGCTCGCCGATCAGGCGTGACAGCTCCGGCATCCTGCCCAGGTGGGCGTGGGCGGTCTTCAGGCCGTCGAGGGCGGCGGCGAGCGCGTGGTCGTCGTGGGCCTGGCGTGCCGCTGCCAGGGCCCGCCGGCCGTAGCCGAGGGCGTCGCCGAGCCGCAGCTGGTTGCTGCTGACCACGGCCAGCCAGCCGAGCAGGTGCGCCTCCGCGCCGCGGTCGCCCAGGAGCGTCGCCTGCCGCAGCCCGGCGCGCACGTGCTCCAGGCCCTCCGCGACGGGACGGCCGCACCCGGCCCAGGCCGCGCCGCCGAGCTGGCGCAGGGCGCTCATCTCCAGCCGCCGGTCGCCGGTCGCGCGGCCCAGCTCGACGGCCGCCTCGTGGTCGGCCAGGGCGGACTCGAAGCGGAAGGCCATCTCGTTGGCCCGGCCCCTGAGCAGGTGGGCCTGGCCGCGCAGCTCCGGGTCGGCCGCGCGCGTGGCGGCGCCCAGCGCCAGGTCGAGCAGGGAGTGCGCGTCGTCGACCGCGTGTCTGGCGATGGCGCGCTGCCCGGCCGCCAGCCAGCCGGACGCGGCGCGCTGCCAGTCGCCGGCGGCCGCGCTGTGGCGGGCCACCGCCTCGGGATTGCCGGCCAGCAGGTCGGCCGCGGCCCGGTGGTAGGCGGTCCTGGTGGGCACCGGGATGCTGCTGTAGAGGATCTCCTGGATGAGATCGTTGGCGAACTCGTACTCCCTGCCGGTGATCACGCTCAGCCTGGCCTCCAGCGCGCGCTCGCACCGGCGGGCCGCCTCCTGCACGCCGATGTCCAGCAGGCCCGCGACCGTCGCGGGGGCGAACGACGGGCCCAGCACCGACGCGGCGCGCAGCAGCTCCTCGGCCGGGGCGCCCGCCCTCCTGACCCTGGCCAGCACGCTCGTGCGCAGCGACTCCGGCACGCCCGACTCGCCCGCGGCCAGGGCCCTGAGGCTCTCCACGACGAACAGCGTGTGGCCGCGCGTGCGCTCGCCGATCTGGCCGGCCAGCCCGGCGTGGCCCGCCGCCGTGGCCAGCCGCTCGACGCTCCCGGCGTCCAGCGGGCCGACCTCGATCGGCTCGGCCGCCTCGCCCAGCAGGTCGCGTACGGCCTGGCCCTCCTCGGCGCGCGCCGTGGCCAGGGCCATCAGCCTGCCCGAGCCGAACCGGGCGGCCAGGTAGTGCAGCAGCTCGACGGTGGCCCTGCTGGCGTGCTGCAGGTCGTCGATGACGAGCAGCAGCGGCTGGCGGGCGCACAGGCGGCGCAGGAACAGCGTGATGGCCTCGTAGGCGCGGCGGCGCTCGATCTCGGCGCTGCCGCGCTCGCCGTCGCCGGCGTCGAGCAGGGCGGCCAGGTCGGGGACGAGCAGCGCCAGCGGGGCCGCCCTGCCGGAGGCCGCCTCGCGCAGTTCGTCGGGCGGCAGGCCGGCGGCGAGCTGGGTGAGCAGCTCGGCGAAGGGCTGCAGGAACAGGGAACGTTCCGCCTCGAAGCAGCGGGCGGAGACGCAGCGGGCACCGGAGGCGGCGACAGTCCTGGCGAAGCGCAGGGCCAGGCTGGTCTTGCCGATGCCCGCCTCGCCGGTGAGCAGGACCAGGCGGGCGTCGCCGCGCATGGCCTGCTGCCAGGCCCCGGCCAGCCGCGCCAGCTCGGCCTCCCGGCCGACGAACTCCGCCTCGTGCGGCCGCCGCGGGTCGGGCGCGGTTCCGGCCCGCCGGGTCCCCCCGCCCTCGGGAGCGCCGCCGGCGCCGTTCGATGCGAGGGAGCCGGCGTCGAGGACCCCGCGCAGGTCGTGGGGCGAGGGGGAACGTTCGGCGAGGATGGCGGCGTGCAGGTCGCGGGTGGCGGGCGACGGGTCGGCGCCCAGCTCCTCCGCCAGCGTCGACCGTAACCGCTCGTAGACCGCCAGCGCCCGCCCCGCCTCCCCGGCGCCGTCGTGGGCGCGCATCAGCAGGCGGCACGCGCTCTCGTCCAGCGGGTCGGCGCGCACCGCCTCACCGGCGGCCGACACCGCTGCCGCCGTGTTGCCCGCCCGCAGCGCCGCCTCGGCCGCCACGTGACGGGCCCGCCGCAACAACGCCTCGTGCGCCGCCCGCGCGGGCTCGGCCCACCACACGTCGGGCCGGTCCGCCAGCACGCCCGGCCCGTCGAGCAGCCCGGCGGCGGCGCGCGCCGCGGCCAGCGCCAGGGCCAGCTCGCGCCCCGTGAGCCGCTCCTCGGCCTCGGCGATCCTCCCGGCCGCCACGGCCAGGTCGACCTCGACCGAGGCGCCCAGCCGGTAGCCGCCGCTGCCGCCCTCGATGACGGCCGCGCCCAGGGCCGTTCGCAACCGGCTGACCAGCGTCGCCAGGTTGCGCGCCGGCCGGGGCGGCTGCGCGCCGCCCCACACCGCGTCGGCCAGCGCGTCGGCGGGCACCACCTGGCCGTGCCGTACGGCGAGCAGGGCCAGCAGCGTGCGAGCCTGCCGGCTGCCCACGGCTCCCGCCTGCAGGACCCGGTCGCCACGGCGTACGGCCAGCGGGCCCACCAGGCGAACCTCGATCCGGTCGTCCATGGGCACCAGTGTCATCCGCCCAGTTGCCGCCCGACTGCAACGTTCTTGCAACAACCCTGAGGAAGGTGGGCGCATCCACATCAAACGGAGGGGCGATCATGGCGATCGATCAGGACAGGCTCATGGAATTCCTCGGCAAGTTCGTCGGCGACCTGGGGGCGACGATGGCGGCGGGCAACGTCCTCGTGGGCGACCGGCTGGGTCTCTACCGCGCGCTGGCCGGCAAGCCGATGCGGCCGGAGACCCTCGCGGAGAACACCGGCACCCACCCGCGCTACGTCGAGGAGTGGCTGCGCGGCCAGGCCGCGGGCGGCTACGTCGAGCACGACCCCGCCGAGGGCACCTACTGGCTCAACGACGAGCAGGCCTTCGCGCTCACCGACCCCGACGGCGCCGTCTTCCTGCCGGGCGCCTTCCAGCTGGCGGTGGGGGCGCTGCGCAACGAGCAGCGCATCGCCGAGGCGTTCACGTCGGGGGCGGGCGTCGGCTGGCACGAGCACGACCCCGAGGTGTTCACCGGATGCGAGAGGTTCTTCCGCCCCGGCTACGCCGCCAACCTCGTCGACGCGTGGCTGCCCGCGCTCGACGGCGTCATGGCCAAGCTCCAGTCGGGCGCGCGCGTCGCCGACGTCGGCTGCGGCCACGGCGCCTCGACCGTGCTGATGGCGCGGGCCTTCCCCAACTCGACCTTCGCCGGCTCCGACTACCACGGGCCCTCCATCGAGGAGGCGACCGGCCGAGCCGCCGGCGCGGGCGTCGGCGACCGGGCGAGCTTCCGCCAGGCCTCCGCGCAGACCTTCGACGGCGGGCCGTACGACCTGGTCACCACCTTCGACTGCGTGCACGACATGGGCGACCCGCTCGGCGCCGCCCGGCACATCCGCGAGCAGCTGGCCCCCGACGGCACCTGGATGATCGTCGAGCCCGCCGCCGCCGACGACGCGGCCGCCAACCTCAACCCGATCGGGCGGGTCTACTACTCGTTCTCGACCTTCCTGTGCGTGCCGAACGCGCTCTCGCAGGCCGGCGGCTACGCCCTCGGCGCGCAGGCGGGCGAGGCGGCCATGCGGCGCATCGCGTCGGACGCCGGGTTCACGCGCTTCCGCAAGGTCGCCGAGAACCCGTTCAACATGGTGTACGAGGCCAGGCCCTGATCATGCGGGCGCGAGAGGCGGACAAGGAGGGCTTCGTCGAGCGCGGCGGAGTCAAGATCCACTACGAGGTGTACGGCAGCGGCGGTCCGGCCATCCTGCTGCTGCCCGCCTGGACCGTGGTCCACAAGCGGATCTGGAAGATGCAGGTGGCCTTCCTCTCCCGGCGTCACCGGGTCGTCGTCTACGACGGGCCGGGCAACGGCGGCTCCGACCGGCCTCTCGTGCCCTCCGCCTACGACCAGGCGGCGCAGGTCTCCTACGCCCTGGCGGTCATGGACGCCACCGGGCTCGACCGGGCCGTGCTCGTGGCCCTGTCGCGCGGGGCGAACTGGGCGCTCGAACTGGCCGCCGAGCATCCCGGCCGCGTGCTCGGCACGGTGCTCATCGCGCCTGCCGTACCCCTGGCCAAGCTCGGGCGGCCCGCCCTCGACGGGCCCGCGCCCGAGGTGGGGCCGTCGTCGGTGCGCAAGGGCGTGGCCGATCCCGCGTCGCACTGGGTGAAGTACAACCGCGACTACTGGACGGCCGCGCACGAGGACTTCCTCTGGTTCTTCATGGGACAGTGCCTGTCCGAGCCGCACTCCACCAAGGGCGTGGAGGACGGGGTCGCCTGGGGTCTGGAGACGACCGGGGCGGTGCTCGTCGCCGAGAGCCACGCCGTACGGGCCACGGCGGAGCAGGTGCGCTCCTGGTGCGCAGGGGCGGCCGGTCCGGTGCTGGTCGTGCACGGCGACGACGACCACGTCGTGCCGCCGGAGAACGGGCGTACGGTGGCGGAGCTGACCGGCGGACGGCTGGAGACGATCGCGGGAGGCGGGCACCTGCCGCAACTGCGGGATCCCGTGCGGGTCAACCTGCTCATCGGCGAGTTCGCCGCGCGCTGGTCCGGCGGCGCCGCGGAACCGGTGCGCCGGTGGGAACGCTGGACCCGGCGGGAGCGGCGGGTGCTCTACCTGTCGTCGCCCATCGGGCTCGGGCACGCCCGCCGCGACCTGGCGATCGCCCGCGAGCTGCGGGCGCAGCGCCCGGGGCTGCGCATCGACTGGCTGGCCCAGGACCCGGTCACCAGGGCGCTGGAGGCGGCGGGGGAGCGGGTGCACCCGGCGAGCCGGTGGCTGGCCGGCGAGTCGGCGCACATGGAGAGCGAGGCGGGCGAGCACGACCTGCACTGCTTCGAGGCGCTGCGGAGCATGGACGAGATCCTGCTGGCCAACTTCATGCTCTTCGACCAGGTCGTGCGGGACGAGGCGTACGACCTGGTGGTGGCCGACGAGGCGTGGGAGGTGGACCACTTCCTGCACGACAACCCCGAGCTGAAGCGGTTCGCCTTCGCGTGGCTGACCGACTTCGTCGGGGTGCTGCCGATGCCGGGCGGGGGCGAGCGGGAGGCTCTGGTCGCGGCCGACTACAACACGGAGATGATCAGGCGGGTGGAGAGGTTCCCCTGGCTGCGTGATCGGGCGCTCTTCGTGGGCGATCCCGAGGACGTCGTGGAGGCATCCTTCGGTCCCGGCCTGCCGGGGATCAGGGAGTGGACGGCCGAGCACTTCCGCTTCTCCGGGTATGTCACGGGCTTCGGCGAGCACCCGCAGGACCGCGACGCGTTGCGGGCGCGGCTCGGGTACGAGCCGGACGAGCGCGTGTGCGTCGTGAGCGTCGGCGGCTCCGGCGTCGGCGCCGACCTGCTCGCCAAGGTCGCCGCGGCCTATCCGGAGGCCGCCCGCCGCGTCCCCGGCCTGCGCATGGTCGTCGTCACCGGCCCCAGGATCGACCCGTCGCGCGTCCCCCGCCTGGCCGGCCTCGACGTGCGCGCCTACGTGCCCGAGCTGCACCTGCACCTGGCCGCCTGCGACCTGGCCGTCGTTCAGGGCGGCCTGAGCACCTGCATGGAGCTGACCGCGGCCGCGCGCCCCTTCGTCTACGTCCCCCTGCGCAACCACTTCGAGCAGCAGTTCCACGTCGCCCACCGGCTGCGCAGGCACCGCGCGGGACGGCGGCTCGACTACGCGCAGCTGGCGCCCGACCTGCTGGCCGAGATCGTCGCCACGGAGCTGGGACGCCAGGTGGACTACCGTCCGGTGCCGGGCGACGGCGCCGCCAGGGCCGCCGCCCTGCTCGCCGACCTGCTCTGACTCCGTTTCGGCGATCTAGTGCCGGGCAGTCGGAGGCGATGGCTGATCTGTCCCGCGTGGCCATCAGGAGTCCCAAGCAACGATGGCGGCTCCCGATCACCGAGTTCCTGCTGACCCCGCTGGCGATGGTGCTCGGGTTCGTCGGCCTGGCCGCCGTGGCCACCCTCGTCGACTTCTGGTCCACGGCCTGGCCGGAGCACGTGCGCGACTGGCTGGCCAGGCTCTTCCCGCACGAGAACCTGCTGCGCATGCTGGGCGTGATCGCGACCGGCCTGGTCACGGTGACCACGCTGACGCTCTCCGCGCTCCTGGTCGCGATCTCGCACACCTCCACGACGGTGGCGCCCGTCGTGTTCGACCAGTTCCTGCGCCGCAAGGCCAACCAGGCCTACTTCGGCTACGTGGCCGGGTGTGCGACCTACACCTACCTCGTCATGGCGGTCGCCCGGCCGACCTGGGCCGGGGTGGGGCCGCTGCTGGCCATCGTCCTGGCCGCGGGGGCGCTCGTCCTGCTGATCTTCATGGCCTATCTGATGATCGACCAGATGCGCCCCACGACGGTCGTGCGCTCCATCCAGGACCGGGCGGGTCAGGCGCGCGCCCGGCAGTATCCCCTGCTCGCCCGCTGCCGCCCCGTCCCCGAGGTGCGCGACGACAAACCCGACACGGTCACGACCGAGTCGTCCGGCTACGTGGTCGACATCGTCGCCGCGCGGCTGGAGGCGCTGATGGCCAGGGTGGGCGACGGGGTCGAGGTGGCCTTCCAGGTGCGCATCGGCGACCTGCTCGCCTACGGCGACGGCGTGGTGCGCATCCGCGGCGGCTCGCCCGAGCAGCGCAGGATCGCGGCGCGGGGCGTGCTTGACTGCGTGATCATCGACCGCACGCGCGACGCGGGCATCGATCCCGACTACGCCATCGACCAGCTCGGCAACATCGCCTGGGCGGCGACGTCGTCACGCCAGAACCCCGACGTGGCCCAGGCAGCCGTGGGCGCGCTGCGCGACCTGTCCGGCCGCTGGGCGGCCACCCCCCTGCCCGACCCCGAGGAGTACGGCGGGCGGCTTCCGGTCGTCTACGACGACGCGGTCCAGCGGAAGATCGTGGCGACGCTCGTGGACATCGTCGTCGTGAGCACCTCCTCGCGCCAGCACCACACCTGCGCGACCGCGCTGGCGAGCCTCGCGGAGATCCTGCCCCAGCTGCAGGAGCACGACAGGGAGGTGGCGGTGCGCAGCCTGGTGCGCGCCCTGCCCGCCGCCCTGACGCACGTGGCCAGCGTGGAGCTGAGCAGGGCGCTGGCCAAGTTGCGGGCGTCACTCGACGCCATCGGCCACGAGGACCTGGCCGACCAGGTGCGGGCGATGGGCCCGCTGCTGGTGGACAAGGGCGGCCTGGTCGACGAGCAGGACCTGATCGACCAGTTCGACGACACCGACCTGACCGGTCCCCGCCCGTTCAGGTTCCGCTAGCCCCGACTCCGAACGGCCACTGTCAGCGCACGCGCACGCGGGTCTTGCCGCACACCTCGCATTCCTGGACGACGACCTTGCCGATCTGCTCGATCGTCACCCAGCGGTGGCGCAGGTGCGGCATGACCTTCACGTGCGGGTCATACCCGTCTCTGGCGATCGTTACGTGACGTCGCCGTGTGATCACTCCGCAGTGGGCTCGAGGCGCAGCGAGACGGAGTTGATGCAGTACCTGTCGTCGGTGGGCGTGGAGTAGCCCTCGCCGTGGAAGACGTGGCCGAGGTGGGAGTCGCACCTGGCGCAGCGCACCTCGGTGCGGACCATGCCATGGCCGCGGTCCTCGATGAGCCTGACCGCCTCCGACTTCGACGGCTCGAAGAAGCTGGGCCAGCCGCAGTGCGAGTCGAACTTGGTCTCCGAGCGGAACAGCTCCGCGCCGCAGGCGCGGCAGGAGTAGACGCCCTCGGTCTTGGTGTCGACGTACTCGCCGGTGAAGGGCCGCTCCGTGCCCGCCTCGCGCAGTACGTGGAACTCTTCGGGTGTCAGCTGCACCCGCCATTCGGCGTCGGTCTTGACCACCTTGTCCATATGACCAGCCTACGGTGTCCGCAAAAAGAGATCTCCGCGGGACAAGCATCCATTCTGGGGTGATTCTGCGTCTTTATCGTCATGGGGGGTGTCATCGCCTTCCAGCAAAGGGGTACGGCCCGACCGCGGTTCACCTCTTCGGCACAGCCCACGCCCGTGCTGGAGCCGAGGGTGATCAGGAGGCCGGCCGGGCGACGCGCCAGCGTCCGGAATCGGCCGAGACAGCGGAACGGCCGGATGGGTCCGCCCGTCGAGCCCCGGTCCCGCCACTGTGCGGCTCCGGGCGGACCACCCCGACCCAGGGGTGAAGGGGTAGGTTCTTGCCATGGCCTCGCCGTACATTGAGCTCGAAGTCGGACAGCGCACTGTCAAGGTGACCAACCCTGACAAGGTGTACTTCCCGGAGATCGGGGTGACCAAGCGGGAGCTGGTCGAGTACTACGTCAGCGTGGGCGAGGGCGCCCTGCGTGCGATGAAGGACCGCCCGACCAACCTCAAGCGCCACCCCGACGGCATCCACACCGAGGCGATCTACCAAAAGCGCATGCCGCCCAAGCATCCCGACTGGCTGGAGACGGTCACCGTGCGCTTCCCGAGCGGCCGCACGGCCGACTCGCTGAAGGTCACCGAGGTCGCGGCCATCGCCTACTGCGCCAACCTCGGCACCGTCGACTTCCACCCGTGGCAGGTGCGCGCCGCCGACGTCGAACACCCCGACGAACTGCGCGTCGACCTCGACCCGCAGCCCGGCCTGAGCTTCGACACGGTCCGCGAGGCCGCCTTCCTGTGCCGCGACGTGCTCGGCGAGCTGGGCATCACCGGCTACCCCAAGACCTCGGGCAGCCGCGGCGTTCACGTCAACATCCGCATCGAGCCGCGCTGGGACTTCGTCCAGGTACGGCACGCGGGCATCGCCCTGGCCAGGGCCATCGCCGACCGCGCCCCCGACCTGGTCACCACGGCCTGGTGGAAGGAGGAGCGGGGCGACAGGGTCTTCATCGACTTCAACCAGAACGCCCGCGACCGCACGGTGGTCGCCGCCTACTCGGTGCGCGCCAAGCCCAACGGGCAGGTCTCCACGCCGGTGACGTGGGACGAACTGGCCGACGTCAACCCCGAGGACCTGACGATCCGCACCGTGCCCGCGCGCTTCGCCGAGCTGGGCGACGTGCACGCCTCGATCGACGAGCGGGCGTTCTCGATCGAGCCGCTGCTGGAGTGGTACGACAAGGACGAGCGCGGCGACATGCCCTACCCGCCCAACTATCCGAAGATGCCGGGCGAGCCGATGCGGGTCCAGCCGAGTCGAGCAAGGGACTCCACCAGCGAAAACGGGTGAAGCTCATCTGGTGATGTGGGAAACGTGGCGCGAGGTCGCCGGAAGATCGGCGACAGCGCGACCAACCCCGCCGTCCTGCACACCGCGCGGTGGCACGGCTGACCGTACGGCGACGCCGACCTTCGCCGGCGCCGCCTCCCTACGTGGTACGGCATTCACTCCCGTCCTATGCCGTACCGGTCACCTCATGACCAGTCGAAGCCGGGGCTGCCCCAGTCCCAGCTGCGGTGCTTCCACACCCAGTCGCGCATCTCTTCCTCCTCTCCATGTAGGGGGCTCCAGCTTGATCAGGGCCGCTGGACGGATGCTGAACTCGAAGGAGAAGGCGCGCGACTGACCGAATTTCACTTCGGTCACATTACTTGACGCTCGGTCCAATAGTCGCTTGGCTCACAACCATGCGACGATTAGCGGCCGCCGGAGCGGTGACGGCCTTCGTCATCGGCGGACTGAACCTGGCCCTGGGCGTCGGCATCGCCTCGGCCGAGACCGCCGAGCGGTCTCCGCTGGCGGCTGCCACCTGCCTGATCCCGCTGCTGCCGTGCGACGGCGCGTCCGGCGGCGGTGTGCACCCCGAGGATCCGTGGCAGCCGCCCGCGCAGGACCCGGGGGCGATCCCGCCCAACCCGTTCGAGAGCTGGTCCGACGCCCCGGCCCCGCAGGACTCCTGGTCGAGCGCCCCCGGGGAGACCGAGTCGGGCGAGCCCGAGCCGACGAACCCGTGGAAGCCCGTCGACGAGGGCAAGCGCAAGGTGCCCGACGGCGCTCCCCAGACGGGCGGCGGCGGCCTGGCGCCCGAGAGCCCCACCTGGCCGTTCGTGGTCGGCGCGAGCGGGCTGCTGGCCGGTGCGGGCCTGGCCGGATTCGCGGTGCGGCGGCGCCGGGGCGACGCCTAGGTGGCCCAGCCGCCCGGCCACAAGGCCATCCTCACCGGCGCGGTCATCGTCTCGGTGGGCGGGGCGGCGCTCATCGCCTCCGGAGTCGCCGGCCTGCTCGGATCGGGTGAGCATCCGGGGGAGAGCGTCCAGGCCACCGCGCCGCCCTCACCGGCGGCCCACCGGCCCGTCAAGACCTTCGACGTGCCCGAGGGCGTGGTCGCCAAGCCCATGAAGGCCGCCAGGCCCACCGGCGTCTACATCCCGTCCATCGGCGTGGCCGCGCCCCTGATGGAACTCGGCCTGGACGGCGCGGGCGCGATCGAGAACCCGCCGCTGCACGAGCCGAACGTCGCGGGCTGGTACCGCTACGGCCCGGTGCCCGGCCAGCGCGGGGCCGCGGTGATCACCGGGCACCTCGACACCAGATCGGGGCCCGCCGTCTTCGCCGCGCTGCGCGAGGTCAAGAAGGGCGACCAGGTCCAGGTGGTGCGCGCCGACCGGTCGGTGGCCGTGTTCGTGGTCGACCGGGTCGAGCACACGCCCAAGGACTCCTTCCCGACCAGGAAGGTGTACGGCGAGGTCGGTTACCCGGCTTTGCGCCTGGTGACGTGCGGCGGCGC
Source organism: Nonomuraea sp. NPDC050663 (assembly GCF_044456985.1). NCBI lineage: Bacteria > Bacillati > Actinomycetota > Actinomycetes > Streptosporangiales > Streptosporangiaceae > Nonomuraea > Nonomuraea sp. NPDC050663. The sequence goes on from NZ_JBITGL010000014.1 coordinate 16,342, forward strand.
CTTCGACAGGGCGGCGGGCAGCTACCGCGACAACACGATCGTCTACGCCCACCTGGCGCTGGCCCACCACCCCAAGTCCTAGGGGTCGCGCGGCAGGCCGAGCGCGCGTTCGGCGATGATGTTGAGCTGCACCTCGCCGGTGCCGCCCCCGATGGTGAACGCGCGGGTGGTGAGGATCATGCGCTGCCAGTGTGCCGATTCCGGCGCCACCGACCAGCAGAACTCCGAGATCTCCTGCGAGTGGCGCATCCCCAGGAACTTGCGCACGCTCGCGGCCGGTCCCGGATCGGCCCCGGCCAGTTGCGAGGTCATGATGCGCAGGTTCAGCGCCGAGATCGCCTGGCCCTGCGCCCACAACCGCCCCGCCCTGTCGAGGTCGGGCGAACGCAGGCCGTCGTGTCCGGCCAGGAGGCGCACCATGTCGGTGTGCTGCGAGCCGGGACCCCACGAGTCGCCCAGCGCGACCCGCTCGTGCGAGAGGGTGTCGCGGGCGACCCGCCAGCCCTGGTCCACCTCTCCGACGACCAGCTCGTCGGGGACGAAGACGTCGTCGAGGAAGACCTCGTTGAAGATCTCGTCGCCGTTGATCTCGCGCAGCGGCCTGACCGTGACGCCGGGGGAGGCCATCTCGACCAGGAAGTAGCTGATGCCCTCGTGCTTGGGGCGTTCGGGGCTGGTGCGGGCCAGGCAGATGCCCCAGTGGGCGTACTGCGCCAGCGAGGTCCACACCTTCTGGCCGGTGATGGACCAGCCGCCCTCGACCCTGACGGCCTTGGTGGTCAGTCCCGCCAGGTCGGAGCCCGCGCCTGGCTCGCTGAACAGCTGGCACCAGACGATCTCGCCGGTGAAGGTCCTGGGCAGGAACCGCTCCTGCTGCTCGCGCGTGCCGTACCTGACGATCGACGGTACGGCCCAGGCGGCGATGCCCAGGTTGGGGCGCTTGGGGAACTCCTGGTGGATGATCACCTGCTCCAGCGGGGAGGCGGCGCGGCCCCACGGGGCGGGCAGGTGCGGCATGATCCAGCCCTCGGAGGCGAAGCGGGCCAGGCGCTCCAGGGGTTCCAGGGCGGTCAGTTCGGCGGCGACCGCGCGCAGCTCCTCGCGCAGCGGCTCGGCCTCCTCGGGCAGGTCGGGCTCCATGGTGCGCCGGGTTCCCGAGATCGCCTCGGTGGCGACCGTCTCCGACCACTCGCCGGCGAGCATGCGGTTCGACAGGGCGCGGCGGTAGTAGCGGTGGGCGTCGTGCTCGAAGGTGAAGCCGATCCCGCCGAGGACCTGGATGGCGTCGGCGGCGCAGCGCACGGCCGCCTCGGGCGCCAGCACCGCCGCCACGCCCACGGCCAGCCGCACCCCGGGCTCCGGCGCCTCGGCCGCGGAAGATCGGGTGTCGAGCGCTCTGGCGGCGTCCCACACCGCCGCCCGTGCCTGCTCCAGCGCCACGAAGGCCCCGGCGACCCGGTGCTTGACCCCCTGGAACTGCCCGATCGGCCGCCCGAACTGCTCGCGCACCTTGGCGTACTCCGCGGCCGTGCGCACCGACCACGCGGCCAGGCCGCACGACTCGGCGCCCAGCAACACCACGGCCAGCTCGCGCACGGGCACCTCGCCCAGCACCCGCTCCCGCGGAACGGCCGACGGCTCGGCGGTGCACAGCTCGCGGTCGAGGTCGATGGAGTCGGCGCGCTCGGCCCGCACGTCGTCCCGGTCGAGCACGGCCCAGCCCTCGTCGACGGGCAGCAGGAAGAGGTCGGCCGCGGCGGAGCCCAGCACCCGCCCGCCGATCGAGACGGCCGCGGTCAGCGAGCCGTCGACCAGCCCGCGCAGCAGCTCGGCGTGCTCGGCTCCCAGCACCGCCGCCGCGAGCGCGGAGGGCAGGAGGGCGCCTGAGGCCCGCAGCTCGCCCAGCGCCTCCAGGCATACGCACAGCTCCAGTAGGCCGCCGCCCTGCCCGCCGTACTCCTCGGCGACGTGCACGCCCCGCAGCTCGGGACGGCCCGCCAGGCCGCGGACGGAGGCGGCCAGTGCGCGGTGTTCCTCGGTCAAGCCGATGCCCATGCGCACGAATCTAGAAGCTTATTCGGTCAGCTGTCCACGGTCTCCGTACTCCAGCTCCAGCGCGCGCGAGAAGTCGGCGATGGCCTCCTCGTGCCGGTCGAGCTCCTGGAGCAGCTCACCCCTGACCTGGTAGGCCCAGACGTAGGTCTTGTCGAGCTCGATCGCGCGGTCGAGGTCGGCCAGCCCCTCCTCGACGCGGCCCAGGTCGCTCAGCACCGCGCCGCGGCTGCCCAGCGTGCGCTCGTTGTCGGGCTCCAGCTCCAGCGCCCGGTCGAGGTCGGCCAGCGCCTCCTCGTGGCGGTCGAGCATGCGCAGCGACTCGCCGCGCTGGGCGTAGGAGCGCGCGTGCCCGGGGTCGATCATGAGGGCGCGCGAGTAGTCGTCGACGGCCTCGGGGTAGAGCTCCATGTTCTGCAGCAGGTCGGCGCGGTGGGCGTAGGCGTCGGCCGTGCCGTACAGGGTGATCAGCTCGGTGTGCGCGGCCAGGGCGTCCTCGAGGCGGCCCAGCGCGGCCAGCACCTGGGCGCGCTCGTGGATGATCCAGTCGACGCCCGCCTCCAGGGCGAGCGCGTGCTCGAAGTCGTCGAGTGCCGTCTCCAGCGCGCCCAGGGCGGCGTGCACCTGCCCGCGCGAGCCCAGGGCGTAGGCGTTGCCAGGCTCCAGGCGCAGCGACTCGTCGAAGTCGGCCAGCGCGGCGTCGAAGTCGCCGAGCAGGCGGTGGCTCTCGCCCCGCAGCCGCCAGGAGCGCGGGTCGTCGGGGTCGAGCTCGATCGCCTCGGTCAGGTCGGTGACCGCCGCCTCGTAGCGCTCCAGGGCGAAGTAGGAGTCGGCGCGGCTGCGCAGCACGGAGGCCCGGGCCTGCTCCACGGAGAGCTCTGCCATGGCACGGACTATATCTGGATGATCGCTGCCTTCTGCCTGGTGTACTCCAGCACCGCGTCGTGGCCGTAGCCGCTGTCCTTCACGCCGCCGAACGGCAGGCCCGGCGGCATCTGGCGGAAGGTGTTCACCCACACCGTGCCGCTGTCGAGATCGCGGATGAGCCGGTGGGCCCGGCCCAGGTCACGCGTCCAGACCCCGGCGGCCAGGCCGTAGGCGGAGTCGTTGGCGATGCGCACCGCCTGCGCCTCGTCGTCGAAGGGGATGGCCACCGCGACCGGGCCGAAGATCTCCTCCTGGCAGACGCGCAGGCCGTTGTCGGTCGTCGTGTAGAGCGCGGGCTCGACCCAGTAGCCGCCGCCCGGCACCACCTCGGAGCCGTGCCGCCCGCCGAACACCCTCTCAGCGCCCTCCTTCTCGGCCAGCTCCAGGTAGGAGACGACCCGCTCGTACTGCGCCTGGGAGACGATCGGTCCCATGTCGGTGGCCAGGTCCAGGGGGTCGCCGAGGGTGATGGCCGCGGCCTTCTGCGCGATCCTGGCCAGGAAGTCGTCCCAGATCGGGCGGTGGACGAGGATGCGGGAGCCCGCCACGCAGACCTGTCCGGCGTTGCCGGTGTAGACCGAGTTGACGGTGACGCCGTCGGCCGCCTTGTCCAGGTCGGCGTCGTCGAAGACGATGTTGGGCGACTTGCCGCCCAGCTCGAAGGTCATCGGCTTGACGCCGGCGTTCTGGGTGATGCGCAGCGCCGTCTCCGTCGAGCCGGTCAGGCTGATCTTGTTGACGCCGCGGTGCCGCACGAGGGCCTCGCCGACCTCCTCGCCCAGGCCGCTGACGATGTTCAGCACGCCGGGCGGGAAGACCTCGGCCAGCAGCTCGCCGAGCCGCAGCGTCGACACGCTCGCCTGCTCGGCCGGTTTGACGATCACGGTGTTGCCCGCCGCCAGCGCGAACGCGGCCTTGGCGGAGAAGGTGGAGACGGGGGAGTTCCACGGGATGACGCACAGGGCCACGCCGTACGGCTCGCGCCTGGTCAGGCCGAGCGCGTCGGGTCCCATCAGCACGGTGTCGCCCTTGACCGCGTCGAGCACCTGGCCGGCGGCCAGTTCCCAGAGGAAGGCCATGCCGGGCAGGTCCTTCTTGAGCGTGTCGCGCAGGATGCGGCCGTTGTCGGTGGTCTCCAGCCTGGCCAGCTCCTCGGCGTGGTCGGCGAAGACGCGGGCGACCTTGCGCAGGAAGTGCGCCCGGCCCAGTGCGGGCATGGCCGACCAGCGGGGGAAGGCGGCGCGGGCGGCGGTGACGGCCTGCTCGGCGTCTTGTGGGCCGCTGCGGGGGATGCGGGCCCAGACCTCGCCGGTGGCCGGGTTGACCGAGTCGAGAGTCCTGCCGTCGGCGGCGGCCTGGACCTTGCCGCCGATGAGGTTGCGGTAGTCGATCACCTGCCCAAGCATACGCTTGCTTGATTCGGATGGTAATAAGGTGGCAGGCATGCTTCTGGCTCCCGGTGTGCACGTGGCCGTCACCGACCGGCACGGCGGCGCGAGCGCCCCGCCGTACGGCTCGCGCAACCTCGGCGGGCTGGTCGGCGACTCGCCCGACGCCGTCGCCGCCAACCGCTCGGCCCTGGCGGGCGAGCTGGGGGTCGACGCGATCGTCTTCATGCACCAGGTTCACTCCGCCGACGTCGCCTATGTCACCGCGCCCTTCGGCGCCGGCGCGCCGCCGCTCGACGGGGTCTTCACCGACGTTCGCGGGCTGGCGCTGGCCTCCCTGGGAGCCGACTGCCCCGCCGTCCTGCTCGCCGATCCAGAGGCCCGCATGGTCGGCGCCGCCCACTCGGGACGGCCGGGCACCGAGGCGGGCATCGCCACCGCGCTGGTCGAGGCGATGCGGGCGAAGGGAGCCCGCGAGCTCGTGGCGTTCGTCGGCCCGGGAGCCTGCGGGCGCTGCTACGAGGTGCCGGAGGAGCTGCGCGAGCGGGTCGCCGCCGCGGTCCCCGCCGCCCGTTCCGAGACGTCGTGGGGCACCCCCGCCCTCGACCTGCGGGCGGGCATCGAGGCCCAGCTACGCTCGGCGGGCGTGTCGGACGTACGGCACGACGCGCGCTGCACCATCGAGGCGGAGGAGCTCTACTCCCACCGCAGGGAGCGCGTCGCCGGGCGCTTCGCCGGGCTCATTTGGCTGGCCTAGGCCCGCCGCCGCCCGGATTGTTGAAGACGCCGTTGACGATGGCGATGGCGCCCCAGATGATCACCAGCGCGAAGAGGCTGTAGCTGACGGCGATCGTCACGATCGACAGGATCGTGCCCAGCGACATCGAGACGATGGCCAGCGCCAGGCGCATGCCCTCGGAACGGCGGTCGGTGTGGCTGGGCCGCACCGAGGCCAGGCGTTCGTCGACCCGCCTGTCCACCTCCTTGCCCATCTTGTCGAGGAACGATTCGACGATGGCGTCCTCGAAGTCGGGGCCGAGGTCACGACGGGCGGAGACGGCGGCCCGGAGCTCGTCTCCGGGCGAGGGGGTCGTCATGTCGCGATATTACGCCACGGTCGGGCTCATCGCGCGAGGATGTCGTCCAGGTTGTAACTGATCGGGCGTTCCAGTTGCTCGTAGGTGCACGACTCGGGCGTGCGGTCGGGCCGCCACCGGCGGAACTGCGCGGTGTGGCGGAACCGGTCGCCCTCCATCTGGTCGTAGGCGACCTCGATCACCAGCTCGGGGCGGAGCGGGATGAACGACAGGTCCTTCTTGGCGTTCCACCGCGACACCGCCCCCGGCATGCGCTGCCCGCCCGTCGCGGGCGTGGCGGCGGGCTGGCCCATGTTGCGGATCGCCTGGTCGGCCCACTCGCCCCACGGGTGCTCGCCGAGCTTGGCGAGGTACGGCTTGAGCTCGTCGACCAGCTCGGCCCGCCGCGCCATCGGGAAGGATGCGGCCACGCCCACGTGGTGCAGCTTGCCGTCGTCGCTGTAGAGGCCCAGCAGGAGCGAGCCGACGATCGGTCCCGTCTTGTGCTCGCGGTAGCCGCAGACGACGACGTCGGCGGTGCGGTCGTGCTTGACCTTGAACATCGTGCGCTTGTCGGGCACGTAGGGCTGGTCGCCCGGCTTGACGATGATGCCGTCGAGGCCGGCGCCCTCGAACATCTCGAACCACTCCTCGGCGCGCTCGTGGTTCTGGGTGACCGGGGTCAGCCTGATCGAGCCGCCCCGCTCCGGGAAGATCCCCTCGAGCTTGGCGCGGCGCTCGCTGAACGGCGCCTCCATCAGGTTCTCCTCGCCCAGCGCCAGCAGGTCGAAGGCGATGAACGAGGCGGGATACTCCTCCGACAACATCTTCACCCTGCTGGCCGCCGGGTGGATGCGCTGCTGGAGCATCACGAAGTCGAGCTCCTGCGCCTTGCGCAGCACGATCTCGCCGTCGACCACGCACTTGTCGGGCAGCTCGCGCCTGACCGCCTCGACGAGCTCGGGGAAGTAGCGGGTGAAGGGCCGCTCGTTGCGGCTGCCCAGGAAGACCTCGTCGCCGTCGCGGAAGACGATGCAGCGGAAGCCGTCCCACTTCGGCTCGTAGAAGTAGAGGCCGTCGTCCTGCCGGGGCATGGCCTTGATCGGCTTGGCCAGCATCGGCGCCACCGGCGGCAGCACCGGCAGGTCGAGCTGGATCTCCTCAGGTGGTTGCGTCATGGGTGTCCTCCCGTAGATAGCGGCAGAAGAGGACACCGTCCTCCTCCAGCACCTGGCCCAGCCGGAGCGGGACGTGCGAAGCCTCGCCGTTCAGGATGCGGGCCGCGCCGCCGCCGATCAACAGGGGGCTCGTCGTCAGGCACAACTCGTCGACGAGACCGGCCGCGGCCAGCTGCGCGTTGATCCGCGGGCCGCCCTCACACAGGATCTTGCCCAGCCCCCGCTCGCGCAACTGGCTCAGGGCGGAGGCGAAGTCGACCCTGTCGTCGCCCGCGACGATCACGTCGGCCAGCCTGGCCGCCTCGTCTCTGCGGTCGCTCGGGGCGGACTCGCAGGTGATCACGATCGTCCGCGTCCTGGCCTCGGTGAACAGCGGGCTGCCCAGGTCGAGGTCGAGGCGGCGGGTGACCACGGCGACCGGGGGAGGCACCTGCCTGTCCGGCTTCGCCTTCGCCGGGCCGTACCCCTCGGTGCGCACGGTCGCGGCGCCCGCCATGACGACGTCGGCCAGGCGGCGCAGGACCCCGAAGATCACCCGGTCGCCCTTGCTGGACAACCCGCCCGAGAGGCCCTTCACCCAGGCGCCCCCGTCGGCGCTGGCCACCATGTTCAGGCGCAGCCACCGGTCGGACGGATACGCGTAGGCGAGCGAGATGTCCGGATCGTCCTCGATGTCGGGATGGATGCGACGCACCCCTCTACCTTGGCACACGGGGATTGCGGACCCCGGGGCGAGGACCTTTTTGGCGGTCGGATAGCACTTTCGCGTAACTCGTGACGTACGTGCGCTGATGTGTTTACGTGGCGGCAGGCGATCGGGGACTCCAGGGAGGCTAGGGTGCGTCTGGTCACGGTTGTGACGTGGTTGATCACCGCCCTCGTCGGCGCATACCTGCTCTACCTCTGGCTGTCAGGGGGCGGGCTGCGGCAGCAGAAGACCAAGGTGACCAGATTCCCCACCGCGCTGATCTTCAGCCACCCCACCTTCGCGGTCAGCGCCCTGGCGTGCTGGACCATCTTCCTGCTGACCGGCGACGGCGGGGTGGCCTGGCTCGCCTTCGCCGTGCTCACCGTCGCGGCGCTGCTCGGGTTCACGATGTTCACGCGCTGGCTCGGCGGCGGGCGGCACGCGCGAGGCGCCGAGCAACGGTTCCCCCTGCTGGCCGTCGCCGTCCACGGCCTGGCCGGACTGACCACCTTCGTGCTGGTGCTGCTGACGGCCGCCCGGCTGTGACCGATCAGCGGACCGTGACCGGGGTGCCCAGCTCCAGCCAGCCGCTGCTCCACAACCAGTCCATCGCCGCGATGCTCACCCTCACGCACCCGTGCGAGGCGGGCTGCGGCGGCACGGAACGGTAGCCGTGCACGGCCACGCCGCCCACGAAGTAGCGCGGCCGGTAGAGCGGGCCGTACGGCCCCGAGTCCCAGGCGTCGACAGCGCGGTAGACGGAGAAGTCGCCCGCGGGCGTCGCCGTCGCCTCGATGCCCGTCGAGGCGTTGACGACGTGCTCGACGCGGCCGTCCCGGACCAGCAGCAGGAGCTGCGTGGCCAGGTGGACCTCGGCGAAGCGGCCGGAGAACGTCGTCGCCGCCGGCCGGACACCCTGGTCGAGGGCCAGAGCGGTGCGCAGGCCGAACTCGCCGTCGCGCGGCAGGCCCGCCGCCTTCTGCAGGGCGAACACGGCCTGCGTCGTGCTCGTGCCGTACCTGCCGTCGGGCGTGCCGAGCCAGTAGCCCAGCGCCGATAGCCGCTCCTGGAGGGCGACGACCCCGGCGCCCTCGTCACCCGGACGGAGGCTGCCGAGCCGGGCGGAATCGGCCGCCACCGGGCGGCAGGACGTCAACGCCAGGACCAGTGCCACGAGTAAGCGCCCCACACAGGGGGGTCTGCCCGATCACCGCGAGCCCTACCGGAAGAATGCCGTTATGGATGACATGCGCCTACCGCCGGAGCTGGCGGTGCTCTTTCTCGACGGCGGCGCCGATCGCACGCTCGCGACGCCGCTGCCCGAGGGGATGAGCACCCGCGGGCTGCAGCTCTGGGTGAGCGCGAGTCTGACGACGGGCCAGCAGTGGTCGGCCTTCCGCGCCGAGCATCCGCGCTCGGGCCTGTGGCCGTTGCTCCTGCTCGACGACGGCTGGGAGCCCGGCCAGGACGCCCCCTGGTCGCTGGGCGAGGTGGGGCTGCACGACGCCGGCGCCTTCATGGCCGCGATGTGGGCCGAGTGGGTGGCCGAGGACGACGACCCCGACTACGACCTGGAGGACCTGGAGCCGTTCGGCCGCGAATGCCCCGGGCTGGCGCCCAGGGGAGACTCGGCCGCCGACCCCGGCCGCGTCGCCGACTGGTACGCGGGCGAGCTCGACGACCGTCGCTCCTACCTGGGACTGGTCGCCGCACGGCGCGGCGCGGAGGCGCTGTGCGCGATGGGATGGAACGGGGCGATCAACTACCACGAGACGCCCGCGCTGGTGTCGATGCTGCTGAGCTGGGAGGAGCGGTTCGGCGCCCGGGTGGTGGCGGCCGGCCCCGACACGCTGCACCTCAGCGTGTCGGCGCCGCCCGAGACGCTGGACCACGCCCTGCACGTGGCGGCCGAGCACTTCGTCGTCTGCATGGACAACATCCAGCAGCGCACGACCCCCACGCTCAAGGACTACGCCGCCGACCTGGTCGGCTCCAACTCCTGGGCGTTCTGGTGGGACTGACCGGCCCAGGGCCGGTGCTTGAGTACCCAGTCTTTGTACCGGGTCACACCTGCTTGAGGAAGCCCGCGTCCACGGCGAAGTCGGCCCCCGTGGTCGCCGCCGAGCGGGGCGAGACCAGCAGCGCGATCACGTCGGCGATCTCCTGCGGCTCGACCAGCCGTCCCGTCGACAACTTCATCATCTCGGGCGCGACCTGCTCGATCACGGCATCGCGGTCATTGCCCGTCGCGGCGGCGAGGATGTCGGCCGCTCCGCCCTCCTCCGTCCACCACGCGGTGCGCACCGGCCCAGGCGAGACGGTGTTGAAGCGCACACCCTGCGGCGCGAACTCCTCCGACAGCGCCTTGGTGAGGTTGTTCAGCGCGGCCTTGGCGGCGTTGTAGTCGACGTTCATCGGGGCGGGCAGCCGGGCGCTGCCCGACGACACGTTGACGACCGAGCCGCCGCCGCTCTCCATCATGGCAGGCAACGCGGCACGGATCATCCTGACCACCGCGAACAGGTTGAACTCGAACATCGTGCGCCAGTCGTCGTCGGTCGGCGCCGTGAACGAGAAACGCGGCAGCGAGACGCCGGGCGGCGGACCGCCGGCGTTGTTGACCAGCACGTCGAGCCGGCCGAACCGCTCGACGGCCACGTCCACCAGGTGCTGCGGCGCCAGCGGGTCCATGAGGTCGACAGGGACGTGCACGATATCGCCGGACAACTCGGGAACGTTCTTACGTGAGGCCGCGATCACGCGGGCGCCCTCGGCGGCGAGGGTCCGGGCTACGGCCAGGCCGATGCCCTTCGAAGCGCCGGTGACGATCGCGACACGGCCGGAAAGGTGAAGATCCATGGCCACCACGTTACGAGCGGCGGCGGCCCAAGACCGGCGGCGATCGGACCTGCCGTTCCAGCGGGAATCGGACCTGGCGTCCCAGCGGGAATCGGACCCGCCGTTCCGGCTTTCCGTCGCGAAAAGCCGTTCGAAAGCACCCGCGCCTACCTTGGACCGCGTGAGGGGATGCTCCCGCGGGCGGGCCGGGAGAGGTGCGCTACCGGCCCGCCGCGCGGTCAGGCGTAGAACGTCTGCCGCAGCTCCCCGATGCCCTCGATGCGGGAGACCAGCACCTCGCCGTCGGCGAGCCAGCGCTGGGGCGTACGGCCCAGCCCGACGCCCGCGGGCGTGCCGGTGAACAGCACGTCGCCAGGCAGCAGCGGCAGGACCGCCGACAGCTTGGCCACCAGCGCGGGCACCGAGAAGATCAGGTCTCTCGTCCTGCCGCGCTGCATCTCCTCCCCGTCGATGGAGCACGTCAGCTCCAGGTCGTCGGGGTCGTCGAAGGAGTCGGGCGTCACCAGGTAGGGGCCCATCGGCGCGAAGCCGGGGAACGACTTGCCCAGGCTGAACTGCGGCGACGGCCCGGCCATCTGGGTGATGCGCTCCGACAGGTCCTGCCCGGCGGTCAGGCCCGCCACGTACTGCCAGGCCTCGTCCTCGGGGACCTGGTAGGCCTCCCGGCCGATCACCGCGACGAGCTCGATCTCCCAGTCGGTGTGTCCCTTCTCGGGCAGCTTGACCGACGAGACGGGGCCGGAGATCGCGCTGGCGAACTTGGTGAACAGCGGCGGGATGGTGTCGGGCGCCGCGAAGCCGGACTCGGCGGCGTGGGCGTGGTAGTTGAGGCCGACGGCCAGGATCTGGCGCGGGCCCGGTGCGGGCGCGCCCAGGTCGGCCTGGTCGAAGGCGGCGCCTTCCGGCAGTTCGGCGCCGGCGGCCCAGGCGCGGAACTCCTCCCAGCGTGCGTAGACCGCCTGCGGGTCGGCGGAGAACAGGCCGCCGCTGGCCTGCTCGACGTCGACCGCCTTGGCGTCTTCTGTGATCAGGACGAGCCTGGAGGAGAGGTTCGCGATACGCATGGCTCGAATATAACGGAAACTTTCGAAAGTTGCTATCGTTGCCGGTCATGGGGAAGAGCGGGGAGATCTACGAGCGGCTGCGCACCGACATCCTGGGCGGACGGCTCACTCCAGGACAGCGACTGAAATTTCCGGATCTGTGTGCTCGTTACGGCACCAGCGTCGGCGCCGCCCGCGAAGCCCTCACCCGCCTGGTCACCGAGGGTCTCGTCGCCAGCCAGTCCAACCACGGCTTCACCGTCGTCTCCCTGTCGTACGGCGACCTGGCCGAGCTGACCTCGGCCCGGCGCGAGGTCGAGCCGCTCGTGTTCGCCATGGCGGTGCGCGAGGGCGACATGGCATGGGAGGCCGCCGTGGTCGCCGCCCACCACGTGCTCGCCCGCACGCCGTTCTTTGGCGAGGACTCGCGCGAGCACCCGAGCGCGCAGTGGTCGGCCGCGCACACCGCCTTTCACCTCGCGCTGCTGGAGGGGTGCTCCAACCGGCGGCTGCGGTCCATCGCGTGCGGGCTGCGGGAGGAGGCGGAGCTGTACCGCACGTGGGCGGTGTCCTACGGGCGGGAATCGGAGGAGGAGATCGCGCTGGAGCACCGGGGGCTGCTCGACGCGGTCGTCGAGCGCGACGCCCTGAGCGCGGCCGACCGGCTGCGCCACCACATCTCGCACACGGCCCGCCTGCTGATCAGGGGCGCCACCGACACTCCCGCCTGACCGGGGGGCGGAGTCAGGCCCGCCTGGACCCCGGACCCGGGCGCCGACTCCGGGGCGCCGACTCCGGGGCGCTGGACGTCGGACGTCGGACGTCGGGCAGCCCGTGGCGGGGCTGAGCGCCACGAGCCCGGCTCCATGGTGGGAGCGATCCCGGTCGGCTTCGGCATGCGGCGTCCGGCATGCGGCGTCCGGCATGTGGCGCCCGGCATGTGGCGTCCGGCATGCGCGCCGAGCCTGTGGCGCTTAGCCCCGCCGGGGGGCCGGTCTTGGTGGGCTCACCCCCGCCGCAGCCCGTCAAGCACCAGCCCCGCCAGGTGACCGCGGCGCTCCGCGAGGCCGTCCGACTGCTCGCCGATCCAGCTCACCGCGTTGGCCAGGGCGAACAGGTCGAGCGCGTCCACGTCGTCCCGGACGGCGCCCTCCTCCTGGGCGCGGGTCAGTAGCCGTCCGGCGGCCTGTCGCATCGACAGGCAGGCCGCGTGCAGCGCCGACTCCTCGTCGGTGAGCGTGGCCATCAGGGTGGTGGCCACGCCCCGGTAGGTGCCGCCCTGGACGAACTCCCCGACCCATCGGGCCAGCGCCTCGCCGGCGTCGCTTTCGTCCTCCAGGTCCCGCGCCTGCCGCGCCAGTTCCTCGAACCGCTCGCGCAGCAACGTCTCCAGCAGTGCCTCGCGGGTCGGGAAGTGCCGGTAGAGGGTCCCGAGCCCGACGTCGGCGCGCCGGGCGACGTCGCGCAGCGAGGCCTGGGTGCCCTGCTCGGCGACGACGGCCTGGGCCACTTCCAGGATGCGCGCGCGGTTGCGTTCGGCGTCGGCACGGACCATGGGCACTCCCTTGACAAGCGGAACAGTGCTCCGCTTATTATCCGGAACACTGATCCGATTATAGGAGGCAGATGTGAAGGCCATCCGGTTCCACGAGTTCGGCGGCCCAGAAGTGCTCGTCCACGAGGAGGTGCCCACGCCGCGACCGGCCCGGGGCGAGGCGCTGGTCAAGGTGCACGCCGTGGGCGTCAACCCGCCCGACTGGTACGCCCGCACCGGGTTCGCCACCATCCCCGCGGACATGCGCCCCACCCTGCCCCTGCCGCACATCCCCGGTACGGACGTCTCCGGCGTGGTCGTCGAGGGCGCGGGGGAGTGGCAGGAGGGCGACGAGGTCTACGCGCTCATCCGCTTCCCTCCGGCGCCAGGCGGTCCGGGCGGGCGCGCGTACGCCGAATACGTCACCGTTCCCGCCGACCAGCTGGCGCGCAAGCCGCGCAGCCTCGACCACGTGCGGGCCGCGGCCGTGCCGATGGCGGGACTGACCGCCTACCAGTACGCCGTCGACCATGTACGGCCGGCATCGGGCCGGACGGTGCTGGTCAACGGCGCGGCGGGCGGCGTGGGGCACTTCGCCGCGCAACTGGCCAAGGACCAGGGCAACGAGGTGATCGCCGTGGCCTCCGGCAGGCACGCCGGCTTCCTCAGGGGCCTCGGCGTCGACCGTTTCATCGACTACACGCGGGAGGCTCTGCCCGCCGGCCTGGCCGACGTGGTCATCGACACGGTCGGCGGCGACGCGATGGACGACCTGCTCGACGTCGTGCGGCCGGGCGGCACGTTCGCGGCGGTCTTCCCCATCGGCAGGCTCAGCCCGGAGCGCGCCGCCGAGCGGGGCGTCTCCATCGTCAGCGCCCAGGTGCGCTCCAGTGGCCGCCAGCTCGGCGAGCTGGCCGAGCTGATCGACGCGGGACGCCTGGTGGTCGGCGTCGACAGTGTCCTCCCGCTCGCGCGGGCCCGCCAGGCGCACGAGCGCGCCGCGCGCGGGCACCTCCAGGGCAAGATCGTCCTGGAGGTGTAGGTCAGTCCTCGCGGGGCTGGCGCAGCACCTGGAGGCTGCGCGAGGTGACCGCCACGATGGCCCCGGCGGGCCACTGCTCGTCGGGGAAGGGTTCGTCGCGGCGCGTCTCGTCGCTGGTGTCGAGCACCGGGATCCACGACTCGCCGAACTCGGCGCCCGGCAGGGTGAAGGTCATGTCCTCGTGGTGGGCGTTGATGAGCAGCAGGAACGAGTCGTCGACGATGCGCTCGCCGCGTGGCCCCGGCTCGGTGATGGCCGAGCCGTTGAGGTAGGCGCCCATCGCCCTGGCGTAGCCGGTCTGCCAGTCTCCCGCGGTCATCTCGGTGCCCGCGGGGGTGAGCCACACCAGGTCGCGCCGGCCCTCGGTGCTGCCGCGGAAGAAGCGGCGGCGCTGGAAGACCGGGTGGCGGCGGCGCAGTCGCGAGAGCGTGCGCACGAAGTCGAGCATGCCGGACTCGAGCCCGATCCTGGACCAGTCGATCCAGGTGAGCTCGTTGTCCTGGCAGTAGCCGTTGTTGTTGCCGCGCTGGGTGCGTCCGAGCTCGTCGCCGTGGGAGAGCATGGGGATGCCCTGCGACAGGAACAGGGTGGCCAGGAGGTTGCGGCGCTGGCGTTCGCGCAGCCGTACGATCTCGGGGTCTTCCACGGGCCCTTCGGCCCCGCAGTTCCACGAGCGGTTGTCGTCGGTGCCGTCGCGGTTGTCCTCGCCGTTGTCCGTGTTGTGCTTGCGGTCGTAGGAGACCAGGTCGGTGAGGGTGAAGCCGTCGTGGCAGGTGACGAAGTTGATCGAGGCGACGGGGCGGCGGCCGCTGGAGGCGTACAGGTCGGAGGAGCCCGACAGTCGCGAGGCGAACTCCGGCAGGACGGCGTGGCCGCGCCAGAAGTCGCGCACCGCGTCGCGATACTTGCCGTTCCACTCGGTCCACAACGGCGGGAAGTTGCCGACCTGGTAGCCGCCCGGGCCCACGTCCCACGGCTCGGCGATGAGCTTGACCTGCGAGATCACCGGATCCTGCTGGATGAGGTCGAAGAAGGCGCTCAGCCGGTCGACGTCGTGCAGCTCGCGGGCGAGCGCGGCGGCCAGGTCGAAGCGGAAGCCGTCGACGTGCATGTCGAGCACCCAGTAGCGCAGGGAGTCCATGATGAGCTGCAGCGCGTGCGGGCTCCTGACGTTGAGGGAGTTGCCGCAGCCGGTGTAGTCGAGGTAGTAGCGCCGGTCGCCGTCGTGCAGCCGGTAGTAGGCCTGGTTGTCGATGCCGCGGAAGCCGAGCGTCGGCCCCATGTGGTCGCCCTCGGCGGTGTGGTTGTAGACCACGTCGAGGATGACCTCGATGCCCGCTTCGTGCAGCGCCCGCACCATGGCCTTGAACTCCAGCACCTGCTGGCCGCGCGTGCCCGCGCTGGAGTAGGCGCCGTGGGGGGCCAGGTAGGCCATCGTGTTGTAGCCCCAGTAGTTGGTCAGGCCGCGGGCCACCAGGAAGTGCTCGGGCACGAAGTGGTGGACGGGCATCAGCTCGACGGCGGTGACGCCCATGGAGAGCAGGTGGTCGATGATCGCCGGGTGGCCGACGCCGGCGTAGGTGCCGCGCTGCTCCTGGGGCACGGCCGGGTGGCGCATGGTCAGCCCGCGCACGTGCGCCTCGTAGATCACGGTCTGGTGGTACGGCGTGCGCGGGGGCCGGTCGTTGCCCCACTCGAAGAACGGGTTGATCACCACGTTCTTCGGCATGTAGGGCGCGCTGTCGACAGAGTTGATCTTGGCGGGATCGGTGAAGTAGTAGGGGAAGACCGCCTCGTTCCACACCAGGTCGCCGTCGATCGCCTTGGCGTAGGGATCGAGCAGGAGCTTGGCGGGGTTGCACCGTTTGCCGCGCGAGGGCTCGTAGGGCCCGTGCACGCGGTAGCCGTAACGCTGGCCGGGCACGATGCCGGGGAAGTAGCCGTGCCACACGAAGCCGTCGACCTCGGGCAGATCGAGGCGCTCCTCGCTGCCGTCGTCGTGAAACAGGCACAGCTCGACCCGCTCGGCGACCTCGGAGAAGATGGAGAAACTGGTTCCCACACCGTCCCAGGTGCCGCCGAGTGGATACGGTTCGCCCGGCCATACCTCTCGCATGCGTCCCGATTGTCTCATGCGAGAGGCACGGCGGGGAGAGTGGATCAGCTCAGCAGTTCGGCGTTGAGCGTGATGGTGGTGCCGGTCAGCGCCTTGCTGACCGGGCAGTTCGCCTTGGCGGTCTCGGCCGCCTCCTGGAACTGCTCGGCGGTGATGCCGGGCACGTGACCCTTGACGCTGATCACGATGCCGGTGATGCCCTCGCCCGGCTGGAAGGTCACGTCCGCGCGGGTCTCGAGCGACTGCGGCGGGGTGCCGGCGCCGTTGAGGCCGTGCGAGAGCGCCATGGAGAAGCAGGAGGAGTGAGCCGCCGCGATGAGCTCCTCGGGCGAGGTCTTGCCGTTGGCCGCCTCGGCGCGCGAGGGCCAGGACACGTCGAAGGTGCCGACCCCGGAGGAGTCGAGCGAGACGGTGCCGGAACCGTCGAGCAGGGCGCCCTTCCACTGGGTGGTGGCGGTGCGAGTCGTCGCCATGCCGATATCCCTTTCAATCGCTGATGCTCTTCAGCACCGAACATATCGCGGGCGTGCGGTCACGATCGTCAGCGCCCGGCCAATAAAACTAACCACGTGGTAGGTTTTGCCCATGAATGACACCTTTCTGTGGGGTGCGGCCGGAAGCGCGCATCAGACCGAGGGCAACAACGTGGCCAGCGACCTGTGGGCGCTGGAGAACTCCGCGACCGGCCCCTTCCCCGAGCGCAGCGGCGACGCCTGCGACGCCTACCACCGCTGGCCCGAGGACCTCGACCTGCTGCGCGAGCTCGGATTCGACGCCTACCGGTTCAGCGTGGAGTGGGCGCGGGTCGAGCCGGAGGAGGGCCGGGTGTCGAAGGCGGCTCTTGGCCACTACCGGCGGATCGTGGAGGGCTGCCTGGAGCGCGGGCTCACCCCCGTCGTCACGCTGCACCACTTCACCAGCCCCCGCTGGTTCAAGGGCTGGAAGGGCGGCGCGGAGCGCTTCCGCGCCTACGTCGAGGCGGTGGCGCCGATCCTGGAGGGCGTCGAGTGGGTGTGCACCATCAACGAGCCCAACCTCGTGGCGATGGTGTCCAGCCTGCGCGAGGGCGGCGGGGGAGTGGCGGGAGCCCTGCCCGCCCCCGACCCGGCGATGACCGAGGCGCTGATCGAGGCCCACCGGGCGGCCCGCGAGGTCCTGACGGGGTTCAGGTCGGGCTGGACCATCGCCAACCAGAACTTCGAGGCGCTGCCGGGGGCCGAGGCCGAGCGCGACGCCTGGGCGCGCCCGCGCGAGGACGTCTTCATCGAGGCCGCGAGCGGCGACGACTTCATCGGCGTGCAGGCCTACACCCGCGTGCTCGTCGGCCCCGGCGGCGCCCTGCCCGTGGCCGACGACTGCCGCAAGACGCTCATGGGCTGGGAGTACTACCCGGACGCGCTGGGCAACGCCGTGCGCTACACCGCCGCCAGGGCGCCGGGCGTGCCGATCCTGGTCACCGAGAACGGCATCGCCACCGCCGACGACGCCGAGCGCGTCGAGTACACCGGCCAGGCACTCGACGGCCTGCGCGCGGCGATGGCCGGGGGCGCCGACGTGCGCGGCTACCTGCACTGGTCGCTGCTCGACAACTACGAGTGGGGCTCCTACCGGCCCACCTTCGGCCTGGTGGAGGTGGACCGGGACAGCTTCGCGCGTACGGCTAAGCCGAGCGCCCGCTGGCTGGGGAGCCGGCGCATCTAGCCACCAGCGCGTCGACGACCTCGGCGCTCAGCCCGATGCCGAACGTGCGGAACTTGATCAGCGGCACGCCGTAGGCCATCCCGAGCAGCGCGGGACCGGCCTCGGCCAGCCACGGCACGTGCTCGGCCATCAGCTCGCGCAGCACCGGCCCGCCCACGGGGTGGGCCAGCCACTCGCCCAGCGTGGACATCCGGGTCAGCTCGGCGGTGTGGCCGTCGCCCTCGACGGCCAGCTCCCCGGTGAGCCGGATGTCACGCGAGGAGGCGCCGACCTCGACCGTCACGGTCCCCGCGTCCACCGCCCAGCCGCCGCGCGAGGCCGACCAGTAGGCCAGGTCGTGCTCGGTCACCTCGAAGGCGACGGTCGCCGACTCGCCGGGCTCGAGGCCGACCTTGTGGAAGCCGCGCAGCTCGTGGCGCGGCCGGTCGCCCTCGAAGCCCAGGTAGAGCTGGACCACCTCGTGGGCGGACCGCTCGCCCGTGTTGGTGACGGTCGCCTCCACCCGCCTGCCGTCCACGACGAGGCCGGAGTAGGCGAAACGCGAATAGGTCAGGCCGTGGCCGAAGGGGTAGGCCACGGGGGCGTCGGCCGAGTCGTAGTGGCGGTAGCCCACGTAGCGGCCCTCGCCGTAGCGCACCACCCCGTCGGAGCCGGGGAAGTGCAGGTAGGAGGGCACGTCCTGCAGCCGCAGCGGGATCGTCTCGGTCAGCCTGCCCGACGGGCTGCACACGCCGGTCAGCAGGTCGGCCAGCGCCGAGCCGCCCGCCTGGCCCAGCAGCCAGCCCTCCAGGATCGCCGTGGCGTGCTCCTGCCAGTCCGACACCGACACCACGCCGCCGTTGGAGAGCACCACGACCGTCCTGGGACAGGCCACGGCAACCGCGCGCAGCAGGTCGATCTGGTCGGCGGGCAGGTCGATGGTCGTGCGGTCGAAGCCCTCCGACTCCAGCGGCTCGGGCAGGCCGAGGAAGAGCACGGCCACCTCGTGGCGGGCGGCCAGCTCCACGGCCTCGGCGACGAGCCGCTCGTCGGCCTCGCCGTCGAGCCGGTATCCGGCGGCGAAGCCGGGGCTCCCCAGCGCCTCCAGGGCGTTGTCGAGCCTGGTCGGCACCACGTGCGAGCTGCCGCCGCCCTGGTAGCGGGGCGTGCGCGCCAGCTCGCCGACGACGCAGAAGCCGCCGGTCAGCGGCAGCACGTCGCCGTCGTTCTTCAGCAGCACGGCCGAGGCGCGTGCCGCCTCGCGGGCCAGCTCGTGGTGGGCGCCGGTGTCCCAGCCGTCGAAGCGCTGCCGCGTCGCCACGCGCTCGGCGAGCCGTACGAGCCGGTCCACGCTCTGGTCGAGCACCTTCTCGTCGAGCCGTCCCGAGCGCACCGCCCCGGCGATCTCGTCGTCGGTGCCGGTGGGCGGCATCTCCAGGTCCAGGCCCGCCTCCAGGGCGGCGACCCGGTCGTTGACGGCGCCCCAGTCGCTCATGACCAGGCCGTCGAAGCCCCATTCCTCGCGCAGCACCGTGGTCAGCAGCCACCGGTGGTGTGAGGCGTAGATCCCGTTGATCTTGTTGTAGGCCGACATGACCGCGTACGGCCTGGCCGTACGGACGATGTGCTCGAAGGCGCGCAGGTAGATCTCGCGCAGCGTCCGCTCGTCGACCTCGGCGCTGACGCGCATGCGGTCGGTCTCCTGGTTGTTGACCGCGAAGTGCTTCACGCACGCGCCGACGCCCACGGACTGGACGCCGGTCACCAGGGCCGCGCCGAGAACGCCGGTGAGGTGCGGGTCCTCGGAGAAGTACTCGAAGTTGCGCCCGCACAGCGGCGAGCGCTTGATGTTGATGCCGGGCCCGAGCAGCACGTCCACGCCCAGCGCCGAGGCCTCGCGGCCCAGGGCGGCGCCCACCCGCGTGGCCAGCTCCACGTCCCACGACGAGCCCAGCGCGACGGCGGGCGGGAAGCAGGTGGCCGGCAGGCTCCTGCGCAGCGCGAGGGCGTCGCCCTCCGCCTGCGCCTGCCTGCGCAGGCCGTGCGGCCCGTCCGACAGGGTCAGGGCGGGCACCAGCCCGTCGACGGCGGTGGTGTGCCAGGTGTCACTGCCCGAGGTGAGGGCGGCCCGGTCGTCGAGTGAGGTCATTCCAGGTCCAATCCGAGCTGGGAGAAGAAGGCCACGACCGACGCGCGCATGTCGACCTCGCCGGGGTCGAGCAGCCACTGCGTCTGCAGGCCGTCGACCAGGGCGAGCAGCTGCTGGGCGACGGCGTCAGGGTCGTGCTTGAGCGGCGGGTCGTGCTGCTCGAACAGGACGGCGAGCAGCCGCGCCGTCCGCCTGCGCAGCCGCCGGTAGCGCTCGACGAAGTAGGCGTGGGCGGGGTGTCCGGGGTCGGCGGCCTCCCCCGACACCTTGACGAACAGGCCGACGAGGCCGGGGGTGCCGGCGTTGTGCGCGATCTGGTCGAGGTGGCGCACCACGATCTCGGCGGGGCCGAG
This sequence comes from Nonomuraea sp. NPDC050663, assembly GCF_044456985.1. Classification (NCBI taxonomy): domain Bacteria; kingdom Bacillati; phylum Actinomycetota; class Actinomycetes; order Streptosporangiales; family Streptosporangiaceae; genus Nonomuraea; species Nonomuraea sp. NPDC050663. The sequence continues at coordinate 36,427 of NZ_JBITGL010000014.1, forward strand.
CTCGCTGGCGTCGGCGGAGGCCAGCACCTGCTGGGCGGCCAGCTCCTCGCGCCTGGTGAGCACCTGGATCAGCAGCTCGTCCTTGCCGGGGAAGTGGTGGAGCAGCCCGGCGTGGGTCATGCCCGCGTGCGCGGCGATGTCGCGCAGCGAGACGGCGTGGAAACCCGAGCGGGAGAACAGCTCCATGGCTGAGTCGAGGATGCGGGCGCGGGTGCGTTCGCCCTTGGTTCCCCGGCGGGGTGTCGGCTCGTTCACAGGGCAAACCTACCACTTGGTAGAAAGCGTCTTCCCAGCAAATCTACCAGGTGGTAAGTTTCGCGGAATGAAGCGAACAGCCGCGTTTTTGCCCCTCCTCGCCCTGCTCGCGGCCTGCTCGGGCACGCCGAGCCAGCCGGGCGCACCGGCCCAGAAGTCCCTGGCCATCGCCACCATGACGCTGCCGCAGAGCCTCGACCCGAAGGACGCCAACGGCAGCGCGCTGCCGTTCTTCCAGGCCGTGTACGACACGCTCGTCAAGCGCGAGCCAGACGGCACCTTCAGCCCGATGCTCGCCACCGAGTGGACCTACGACGCCGCCATGACCGAGCTCAAGCTCACGCTCCGCGGCGACGTGACCTTCGACGACGGCAGTCCCTTCGACGCCGCCGCGGTCAAGGCCAACATGGAGCGCTTCGTCAAGGGCGGCGGCGCGCAGGCCAAGACGCTCAACGACGTCAAGACGATCGAGGTGGTCGACGCCACCCACGTCACCCTCAAGCTCGCCCAGCCCAACCCCGCGCTCCTGTACTACCTCAGCGACGCCGCCGGCCTCATGGCCAACCCGGCCGACTTCGCCAAGGGCGAGCAGCTCAAGACCCAGCCCGGCGGCACCGGACCCTACGAGCTCGACCAGGCCCAGACCGTCATCGGCACCAAGTGGGTCTTCAAGCGCACCGCCAAGTACTGGGGCACCCGCCTGCCGTACGACACCGTCTCGATCAGCTACTTCGACAACGAGACCGCGATCGTCAACGGCATCAGGACCAAGCAGCTCAACGCCGCCCTCATCCAGGACGCCGACCAGCAGATCGCCGTCGAGGGCGCCGCCGACGTCAAGACCGTCAAGCAGGACTTCGACTTCCAGGGCATCCTGCTCTTCGACCGCGCGGGCATGGTCACGCCCCGCCTCAAGGACCCGGCCGTACGGCAGGCGCTCAACCACGCGATCGACCGCCAGACGATGCTCGACAAGATCCGCCAGGGCCGCGGCCAGATCACCGGCCAGGTCTTCGGCCCCGCCACCAAGGGCTACCTGCCCGAGCTCGACACCTTCTACGGCTTCGACCAGGCCAAGGCGCGCGAGCTGATCAAGGAGCCGTTCGAGCTGAAGCTGCCGCGCATCCCGGCCATCGTCTCCGACGCCCTGGCCGCCTCCCTCCAGACCGACCTCGGCGCCGTCGGCGTCAAGCTCGTCTGGGAGGACGTGGACGCGGGCTCGGCCATCCAGAAGATCTTCCGCGACAGGGCCTACTCCGGGATGGTCATGAACATGGGCCAGTCGCCCGCCGACTGGGTCGTCGTGGGCGAGCTGGTCCTGCCCGGCGCGTTCAACATGTTCGGCTACAGCGACGACACGGTGAAGAAGCTGCTGCCCAAGATCCAGGCCAAGGGCGAGCAGGCCGACCTGCAGGCGCTCAACCGCCACCTCGTCGAGGACGGCTGGTTCCTGCCCTTCTACCGGATGACCTACCTGCACGTCTCCGACGGCAGCGTCGCCATCACCCCGCAGGACGGCATGGCCGTGCCGTCGATCTACAACTACGCCCCGGCCGGATGACCGGCTTCGTCGTCCGCAGGGTGGCGGCGGGCGCGGGCCTGGTCCTGGTGATCTCGATGCTCTCCTACACCCTGCTGTCCATCCCGCACATCGACGTGGCCCGCCAGCTGCTCGGCCAGGGCGCCGCCCAGGAGCTCGTCGACGCCAAGAACGCCGCGCTCGGCCTCGACCGGCCCGCCCTCGTGCAATACCTCGACTGGCTGGCGGCGGCGGTGCGCGGCGACTTCGGCACCTCCTGGTTCACCAGCGAGAACGTGCTGCAGGCCATCGCCAACCGGCTGCCGGTCACGCTCAGCCTGATGGCCGGCGTCACCCTGGTCACCGCCCTGCTGTCGCTCCTTCTCGGCCTCTGGGCCGGGGTACGGCGGGGCCCGGTCGACCGGTTCGTCCAGATCCTCGCGGTCACCGGCTACGCCCTGCCCGGCTTCCTGGTCACCCTCGTCATGGTCTGGCTGTTCGCCGTCGAGCTCGGCTGGTTCCCCGCGATCGGCTACATCGGGCTGGAGGAGTCGTTCACCGGCTGGCTGTCGACCGTCACCCTGCCGATCCTGGCCCTGTCGGTCGGCTCCGTCGCGGGCGTCGCCCAGCAGGTGCGCGGCTCGGTCATCGACGTGCTGCGCCAGGACTACGTGCGCACCCTACGCGCCCGCGGGCTGCCGCCGCGGCGCATCATCCTGCGCCACGTGCTGCGCAACGCCGCCGCGCCCGCCCTGTCGGTGCTCGGCATGCAGTTCGTCGGCCTGCTCGGCGGCGCCGTCCTGGTGGAGCAGATCTTCGGCCTGCCCGGCATCGGCAGCATGACCGTCGGCTACACCACCCGCGGCGACATCCCGATCATCATGGCGCTCGTCATGATCTCGGTCATCGGAGTGATCGTCATCAACCTTCTCGTCGACATCCTGATCGGCTGGCTCAACCCGAAGGCGAGGCTGCGATGAAGTGGATCTCCGGGCTCGTGCTCGGCCTCATCGTGCTGGCCGTCCTGCTCGCCCCCGTCCTCAGCCCGGCGGGACCCGACGTGTCCAGCCTGCACCACGCCTTCGAAGGGCCCGCGCCCGGCCACCCGCTCGGCTTCGACTCCGCCGGGCGCGACATCCTGGCCAGGCTCCTGTACGGCGGGCAGAACACCCTCGGCGGCGCCCTCATCGCCCTGCTCGTCGCCCTGGTGCTCGGCGTGCCGTCAGGGCTGCTGGCCGGCTACTACGGCGGCTGGTTCGACGCCGCCGCCGGCTGGCTGGTCAACCTCGTGATGGCCCTGCCCGCCATGGTCGTGCTCCTGGCCTCCCGCGCCATCCTCGGCTCCACGGTCTGGGTGCTCATGGTGGTGCTCGGCTTCCTCATCGCGCCCAGCTTCCACCGCCTCGTGCGCGGCATCGTGGCGGGCGTGCGCGGCGAGCTGTACGTGGACGCCGCGAGGGTGTCGGGACTGAGCGACGCGCGCATCGTCTGGCGGCACGTGCTCATCGTGGTCCGCGCGCCGATCATCATCCAGATCGCGCTCGTCGCGGGCATCGCCATCGGGCTCCAGGCGGGCCTCGAATTCCTCGGCATCGGCAGCGGCGACACCCCGACCTGGGGGGCGATGCTCAACGAGGCGTTCAAGAACATGCAGCGCGACCCGGTGCTCATGCTCTGGCCGGGGCTCGCGCTCGGCCTCACCAGCGGGGCGCTCGTCCTGCTCGCGGCGGGACTGCGCGACACGCTGGAGGACCGGGGCTCGCGGGTGCCTCCGGTCGCCGCGCCGCCCGCCGTACCCGCCCCGGACCCCGGCGAGCGGGCGGCGCTGCTGTCGGTCCGCGACCTGGCCGTCGCCTACCCCTCGGGCGAGGTCGTGCACGGCGTCTCCCTCGACGTGCGCGCGGGCGAGATCCTCGGCCTCGTCGGCGAATCCGGCTCGGGCAAGACCCAGACCGCCTTCTCCATCCTCGGCATCCTGCCCGAGACCGGCAGGGTGAGCAGGGGAAGCATCACCGTCGACGGCACCGAGATCGTCGGCCTGCCCGAGAGGCGGCACCGGGAGCTGCGCGGCACCGTCGTCGCCTACATCCCGCAGGAGCCCATGAGCAACCTCGACCCGGCCTTCACCGTGGGCAGCCAGCTCGTCGAGCCGATGCGGGTGAAACTGCGGCTCGGCCGGGCGCAAGCCGTACAGAAGGCCCTCGACCTGCTCTCCCTCGTCGAGATCCGCGACCCGCGCCGGGTCTTCGACTCCTACCCGCACGAGATCTCCGGCGGCATGGCGCAGCGCGTGCTCATCGCCGGAGCGATGTCGTGCGAGCCGAAGCTGCTCATCGCCGACGAGCCCACCACCGCGCTCGACGTGCGCGTGCAGGCCGAGGTGCTCGGGCTGCTGCGCAGGCTGCAGCGCGACAACGGCCTCGGCGTGCTCCTGGTCACCCACAACCTCGGCGTCGTGGCCGACCTGTGCGACCGGGTGGCGGTGATGCGCGAAGGCCGCATCGTCGAGACCGGTACGGCCGAGCAGGTGCTCCACGCCCCCCGCGATCCCTACACCCGCATGCTGCTCGACGCGGTGCTGCCGCTGGAGGTCACGTGAACACCCTGCTCACCGTCGAGGACCTCCAGGTCTCCTACCCAGGACGCGGCTGGCGCGCGCCGCGCACCCAGGTGCTGCGCGGGATCGACCTGTCGGTGGCGCCCGGCGAGACGCTCGGGCTGGTAGGGGAATCGGGCTCGGGCAAGACCACCGTCGGCCGGGCCGTCCTGGGCCTGGTCCCCGTCGAGTCGGGCACGATCACCTTCGGCGGCGAGCGCATCGAGCACGCCACCCGGCGACGCCGCCGCGAGCTCGCCCGCGACCTCCAGGTGATCTTCCAGGACCCGTACACGTCGCTGAACCCCTCGCGCACCATCGGCGACACCCTGGCCGAGCCGCTGCTCGGAAGGCCCGGCGCCCGCACCAGGGTGGCCACGCTGCTCGAACGGGTGCACCTGCCCGCCGGCGCGGCCGCCCGGCTGCCGAGGGAGTTCTCCGGCGGCCAGCGCCAGCGGGTGGCCATCGCCAGGGCGCTGGCCATCGGCCCCAAGCTGATCGTCTGCGACGAACCGGTCTCCGCGCTCGACCTGACCACCCAGAAGACCGTGCTCGACCTGCTGCGGGAGATCCAGGAGCAGACCGGGGTGTCCTATCTGTTCGTCTCGCACGACCTGGCCGTGGTGCGCTTCGTCAGCGACCGGATCGCCGTGCTGCGCGACGGCAGGATCGTGGAGGAGCTCGGGGTGCGCGGCGAGCCCACGCACCCCTACACCCGCTCCCTGCTGCTGGCCGCGCCCGTCGCGGACGTGGCCGAGCAGCGGGCGCGGCGTCAGGCGTTCGAGGAGAACAGGTCCCTTGAACTGAAGTAGGCGTCCCAGCCCAGGGCCCGCCACAGCCCGGGATGGCCGCCGACCCGGTCGCGGTAGTCGTCCCACGTGGTGGGCCCGGCCGTCCAGGCCTTCTCCGCGATCGCGCTCAACCGGGGCAGCAGCAGGAACGCCAGGTCGTCGAAGCCCTTGACGCTCTCGCACCAGACGGCCGCCTCCACCCCCGCCAGGCGGGCGCCCTCCGGGATCTCCTCCAGCGTCCCCGGCATCCAGTCGAACAGCTCCCTGCACCCGCGCGGGGCGTAGGCGGGCATGCCGGGACGTTCTCCGTTCTGCGCCGGGTCCGTCGACTCCTCGGCGTAGCGGCGATCCAGGTACAGCACGCTGCTCGGGGAGGCGAGGATCCACGCGCCCTGCCCGACCGCGTCAGGAGTGTCCTGCGGCGAGCGGGCGAACGACTCTGCCACCACGTCGAGCAGCGGGTGGTACTCCTCCGGGACCTGCTCGCGCATCTTCTCCGCGTCGAACTCGTCGCCCCTGCCCACCCAGCACTGCACGACGTCCTGCGGCAGGAGGCTGCCCGACCTGGCCGCCTCCTGCCAGGCGACGACCTGCTTGCCCGCCTTGCGCGCCCTGGCGAGCGCCTCCGTCATGAACACGGCGTACAGCTCGTGCGGCATGCCGAACGCCTCGTCGCCGCCCAGATGCAGCCACCGCCCCGGCGTCGCCGCGATGACGGTCTCCACGAAGCCCATGGCCCTGGCCGGGTCCAGGTGGCCGAGTATCGCGTGCGGGCGCTCGCCGAGCTCCGGATAGGCCGACAACACCGCCTGCGTGTGACCCGGCATGTCCAGCTCGGGCACGACCGTGACGAACCGCTCGGCCGCGTAGCGCACGAGCTCCTGGTAGTCGGCGACCGTGTAGTGCTGGCGGCCCTCGCCGTTGCGCGAACCCGCGTCGCCCGGCCAGTGAGCGGGATCGGTCAGCTCCGGCATGCCGGGGATCTCCAGGCGCCAGGCCTGGCTGTCGCTCAGATGCAGGTGCAGGACGTTGAACTTGTACAACGCCAGCAGGTCGATCACCCGCTTCACCTGCTCGACGGGGAAGAACCGGCGCACCACGTCGAGCGACAGGCCGCGCCAGGCGTAGGCGGGGGCGTCCTGGACGAGGATGCCGGGCACCCCCTCGGCCAGCAGCTGGGCATAGGTGGTCGCGCCGCGGAACAACCCGGCCGACGTCGGCGCGGTGACCGTGACGCCGCCGTGCTCGCCGGTGACCAGCTCGTAGCCCTCCGCCTGGCCGAGGGGGTCGAGGCCACGCGGAGCGGGCTGGTCGACCGGGGCGCGCACGAAGAGCAGGTCGGGGTCTTCGGCGGTGATCTCCGTACGCGTGCCGTACAGCTTGGTGATCAGGTCGGCGGCGGCCTCGGCCACCGGATCCGGGGAGATGCGGATGACCTCGCCAGGACGTGACCCGCCGGGGCGCGGGGTGCTCAGGAGGGGCAGGGGGACGAGCGACACGGGAGCCTCCAATTTTCTACCAGTTGGTAGAAAATCGTGATTGGTCATCCATGTCAACTTTTCCGGCGAATAGTGACATGCTCGGACCGTGGCGTCAGCGGATCACTCTGGGAGTGTGGTGCCAGTGGAGGCGCCCTACGACGACCGCCTGCTGCACCAGCGCGTGGTCGGCGGAGACGACAGCGCCCTCGGCGAGGTCTACGACCGCTTCGCCGCCCTCATCTACGGCCTGGCCGTCCGCGTCACACGCGACCGGGTCGTCGCCGAGGACATCACCCAGGAGGTCTTCCTCATCTTCTGGGAACGGCCCCTGGCCTACGACCCCGACAGGGGATCGCTCAGGGCCTGGCTGGCCACCATCGCCCACCGGCGCGCCGTCGACCACGTGCGCACCGAGGAACGCCGCCGCGTCTCCACCCTCGGGCCCCGGCTCTTCGAACCCGCACCCGAGCGGCTGGAAGACGGCGTGCTCGCCGCCGACGAGGCCGAGAGAGTACGGCAGGCGGTGACCAAGCTGCCCGACACGCTGCGGGAGGCGGTACAGCTCGCCTACTTCGGCGGGCGGACCTACCGGCAGGTGGGGGAGGAGTTAGGGGTGCCCGAGGGCACCGCCAAATCGCGGATACGGATGGCATTGAGGAAACTGGCCGAGGAACTGGCCGAGGAGGAGGTGTGATGGACCCGGTCGAGCGTCTCTACCTGGACGCGCTGCTCGAGGCAGCCGAGCCCTCCCCTTCGACGGACGCCGCCCTCGCTTCCGACGCCACCCTCGCTTCTGGGGCTCACCCGCCCCTCCCCGGCGGCGTTCTCGCTGGTGGCGCTCTCCCCGGCGGCCACTCCCTCCGCCTCCAGCTCCTCGCCGGAGCCCGCGCCCGCCGCCGCCCCGCCGAACGCACCGCCTCCTGGGCCGAGCCGTACGCCGGCCGCGTCGCCGCCATGGACGCCCTCCTCGGCGCCGCCGTCGACGACGACTGGAACCGCGTCATCGTCGAAGGCTGGACCCTCCAGGAACTCGTCGCCCACCTCGCGGCCAAGGACGGCCTGCTCGCCGCCTCCGTCGGCGCCCCCGTCCTCGGCCCGCCCCTGGCCGCCGTCGACGCCCTCGGACGCACCGCCGACGTCCAGGCCTACGAACGTTCCCGCAGCCCCGAGCAGACCCGCCGCGACTGGCGTGCCCAGGCCGACGCCCTGTGCCGCCACCTGTCCACCCTCCCGCGCGACACCCCCGCCACCGTCGACGGCCTCGACGCCCCCGTCGGCGACCACGTCCTCGCCCGCATGCTGGAAACCTGGGTCCACACCGACGACGCCGCCCGCGTCGCCACCCTCCGCCTGCCCCGCCCGATCGGCCCCCACATCCACCCCGCCGCCGACCTGTGCGCCCGCCTCCTGCCATGGACCATGCTCATGTCCGGCATCGACGGCAGCGGCCGCATCCTCGGCCTCCACCTCACCGGCGACGGCGGCGGCGACTGGACCATGCCCCTCGGCATCGCCGACCCCGCCGCCACCCGCCCCCCGGACGCCCACATCACCGCCGACGTCGTCGACTTCTGCTTCCTCCTGGGCCGCCCCGGCGAACTCGACCGCTTCTCGGCCGAGCTGGAAGGCGACCTCGACCTGGCCCGCGAAGTCATCCGCACCGCCCCCGCCCTCTCCGGCCCCTGACAGCACGGGCCCGCGGTGCCTGGACGCTTCGCGCCACGCGCCTCCGGGCTTGCCCATGAAGGTCAGGTTTCAGCCCGCGCAGTCGTCGCAGAGAGTCTTGATCCAGGGTCTGTCCCTGGACCGGCCAGGCGCGCCGCAGTATTCGCAGATCCGGGCTGATTCCTGCTCAGCGGCGCGGACGAGCTGCGACGGCGTCAGCCCCTCGTAGTGGTCGGGCTCCCTTTCATCCGGCGCAGCGAGCGAACGCAGCAGGCCGGTCAGCAAGTAGACCCTCAGCTCGCCGTACTTCTCCTTGACCTGGCTGACTCTGTAGCCGGGGTCAGCGGCCAGCAGGTCACTGTGCAGCCGCTGCAGCAGCGGATGCCATCCACGGCCGACATCGTCGAGGAATGCGGGAATCTGGCTGGACATACCTTCATGGTTTACCACTGGCGGCACAGATCACGCACTCGGATGGGCCCGGTCCACGCCGTACCCCCTCCGAAGCTGTCGAAGGGGGTAACCGCGCATGGACGCAGAAGTTCTCAGCCCTTCCCTCTCACGAAGCCGTGCACCCGAACCCGGATGCCACCGCCGAGTCGCCCGCGCCCCGGCTCACCTGGAACCCGAACGACGTGGACCCCGACGGCCCCACGGACCCGTTGTGCGACACGTTGCGCGCCGTCACCGCCGACCCCGACACCGTGAACACCGCGTTCCACGACCCGCTGATCGTCTGCCCGGCGGGCAGGGTGAACGTGACCGCCCACCCGCTGATCGCCGAGGTGCCCGGGTTGGCGACCGCGACCTGCGTCACGTATCCGCCACCCCACTGGCTCTGCACCGTCGCCGTGGCCGTGCAGCCGCTCCCGGTGCCTCCGCCCGATGTGGTGACCGTCACCGTGGCGGAGCGGGGGGAGCGGTTGCCCGCGGCGTCCCTGGCGTACACGGCGAACGTGTACGAGGTGTTCGCCGTGAGCCCGCTGACGGTCGCACTGGTCGAGGCGGTGGTGGCCGCCGGGGACTCGGTGCCGCCCTGCACGCGTACGACCTCGTACCCGGTGACGCCCACGTTGTCGGCCGCGGCCGTCCACGACAGCCTCACGGAGCTGGCCGTGACCTCGGAGGAGGCGGGGGCGCCGGGGGCGGTGGGCGGGGTGGTGTCGTCCTCCGGCTCCGAGGAGTAGGTCAGCCCGAACCCGTACGGGAACAGCGCCTGCTTGCCGTCGCCGTCGTTGATGGGCTGCTGCGAGGCGCTGGTCATCCACGTCACGGGCAGTTTCCCGGTCGGGGGCACCCGGCCGAACAGGACGTCGGCGACGCCCTGCCCCTCGGTGCCGGGAAGCCACGCGGCGACGAGGGCGCGCCAGTCGGGCAACTGTGAGGAGATCTCCAGCGGCCGTCCCGAGACCAGGACCACGATGACCGGCACCCCGGAGGCGCGCAGGGTGGTGAGCGTCTGCAGGTCCTCGGAGTCGAGGCCCATCGCCCCGGTCCGGTCGCCGCGGCCTTCGGCGTACGGCGTCTCGCCGATGACGGCGACGGCGGCGCGGTAGGTGCCGTCGATGCCGGAGCCGGTCCGGTTGTAGGTGACGGTGGTGGACGAGTCGACGGTGGCGCGGATGCCCTGCAGGATCGTGGTGCCGGGGGTGATCGGCCCGGACGATCCCTGCCACGAGACCGTCCAGCCGCCGCTCTGGTTGCCGATGTCGTCGGCGCTCTTGCCGGCGACGAAGATCTTGCCGCCCGACGTGGCCAGGGGCAGGATGCCGCCGCCGTTCTTCAGCAGGACCTGCGACTTGGCCACCGCCTCCCTGGCGATCGCGCGGTGGGCGGCGCTGCCGACGGAGCCGGTGAGGGATCGGTCGGTGAGGGGCTTCTCGAACAGGCCGTACTCGAACTTCTTGGTGAGGATGCGGCGGTTGGCGTCGTCGATCCTGGTCATCGCGACGCGCCCGGCCTGGACCTCGGTGCGCAGCAGGCTGATGAACGACTTCCACGACTCGGGGGCCATCACCATGTCGACCCCGGCGTTGATCGCGGTGCGCACGTCGGTGGCCGACAGGCCGGTGGCGCCGTCGATCTGGTCGACGCCGTTCCAGTCGGAGACCACGAATCCGCCGAAGCCGAGTTCCGTCTTGAGCAGGTCGGTGACGAGGTAGCGGTGGCCGTGCAGCTTGGCGCCGTTCCAGCTGTTGTAGGAGAGCATGACGGAGGCGACCCCGCGCTCGACGGCCTGCCTGAACGGCGGCAGGTGGATGGAGCGCAGCTCCGTCTCCGGCAGGTCGGTGTTGCCCTGGTCGGTGCCGTTGGTGGTGCCGCCGTCGCCGAGGTAGTGCTTGGCGGTGGCCAGGACGCGGGCGCCGCCCTCCTGCAGGCCGGTGATGAAGGTGGTCATCGACGAGGCGATCTCGGGCTTCTCGCCGAACGACTCGTAGGTGCGGCCCCAGCGGTCGTTGCGGGCGACGCAGACGCAGGGCGCGAAGTTCCAGTCGACGCCGGTTCCGGCGACCTCCTTGGCGACGGCGCCGCCGATGCGCCCGACGAGTTCGGGGTCGCGGGTGGCGCCCAGGCCGATGTTGTGCGGGAAGATCGTCGCGCCGACGACGTTGTTGTGGCCGTGCACGGCGTCGGAGCCGTAGAGGAGCGGGATGCCGAGCGGGGCGGCGATCGCGGCGCGCTGGAAGGCGTCGTACATGTCGGCCCAGGAGCTCGCGGTGTTGGGCGAGGGGGCCGAGCCGCCGCCCGACAGCACGGAGCCGAGGCGGTAGGAGGTGATCTCGCCGGTCGTGACGGAGGCGCGCTCGGCCTGGGTCATCTGGCCGAGCTTGTCGTCGAGGCTCATGCGGGCGAGCAGGTCGGCGACCCGCGTGGCCACGGGCAGGCTCGGGTCCTGGTACGGCAGGGCCGCCAGGGCGGCCGTGCGGATGGGCGGTGCCGCGGCGACCGCGGGACGGGGAAGGAACAGCCCTGCCATGAGCAGGCAGAGCACGAGCGGAGTGGATCGCACGGTCGCCCCTTACGGACGGAGGGTGAGAGTTTGGGAGCGCTCCCACTGCCGGACTGTAAGCCGCGGCCGGGGTCCTGCAAACCTCCGAACCCCCGGCCTCGCCCGCACGCCGCGAAACGGATGAAACTTTCAGCCTCGCGCCCCAGGTCAACCCCGGACGCTGCCGCTCGTCGATTGCCTCCTCCGGGCCGGCCGCCACACCATGACCGCGTTTCTGCGGAAGGCGAAAGGCGAACAACCTCATGGAACGAGCTCCGGCCCACAGGCGGATGCTGGCGGGCATGGTCGGTGTGGCGGTGGCGGCCGCGAGCGCCGCCGTCGCGCTGACCCTCTCGGCACCGGCCACGGCCGACACCGGCACCGGCTACCTGCGCACCTTCGGCAACAAGATCGTGGACAGCACCGGCGCCACGGTCCGCCTGACCGGCATCAACTGGTTCGGCATGGAGACCGACAACAAGACCTTCCACGGCCTGTGGTCGAGCGCGACGTGGCGGGCGCAGATCGACAAGGTGGCCTCGCTCGGCTACAACACGCTGCGCGTGCCGTACTCCAACGACGCGCTCAAGCCGGGTGCCACGGCCTCCGGCATCAACGACTTCGTCAACCCGGACCTCGTCGGCCTCTCGCCCCTGCAGATCCTCGACAAGGTCATCGACTACGCGGGCGACAAGGGCATGCGGGTCATCCTCGACCGGCACCGGCCGACCGCCGCGGGCCAGTCGGCGCTCTGGTACGTCTCGGCCACACCCGAGACGACCTGGATCAACGACTGGAAGATGCTCGCCCGGCGCTACGCGGGCAACACCACGGTGATCGGCGCCGACCTGCACAACGAGCCGCACGCCGAGGGCACCAACCCCAACGCCACCGGCGCCTGCTGGGGCTGCGGCGACCCGGCGCGTGACTGGCGCCTGGCGGCCGAGCGGGCGGGCAACGCGGTGCTGTCGGCCAACCCGAACTGGCTGATCTTCGTCGAGGGCGTGAGCTGCCCGAGCGGCGGGCTGTCCAACGTGTGGGACGGCGACACCTCCAACGACGAGGACTGCGGCTGGTGGGGCGGCAACCTGAGCAAGGCCGGGCAGTTCCCTGTCCGGCTCGACGTGCCGAACCGCCTGGTCTACTCGCCGCACGACTACGCCACCTCGGTCTACCGGCAGACGTGGTTCGACGCCCCGAACTACCCGGCCAACCTGCCGGCGATCTGGGACAAGTACTGGGGCTACCTGTACAAGCAGAACATCGCCCCGATCATGCTCGGCGAGTTCGGCACCACCCTCACCGCCAACGTCGACAAGGTCTGGCTCCAGGAGCTGATGAAGTACCTGGGCACGGGCGTCAACGGCATGTCGTTCACGTACTGGTCGTGGAACCCCAACTCCGGCGACACCGGCGGCATCGCCAAGGACGACTGGATCTCCATCAACCAGGACAAGCAGGACATCCTCCAGCCCTACCTGATCCCGCCGTCCGGCGACCCCGACCCCGACCCGACCGGCACCTCGTCGCCCACGCCGACCGGGCCCGTCCCCGGCGCCTGCACCTTCGCCTACAAGATCACCAACAGCTGGCAGGGCGGCTTCCAGGGCGAGATGGCCGTCACCAACAGCGGAACGTCCAGCATCGCCAACTGGACCGCGCAGTGGACCATGCCCGCGGGCGTGACCCTCAACAACGCCTGGAACGCCACGGTCACCACGTCGGGCTCCACCTGGACGGCCAAGGGTCCCGGCTGGGCGCCGAACCTCGCGCCCGGCCAGACCGTCACCGTCGGCTTCACCGCCAACGGCCCCTCCTCCGGCCAGCCGACCGGCGCGGCCTGCTCCTGACGATCACCGAGGAGGTACGGCAGGCGGTCCGCCTGCCGTACCCCACGGGCGGTCAGCAGGTCAGGTTGCCCCCGGGGCTGACCCCGAGGATCTGCGTGAACTGCTGGTACTTGGCGACCCTGCTCTGCACCTGGGCGGGGTTGCCGCCGTTGCACTCCAGGGCGCCGTTGATGCTGCGGATCGTCTCACCGAAGCCGTGCCCGTTGACGATGGCGTTGTGCGGCGTCATCGTGCCGGGGCCGCTCTGGGTCATCCAGTACCAGATCGCCGTCTTCCAGGCCACCGACGCGTCCTGCTGCACCAGCCACGGGTTGGTCAGCAGCGGCAGCCCGAGCGCGTCGCCCGCGGCCTTGTAGTTGAAGTTCCAGCTCAGCTGGATCGGCCCGCGTCCGTAGTAGGCGGCCTGGCCGGCCGGGCAGCCGTAGGACTGGGTGGCGTCGCAGTAGTGCGGGTAGTTGGCGGTGTTCTGCTCCACGATGTGCACCAGGCCGCCGGTCTCGTGGTTGACGTTGGCCAGGAACGCCGCGGCCTCCTGCTTGCGCACTGTGTCGCTGCCCGTCTTGGCGAAGGCCGGGTAGGCCGACAGGGCGGCGGTCAGGCCGCTGTAGGTGTAGAAGGAGTTCCGGCTCGGGAACATCTGGTTGAACTGGGCCTCGCTGACGACGAAGCCAGAGGGGTCGGGCGAGTTCGTGGGCGTCGGAGTGCCTCCTCCCGAGCAGGTGTAGGGGTCCCAGAACCAGTGGCTGATCACCGGGTCGTATCCGGGGTTGGCGTGGACGGCGATGTAGTGGTTGCCGTCGGTGTAGCGCACGATCGCGCCGACGTTGTACTGCGTGCCCGCCGCCCAGTTCGGGTAGTTGCAGGTGGTGCCGCCGCCACCCCCGCCGCCGGTGCAGGCGCCGTCGTCGCGCCAGACCTGGGCGCCGCCGGGGGTCTCGCCCTGGGTCCACCACTTGGCGGTGTAGTTGCGGCCGTTGTGTGAGGCCTGCATGCCCCCGGTGTAGACCGCCGAGGAGCTCCAGGCGGTGGCGCATGCGGCGGCCTGCGCCGCGGTCATCGGCAGCACCGTCAGCATGGCGAGCGCCAGCAGGGCGGTGGTGACTAAGGCGTAGATGCTCTTCACCCGACCACTCCTTTTAGGAAAGTTTCCTAAGAATTAGCGCGAGTGAGTGCCCCTGACAAGGCCCAAAGTCCGCCCGGCCCCGCAAGGGACCGGGCGGCGCATGATCAGGACAGCGTCGTCTGCGCCTCGACCGCCAGGCCCCTGGCGTACTCGTCGTCGCTCTCGGCCAGCACTCGCTTGACCCCGAGCTCGGCGCGGCGGTCGCCGCGCTGGGCCAGCCCGCGCGTGGCCTCGGCCACCGTGTGCAGGTCCTCGTCGTCGAGCCTGGCGGCCAGGGCCTCGCGCACCTCGGGCGTGTCGACGTCGAGCCCGGCCAGTCCGGCCGTGGCCCAGTCGCGCACCTCGTCCTCCTCGTCGGAGGTCATCTCGATGAGGATGGCCAGGCCCTCGGCGCTGTCGGGCGGCAGCACGTCGGCCAGGGCGATGGCGTCGGTCATGGTGCGGCGGTGACCGGGGCGCCCGATGATGTCGAGCACCTGCGGCAGCGCCCTGGGGTCGCCCTGGTGGCCCAGCGCGGCCAGCACCGAGCGCAGCACCTGGGGGTTGCCCTCGGTGGTGGCCATCTTCTGCAGCAGCGGCAGCGTGCGCTCGACGTACGGCTTCTCGCCGTCGTCCTCCACGCCGAACTGGGCGATCGCGTCGACGCCGAACTCGCGCTCGCGGGCGTCCTCGCTCACGCACAACGCGGCCAGTTCCTCGTAGGTCGCCTCGTCGCCGCGCTTGGACAGGGAGTCGGCCACCACCCACCAGGTCTCGGCGTCCTCGTCGGTGTCGCGGTGCGCCAGCGCGCGGGCGACCAGCTGGGAGACGGGGGAGACGACGCCCGTCGCGTCCTCGAGCAGCGTGGTGATCGCGGCGTGGCCGCGCTGCGCCTGGACCTGCTCGCTCTCCTCGCTGTCGGGCGCGCGGCCCGCGACGGTGACCAGCTCGGTGCCGTCCTTGGCGAACTGCCTGGCCACGACGTACTCCCAGCCGTCCTGCCCGATCTGGTCGAGCAGGGCGCTCTCCAGGTGCACGCCCACCCAGTCGGCGGCGATGTCGAGCGGGCTGTCGCCGTCGCCGTCGTAGGCCTGCGGGTCGGCGCCCGCGTCGAGCAGCACGCGCACCACGCCCAGCGCGCCACGGCGGGCGGCGAGGGTGAGCGGGGTGTCGCCGCCGGTGTTGGCGGCGGACACCGAGGCGCCCGCGTCGATCAGCGCCTGGGCGGCGTCGGCGTTGCCGTTGGCGGCGGCCCACAGCAAGGGCTGCCAGCCGTCGGCCTCCGTGCCGTTGACGTCGGCGCCTGCCTCGATCAGGCGGTTGATCACGTCCACCCGGTCCCACGCGGCCGCCGCGCACAGCGGCAGACCCTCCGGCCCGGCCTGGCCGGGGTCGGCGCCCCGGTCGAGCAGGTCGGCCACGGTCGCCACATCGCCGTCAAGCGCGGCCCGGTAGAGCTCTTCCTCATACATGACAGCGACCCTAGCCTGGCCGGTGAACAGTTCGTCGCATGACACAAGTCCTCCCTTCGGAGGACCCGCAAAGGCCGCGAAACGCGATATGTTGCGTTTATGAGTGAAGTACGGGCTTCCGATGCCGAGCGCGAGGCCGTCGTCGAACAGCTCAAGCAGGCGTCCGTCGACGGGCGCCTGACGCTGGTCGAGCTGACCGAACGCACCGAGGCCGCCTACACCGCGGCCACCCAGGCCCAGCTCGCCCTGCTGACCCAGGACCTGCCGGCGGCCGGAACCCGGGCGCCGCTGTCGCAGGCCGGCGGGGCGCCGGTGCGCAAGCGCCGCTGGTACGTGGCGATCATGGGCGACACCAAACGCCGCGGCAAGTGGCGCATCGAGAGCGAGCTCGGCGCGTGCGCGGTGATGGGCGACGTCGTCCTCGACCTGCGCGAGGCCGAGGTCCGCGGCAACACGGTCGACATCGTGGCCACCGCCGTGATGGGCGACGTGAAGATCATCGTCCCCGACGGCGTCGACGTCGACCTCGAAGGCATCGCCATCATGGGCGACAAGAAGACCAACGTCGTCGAGGCCCCTCCCGGCATGGACGTCCCCGTGGTCAGGGTCAAGGCCTACGCGATCATGGGTGACGTGCGCATCATCGGCGACTCCAAGGCCGAGCCGATCAAGCGCGCCCTGTCGGGATGGCGCGAACACTGGCGCGAGCTCATGGGCGGCGACGGCCACTCGGGCAGCTGGCAGTCGGGCGGCTGGCGCCAGGGCGACGGCCACTACGGCATCGGGCGCCGCTACTCCGACGACTGATCGCCTTCAGGAGGCGTGCAACATCCCGCGGGGCCTCGGGCGTAGTTCCCAGTGAGCATCCCCGAGCCGGACAGGACAGCCCATGCGGGAACGAGGCGACTTCGAGCGCTACGTCGAGCAGCGCTCCGCCCGCCTGCTCAGGACCGCCTACCTGCTGTGCCGCGACTGGCCGGGCGCCGAGGACCTCGTCCAGACGGCGCTGGCCAAGGCGTGGCTGGCCTGGCGCAGGGTCGGCGACGACCCCGATCCGTACGTCTACCGGATCCTGGCCAACACGCACGCCTCCTGGTGGCGGCGCCGCTGGAGGGGCGAGGTGCCCACAGGCGAGCTGCCCGAGCTCCCCGGCGGCCCCGAGCCCGACGTGGGCGCGCGTGAGGCCCTGCGGACGGCGCTGGCGGCCCTGCCGCCCAGGCAGCGCGCCGTCCTCGTGCTGCGCTACTTCGAGGACCTGTCCGACCAGGCGATCGCGGCCATCCTGGGCTGCTCTCCGGTGACCGTGCGCACCCAGGCCAGCAGGGCTCTGGCCAGGCTGCGCGCCGAGCACGCGATGGAGTTGCGATGAACGATGTCGAGCAGGAGCTGCGCGCGTTGCTGCGCGACGACAGCGCGGATGTTCCCTACCGGGGCGTGAACATCGGCGACGTCGCCGACAAGGTGCGCGGCATCAGACGGGCCCGCCTCAGGACCGCGGGCGCGGGACTCCTGGCAGGCCTGGGTGTCGTGCTGGTGGCCGCGGCGGGCACGCGCCTGATGGGCGCTCCCCCCGAGGTGCAGGCGACGGTTGCCACGACGCAACCCACGCAGTCGATCGTCCCGTCCCGCTGGCTCGTCGGCAGCTCGCAGACCTATACCGAGGGCGGCAGGAAGCAGTCGTTCACCGTGTCGTCGTCGACCGGGCAGCTCGTGGTGATGCTCGACTGCGCTCCCGGCACGCACGCGTACGTGTGGATCGACGGCGGCCTTGCGCTCAGCACGTCGTGCGATTCCTGGCAAGCCTCCTGGCACGTGATCCCCGTCGCGGGCAAGGACGGCGTGAGCACGGTGGAGGCGGCCGTGGTCCCGTCGGACGCGACCGGCGGGGACGCGGGCAAGGCGCTGGCCTCCGTCGCGCCGTACCCGGCGACCTGGACGATCAGCGTCATGGAGCAGCGGTCATCGCCGTGCACCACGCCGTCGGAACCGAGGTTCGTCTGCCTGCCGCCGAGCTAGAACCCCTCGGCCAGGCGGAAGCGCAGCGGCTCGCCGCCGTCGAGCGCCACCCGGTACGGAAGGACGCCCAGCCGCCTGCGCACCAGGGTGGCGCGCAGCTCCACCTCGCCCACGGCGACCGCTCGTCCCGGCGTCCTGGCGACCAGGGCCAGGCGCTGGCCGCCGCGGATCTCCTCGCCGGCGGTACGGGTGAACTCCCACGTGCAGGTGTCCTCCTGCAGCCCGTAGGCGGTCAGGAAGACCTCGCTGCGCGCCCCGGTGGTGCTGACCTCGACCCCTGCCTCCAGCAGCGCCTTGGCGCCGATCTTGACCGTGGTGGTCTGCTCCACCGGCCGCTCGGAGCGCAGCGGGTCGAGCGACCAGGCGATCGGGACCGGCTCGGGCACGCCGTCGGCGCGCGAGAGCCGTACGGTCAGCCAGGCCTGGGCGAAGCGGGCGCCGGGCTCCGGCAGGAAGCTGCAGCCCAGGTGGACCAGGTGGAAACGCCAGGCGCCGCCCTGCTCGGCGAGGAAGGCGCGCAGCGGCGGGTCGCCGGCCGCGAGCTCCTCGGTGAGCGGCTGCACGACCGGGCGTCCCAGCGTGACCGCCCCGCGCACGGGTTCGGGCCTGGGGCGCCCGCGCGTCACCCGGGCGTCGGCCGTCATCGTCGCCGGTAACCAGGACAGGTCAGGTGCATCGAGCTCCATCAGCGCCACTCACCCGTGTAGTAGAAGGCCCCCCAGTCACGGTACTCCGGGTGCGCGGCCCTGGTCTGCCGCTGCGCGTGAGCGAAGGCGGCCAGCTTGCCCGCCTCCAGCGAGGCGTGGAAGGTCGTGAAGAAGTCGCGTGAGGTCGTGCTCTCCACCGGCCAGAGCGTGCCGACGATCGTGCGCGCCCCGCGCGACAGCAGCGCGGCCGGGATGCCGCGCAGGTTGTCGGCCAGGTCGTATCTGCCCAGCGCGGTCTCGCAGGCCGACAGCGTGACCAGGTCCAGCCCGCCGAGGTCCAGGCGCTGCAGCTCGTAGGCGTTGATCGGCCCGTCGGCGGCGTACAGGCACTGGAAGGCGGGCGCGGTGACGTTGTGCAGCCCGTGGGTGGCCAGGTGGAAGCGGCCGGAGCGGGTCAGCGCGCGCAGCACGCTCTGCCGGGTGGCGCGGTCGCCGACGAGCGCGTGGCGGGTGATCGCCAGCGCCTCCTCCTCGGCCTCGGGGATCGGCTCGAAGCCGAACTCGCCGCGGGGGAAGCCGAACGCCGCCGCGCGCGTCCTGCCCGCCGCCTGCCGTACGGGCTGGTCGAGCAGTGCGAGGTTGGGCAGGTAGCTGACCGTCCAGGAGTCGGCCAGCGGCCGGCCGTCGAGGTGGCACAGGTGCAGCGGCGCGAAGTGGAAGGGGCCGTGCGGCACCACCAGCAGGTGACCGCCCGCCCGCTCGCGCAGCAGGTCGGCCGCGGGCCCGAGGAACCAGCCGACGTCCAGCGCGCCGGCCCGGGCGGGGGAGTGGGCCCGGCCGGAACCGGGCTCGGCCAGGACCGCGTCGCGGATCAGCTCCACCCGCAGCTGCACGTCGTCCAGGACGCGCACCCGCTCGGCGTGCACCTCGTAGGCCTGGCTCGCCAGCCCCGGCTGCGTGGTCACGGCCACCATGTCGCGGGCGCAGACCACGATGACGCCCAGGTACATCCACAGCAGCACCGTGCCCTCGGGCAGTGCGGCGGTGACGGCCGCGCTGTCGAGCAGCTGCGGCCCGGCCTGCGCCCGCGCCGAGATCGCGCGCTGCACGCGCGCGTCGAAGGTGTGCTCCAGGTTCTCGCGCACCGGCGCGCGGCTCTCCAGCCGCTCGGAGTACGGCGTGACGAGCGTGACGGAGTCGAGCAGCTGGTCGCGCGGCCGTTCCGGCGCCCAGGACACCGACTCCAGGAGCTGCCGCCCCTCGGGGTCGGCCTCCCAGTCGTACGGTACGCGCCCGCGCCACGCCGCCGCGAACCTGGCTCCCTTGGCCCACTGCAGGCAGGCGAACAGGGCGTCGACGTCGTCGCGCTCGGAGTGCACGGCGTGGGCCCAGATGGTCTGCAGGACCGGGGTGGCGCGGGTGCCGACGAGGTTCTCGGCCCAGAGCGCGATCTGGCCGAGCGTGCCCGCCAGGGTCCTGGCCAGGCCCTCCTGGTCGGCCACCAGCCTGGCGATGATCGTCAGCGACTCCTGGGCGGCGTCGGCCAGGCCGAGCGACAGGAAACCGGCGCAGGCGCTGACCTGCGCGGTGACCGCGTCGGCCCGGTTGCCCGCCTCGAAGGCGGCAGTCGACAGGCGCGTCAGCCAGCCGGCCGCCAGGTAGGCGATCGCGTGGTGGTGACGCTCGCCGAAGGGCTGCGGCAGGTCGTTGAGAAGCGCGATCCAGGCCAGGGCGCCCTCCAGGTCGGTGGCCCCGCGCACGCCGGACTCGACGGCGGCGATCAGGGCGAGGGTGTGCCGCTCGGCGCTCCAGGATCCGGCCGACGCCCGTCCCGCGAGATCCGCCGCGGCCTCGGCAGGACTCCGTTCGCCGCCGGGCACGCCGGCGTCCTGGTCGATCAGCAACGCCGCGTGCAGGAGCAGCAGCCGCACCCGCTGCTCCTCCTCCAGCCCCAGCACGAACGCCGCCGACCTGGCGAACAGGGCCCGCCCGCGCGCGGGATCGTGGCGCGCCAGCAGCTGCGCCAGGCCGGTGAGCACCCCGATGGCGGCGTCGCGTCCCTGCTCGGCGGCGATCCGCTCGACGGGACGCTCCACGAGCTCGTCGTCGGGCATGCGGTCCAGGGTCACGAGCGCGTGCACGAGCAGCTGCGGGTAGCGTTCGCCGTCGGCGGTCGCCGCCATGCGCTCGGCCAGCTCCCGCAGCTCCGCCTCGTCGGGCCGCATCCCGAGCACGGTCCGCGTGCGCAGCACCCCGAGCAGCGCCCCGATGACGTGCGCCACCTGCACGTCGGCCGCCATCGGCAGCGCCCGCCGCAGATGGCCCTCGGCCACGTCCATCGTCTCGCCGACCGGCGGCATCGCCGTGTCGCCGTCGTCGCCCTCGACCGGGTCGAGCGGCTCCTCCCCGAGCCGCTCCAGCCAGCGGCGCAGGTCCTCCCAGAACAGCTCGACCGGCCGTCCGGCCCCGTACGGCTCGGCGTGCAGGGCCCCGAGCGCCAGCAGCACCTCGGCGTACTGCGGCGTGCCCTCGTCGAGGGACTCCAGCACGAACCGCCCGGCCTCGGCGGCGCTGCGCAGCACCCTGGCGTCCGGCAGCTGCGCGAGGACCTGGCGGGCCACGAACAACCAGCGGAAGCGCGCCAGCCGGGCCATCGCGTGACCCGTCTCCGACGCCGGAAGCCCGGCCACGGCGGCCAGCAGCAGCTGGTGGAGGCGCAGCGCCTGCCGCCACTGCCCGGCCACCAGCAGCGCCATCGACTCCCGGCACAACGCCTGCACGTAGAAGGGCGACAGCGTGGCGACCACGTTCGGCTGCCTGGCCAGCTCCATCGCGTCGGTCATGCCCATCGCGACGTCGACGGCGTTCAGCAGCTCCTCCAGCGGGCCGCCGCCCAGCCGGTAGGCCTCGGGGTCGCGCGTCAGGTAGTCGTAGACCGAGGCCACGGCCCGCATGCCCGCGTCGACCACCCGCCGGTCGTCGTCGCCCTCCACGCCCGGCACCCGCCCGTCGCTCACCCCGCGCAGCGTCATGATGGTGACCATCGAGAGCAGCTCGGGCCTGGCCATCACCCGGGCGATCCACTCCTCCTGCGGCGAGGCGCCCAGCTCGCGCACGTCGTCGAGCAGCGGGTCGAGGCGCTCCAGCACCGCCATGACCGTCTCCGCCGTGCCCTCGCCGTCGAGCAGGGTGAGCACGTGCAGGCAGGCGGAGCCCAGGTAGTCGTGGAGCCTGGCACGGGAGGCGGCGGCCCGCTCCGCCTCCCCGAGCGCCTCGAAGTGCTCGATCTCCCACGTCATCACCCGGCGCAGCCGCCTGCGCAGGCGCGGATCGGGGCTGTCGTGGAAGTGGCGGTGGAACCTGGCCACCAGGGCGGGCAGCCGGCCCTCGGCGGTGTCCTCGTCGAGCATGAGCGAGGCGTGGTTGAACAACGCCAGCGCCACCCAGAACAGCACCCCCTGGTCCGGGTGGCCCTCGAACTCGGCGACCACCTGCCGGTAGGCCTCCTCCGCCTCGCCGTACCTGCCCATGACGCGCAGGACGGCGGCGCGGTTGTAGCTCAGGGCCGCGCGGGAGTCGGGCGGGCCGTCCTGTGCCAGCAGCTCGTCCATCGCGGCCAGGCCCTGGCGAGGGTCGCGGCCCGCCAGCGCGATCGCCCGTTCGACCGGGTCCATGCCCGGACCCTATGCCGCGGGAGCGGCCCGGTCACGAGTCAGACGGCCACGCTCTGCGAGCTGCGGATCGCCTGGCGGTAGCGGCCGAGCAGCACCTCGACCAGCTCCGGCGCCGGTCCGAGCACGTCGGCGACCACGTCGGCGCCCGCCTCCAGTGTGCTGTGGCGCACCTTGTCGGCGAAGTAGCCCGGTGCCAGCAGATAGGGGGCGACGACGATCCTGGGCGCGCCGGCCCGCTTCAGCAGGGCCACGGCCTGCGCGGGCGTGGGGTCGGCGGCGGAGGCGTAGGCGGCGGTGACGCCCCACCAGCCGTGCCACGACCGGGCCATGGCGCCGATCACGGCGTTGGCCTCGGCGCTGCTGGAGCCGGCGGAGACGAGCACCACGGCGGTGTCGCGGTCCCTGGCGACGCCGGCCTCGGCCAGGCGGCGCTCCAGGGCGGCCGTCATCAGCGGGTGCGGGCCGAGTGTCGAGCCGTAGTGCACCCTCGGCCCGCCGCGGGCGGCGCGCACCTCGGCGATGGCGGCCGGCAGGTCGACCCGGCTGTGATAGGCCTCGGTCAGCAGCAGCGGCAGCACGACCGCCTCGTCGAGCCCGGCCAGAGCCTCGGGGAGGCGGGGACCGGCGTGGTCGAGGTAGGCCGAGCGCACCACCAGGCCGGGGCTCGCCTGCCGTACGGCGTCGAGCAGGGCCTCCACGGTGCGGGCGGCGCGCGGGTCGCGCGAGCCGTGGGCGACGGCCACCAGGGGGAGGGCCGTGGGGGGGGGGGGGGGGCGGGGCGGGGGGGGGGGGCCGGGGGGGGGGGGGGGGGGGGGGGGGGCGCGGCCGCCCGGCCCGCCGCCCCCCCCCCCGCCCCCCCCCCCCCCCCCCCCCCCCCCCCCCCCCCCCCACGACCGCACGCCGCACGGGTGAATGCCCACCCGACGGCGGAAACGAGTCCGCGCAGCCTGCCAACGGCGCGGTCTCGTGGCTCAGAGGTGCAGGCCGCATTCGGTCTTCCCGAAACCCTGCCAGCGCCCGCTGCGCGGGTCCTCGCCGTCGGCCACCTGCCGCGTGCACGGCGCGCAGCCGATCGACGGGTAGTTGTCGTAGTGCAGCGGGTTGATCAGCACGCCGTTGTCGGAGATGTAGTTGTCGACCTCCTCCTGAGTCCAGGCGGCGATCGGGTTGACCTTCACCATCTGGCGCTTGGCATCCCACTCCACGACCTTGGCGCCGGCCCGCGCCGGCGACTCGTCGCGGCGGATGCCGGAGATCCAGGCCAGGTACGGCTCCAGCGCGCGGTTCAGCGGCTCCACCTTGCGCAGATAGCAGCACAGGTCGGGATTGCGGCCGAACAACCGCGGGCCGAGATCCCGCTCCTGCTCCGCGACGGTGCGCGAAGGCTTCACATTGATCACATTGACGTCATAGACCGCCTCGACGGCGTCGCGCGTGCCGACGGTCTCGGCGAAGTGGTAACCGGTGTCGATGAACAACACGTCGACACCGGGTTTGACGCGGCTGACCAGGTCGATCAGCAACGCGTCACTCATCGAGGAGGTCAGGCACAACCGGTCGCCGAAGGTCGCCGCCGCCCAGCGGATGATCTCGCGGGCGGACGCGCCCTCCAGGTACGACGCGGCGGACTCGACGATGCTCTGCAGGTCGAGGGTGCCGCGCTGCTCTCTTAACGTGAGTTCGAGGTCGACGACGCTCATATCTTTACTCCGATTCCGAGGAAAGTCAGCTTGAAGGCGCGGGCGCAGGAGCGGCAGTACCAGCCGCCGTCCTTCTCGTAGGGCTCCAGGTCCTCGTCACCGCAGTAAGGACAGTGGAACGGCACGGCGCGGGTCGTCATTTGAGATCACCCTCGTCCGCCCGCTGGACCCAGTCGGAGAACCGCTCGCCTTCCTTCTTCTGGGACTCGAAGTTCGTGACCACGCGCTCGACGTAGTCGGGCAGGTCCTCCACGGTGGTCTTCAGACCGCGCACCTTGCGCCCGAAGTTGGCGTTGGTGCCGAGCGAGCCGCCCAGGTGGATCTGGAAGCCCTCGACCTGCTCGCCCTTGTCGTTGACGACCAGCTGGCCCTTCAGGCCGATGTCGGCGACCTGGATGCGGGCGCAGGAGTTCGGGCAGCCGTTGATGTTGATCGTCAGCGGGTCCTTGAAGTCCGGCAGGCGGCGCTCCATCTCCTCGATGAGGTGGATGCCGGTCGCCTTGGTCTCGACGATCGCCAGCTTGCAGAACTCGATGCCGGTGCAGGCCATCGTCTGGCGGCGGAAGGTGGAGGGGTTGACCTTCAGGTCGTTGGCCTCCAGCTCGGCCACCAGGCCCTCCACCTGGTCGGGGGCGACGTCGAGGATGACCATCTTCTGCTCGACCGTGGCGCGCACGCGACGCGAGCCGTACTTCTCGGCCAGGTTCGCGATCAGGTGCAGCTTGTCGCCGTCGAGGCGGCCGACCTTCGGCGCGAAGCCGACGTAGAAGTTGCCGTCCTTCTGCTGGTGGACGCCGACGTGGTCACGCCGGTCGCCGCGCGGCTCCTGCGGCGCGGGACCGTCGGGCAGCTGCTCCTTCAGGTACTCGGTCTCGAGGATCTCGCGGAACTTCTCCACGCCCCAGTCGTTGACGAGGAACTTGATCCGCGCGCGGTGACGCAGGCGGCGGTAGCCGTAGTCGCGGAAGATGCCGATGACTCCGCCGTACACGTCGCCCACCTGGTCGGGGCGGACGAAGACCCCGAGCCGCTTGGCGAACATCGGGTTGGTCGACAGGCCGCCGCCGACGAACAGGTCGTAGCCGACCTCGCCGTCCTTGGTGACCGCCACGAACGCCACGTCGTTGATCTCGTGCACCGTGCAGTGCGCCGGGCAGCCGGAGATCGCCGACTTGAACTTGCGCGGCAGGTTGGAGTAGGCCGGGTCGCCGATGAACCGGTCGTGCACCTCGCGGATCGCCGCGGTGGTGTCGACCAGCTCCTCGGTGTCGATGCCGCTCAGCGGGCAGCCCAGGATGACGCGCGGGGTGTCGCCACAGGCCTCGGTGGTCGACAGGCCCACCGACTCCAGCCGCTCCCAGATGTCGGGCACGGCCTCGATCTCGATCCAGTGCAGCTGGATGTTCTGGCGGTCGGTGACGTCGGCGGTGCCGCGGCCGTAGTCGTTGGAGATGTCGGCGATGACCCGGAGCTGCTCCAGCGAGAGCTGGCCGCCGTCGATGCGGACGCGGAGCATGAAGTAACGGTCGTCCAGCTCCTCCGGCTCGAGGATGGCGGTCTTGCCGCCGTCGATGCCGGGCTTGCGCTGGGTGTACAGGCCGTACCAGCGCATCCGTCCACGCAGGTCGGCGGGGTCGATCGAGTCGAAACCGCGCTTGCTGTAGATGTCGATGATGCGCTGGCGGACGTTGAGCCCGTCGTCGTTCTTCTTGTTCTCTTCGTTCTTGTTGAGCGGCTCGTGGTAACCGAGGGCCCACTGGCCTTCACCGCGCGGGCGCTTGTGGTGTCGACTGGCAGCCGTGCTGTTCGGCGGGGTCATTGCGCGTCCTTTGGGTTACGGGCGCGCGCGGCTTGCCTCCTGCCTCGTCATCGAGTGCAGGGGTCAGGCGGGGTGGCGTGCGACGCGCCAACTTCGACTGGGAAGGGGTTAGCGGGCGTCGCAACAGATCGCGCTGCGGACACGCTGAAGATCGACGTGGCGCCGACCGACGAGCATGGGATCCGCTGGCATGTAACAAACGATACATTGGCGTTCCGGGATGTCCAAGACTGGGTCCACACTCTGGACGTCCTGCCTCAAAGCGCCAGCCAGAGCAGCAGGAGCACCGCGACCCCTCCGGCCAGCAGCATCACGTCCGGCGCCGGGCGGGCTATCCGGGGCAGCCGGGCGCGGGTCAGGATCACCAGTCCGGCGGCGGCCACGCCTGGCCAGACGATCGCGTCGGGCGCCCACCGCGGGAGGCAGGAGAGGGCGGCCGAGAACGATGCGAGCGCCAGCAGGGCACCGCCCGCGCCGGTGACGGCTGGGGAGCGCGTCGGGATCGACGCCATGGCGACGGGGCCGAGCAGGACGACGACGAGAGTGGCGGCCTCCTGGCCGGTGAACCCTTGGTACGGTGCCAGCGCCGGTTCGCCCGTGCCCTGGTCGAAGAAGGGCAGGAAGGCCGTCGCCAGCGCGGCGGGCCACAACGCCCAGTCGGCGCGCCCGGGGAGCCGGCCGCTCGGGCGCGCCTTCCCGGCGGCCAGCGTCGCGGCCAGAGCCACCCCGTAACAGGCGACCGACGCCGTTTGCGCGGATAACGCGGCGGTGAACAGGATGGCGGCCGCCGCCCGGTGCACGGCGTGACGCGCGCCGGCCGGCTCCGACAGGAAGATCGTGGCCAGCAGGAAGGGCAGCACCGCGGGCAGGTCCATCAGCAGGACGTCGAGGTCCGACGGCGTGGTGATGATCGTCACCACGAGACCCGGATACACCCGGTCCCACTCCGAGGCGGCCACCACCGACTCGGCTGCCGGGGCGACGAAGGGCATCGCCGTGGCCAGCACGGCCAGCAGCCGTACGGCTAACGCGGAACGATCACCCGGCACCCGCGAGACGATAGCTAACCCTGGCGCGGCCAGTCGAGCGGAGACTCCTCGGCCTCGACCTCGCCCAGATGCTGGCAGTCACACCACGAGCCGCCCTTGCACTCCTCGTGCCGGCGCTCCTTGCATTTTTCGCATATCACTTGTACAGCATCGCTCATGGACTTAATCGGCGAACTGCTGGACGACCTGAGAGCCGAGACGGCCGACCTGAACGACCTGCTGCGCCCGCTGCGCTCCGACGACTGGGAACTGCCCACCCCGGCGCAGGGCTGGGCGGTCCGCGACCAGGTGAGCCATCTGGCGTACTTCGACGAGGCGGCGACCAGGGCCGTGGCGGACCCGATCGGGTTCCGCGCCTCCCTGGCCGAGGTGAGCGCGCAGTTCGTCGACGACCAGGTCGACGAGAGCCGCATCCTGCTGCCCGAGGAGGTCGCGGAGTGGTTCTCCAGGGCCAGGGCGACCATGCTGGAGACGTTCGCGACGCTGGGGGCCAAGGACCGGGTGCCCTGGTACGGGCCCGACATGTCGGCGGCCTCCTTCGTCACGGCCAGGCTGATGGAGACGTGGGCGCACGGCCAGGACGTGGCCGACGCCGTGAAGGTCGAGCGCAGGCCCACCGCCCGGCTGCGGCACGTGGCGCTCATCGGGTGCCAGGCCCGCCCCTACAGCTACGCCGTACGCGGCATGCAGCCGCCCGAGCGGCCGGTCAGGGTGGAGCTGTCGTTGCCGGACGGCACGCCGTGGACCCACGGGCCGCAGGACGCCGCCGACCGCGTGAGCGGGACGGCGCTCGACTTCTGCCTCGTCGTCACCCAGCGCATCCACCGCGACGACACCGGGCTGGAGATCACGGGCGAGGCGGCGGCCGAGTGGATGGGCATCGCCCAGGCCTTCGCCGGTCCTCCCGGGTCCGGGAGGGCGTCAGGGGCGAATCAGGGGGATACCGGATGATCTATTACAGAGCGTGATGAAAGACTGTTCATCATGCGGACCATCCTGAATGTCATCTGGTTGCTCTTCGCGGGGATCTGGCTGGCGATCGGCTACGCCATCGCGGGCGTCATCTGCTGCATCCTGATCGTGACGATCCCCTTCGGCATCGCCTCGTTCAGGATCGCCGCCTACGCCCTGTGGCCCTTCGGCAGGACCGTCGAACGTGATCCCGACGCCGGGATCATGTCGACGCTCGGCAACATCATCTGGCTGATCTTCGCGGGCTGGTGGCTGGCGATCGGCCACGTGGTCACGTCGATCCCGCTGTTCATCTCGATCATCGGCATCCCGCTGGGCATAGCCAATCTCAAGATGATCCCCGTTTCTCTTCTGCCCCTGGGTGCACGAATCGTGGACATTGACTGATAGCGGCCACGCTTCCGGGTAGCTGCCTCACCAGGTCGTAAGCTGGGGCGCGAGATGACATCCACGGACGCGAGGACACGGCCCACGCGAGGCAAGCGCAGGCCGCTCAAAGACGTCAGGACCCGGTTGAGCTGGTTGCTCGACACCCGGTCCTGGTCCATCGTGCGCGCCACCGTCAACGCCGGGGTCACCTACCGGGTCACCGGCCTGGCCGGCGAGGCGGCCTTCTTCGCGCTGCTGTCGCTGCCGCCGTTCGTCCTGGGCCTGCTGGCGGTGCTCGCGCCGCTGAGCAGCCTGCTGGGCGAGGACGTGATCCAGACGATCCGCGCCGGAGTGCTCGAACAGGCCGACTACCTGTTCACCGACTACGCCATCGAGCAGGTGCTCACGCCGCTGCTCGACGACGTGCTCAATCCCAACCACAGCGTGCCGCTGATCTCGCTGGGCTTCCTGCTGGCGCTCTGGTCGGGTTCGCGGGCCCTGTACGTCTACGTCGACCTCATCTCCGTCGCCTACGGCCTGGGCGAGGCACGCGGCATCATCAGCACCCGCCTCATGTCCTTCGGGCTCTACATCGTCTCGCTGCTGATCGGCGTGGTGGTGATGCCCGTCATGCTGATCGGCCCCGACCTGCTGCGCGCGGCCTTCCGCGACTACGCGGTCCTGGTCGACCTGCTCTACTGGCCGGTCGTGATCAGCGGCTCGGTGCTCTTCCTGACGATGCTGTACCACATCAGCGTGCCGGTGCGGACCCGCTGGTTCCGCGAGCTGCCGGGGGCGATCCTGGCGCTGGTGCTCTGGATCGTGTGCGCCGCCGTCCTGCGCGCGGTGCTGGCCTCGTGGCTGTCCCCGGTGAGCGTGTACGGCTCGCTGGCGGCCCCCATCGCGGTGCTGCTGTGGTTGTACATCACGGCCCTCGCGGTGCTCATCGGGGCATTGCTCAACGCCGAGGTCGACAGGCTCTGGCCGAGTTCCGCCAGCCGCATCTCCCGCTGATAAGGTCTAGGGCGCGACTGGCGCACAGAAGGTGGGGCACCACCGGGGAGCGGGCCGAGCGGGGGCCGAGCGCCTGGGTCCCCGCATGACGAGGAGTTTTCATGGGTTCTCTCGCGAACGTCGATCCCCAGCTCGCCGAGCTGATCACGGCTGAGGAGCGACGCCAGGCCGACACGGTCAAGCTGATCGCCTCCGAGAACTACGTCTCCAAGGCGGTGCTCGAGGCCACCGGCACGGTGCTGACCAACAAGTACTCCGAGGGCTACGCCGGCAAGCGCTACTACGAGGGCCAGCAGGTCATCGACCAGATCGAGACCCTCGCCCAGGAGCGCGCCAAGGCCGTCTTCGGCGTCAACCACGCCAACGTGCAGCCTTACTCGGGCTCGCCCGCCAACCTGGCGATCTACATGGCCTTCCTGCAGCCGGGCGACACCGTCATGGGCATGGGCCTGCCCTTCGGCGGCCACCTCACCCACGGCTGGTCGGTCAGCGCCACCGGCAAGTGGTTCAACCCGGTCCGCTACGGCGTGCGCAAGGACACCGGCCGCGTCGACATGGACGAGGTGCGCGAGCTGGCCCTCGAGCACCGGCCCAAGCTGATCTTCTGCGGCGGCACCGCCATCCCGCGCACCATCGACTTCGAGGGCTTCGCCGCCATCGCCCGCGAGGTCGGCGCCGTGCTCGCCGCCGACATCGCGCACATCGCCGGCCTCGTCGCCGGCGGCGCGCACCCGTCGCCCGTCGGCCACGCCGACGTCATCTCCACCACCACCCACAAGACGCTGCGCGGCCCGCGCGGCGCCATGCTCATGGCCACCGCCGACGAGCACGCCACCGCCCTCAACAAGGCGGTCTTCCCCGGCCTGCAGGGCGGTCCCCACAACCACACCACCGCCGCCATCGCGGTGGCGCTGCACGAGGCGGCCCAGCCCGAGTTCAAGACCTACGCCCACCAGATCGTCTCCAATGCCAAGGCCCTGGCGGAAGAGCTGTCCGGCCGCGGCTTCGACCTGGTCTCCGGCGGCACCGACAACCACCTCATCCTGCTCGACCTGACCCCCAAGGGCATCGGCGGCAAGCCCGCCGCCCAGGCCCTCGACCGGGCCGGGCTCGAGACCAACTACAACACGGTGCCGTTCGACACCCGCAAGCCGTTCGACCCCTCCGGCATCCGCATCGGCACCCCCTCGGTCACCTCGCGTGGCATGAAGGAGGCCGAGATGCGCCAGATCGGCGCCTGGATCGACGAGGTCGTCACCGCGCTGGCCAAGGGTGACGCGGAAGACGTCATCAGTCGCGTGCACGCCGAGGTCAGCGAGCTCACCTCGCAGTTCCCCGCGCCCGGCCTGTAAGCAGTCGCGCCCGGCCCGTGAACAGCCGCCGGACGAGCCCCGCCGGTCATCCGACCGGCGGGGCTCGTCCCGTCTAGCGCCGGCCGCCGAACACCCAGTCGTGCACCTCGACGGCGGCGTACCGGTCCGGGGTGAGCACGGCCCGTGCCGCGTCCGCGTCCGGCGCGAGCAGCAGGACCGCCGTCCCCAGCCAGGCCTCGCCGTCGTCCGACAGCAGCGGACCGTACGCGATCAACCCGTCCTGTCCTCGCGGCGGCGTGAGGTCGGCCGCCTGCCCGGCGCCCAGGCCCAGCACCAGGTAGCGGTTGCCGCCCTCCCTGCCGCCGGGGAACTCCCACATGGTCCGCCCCAGCACGTTGCGCCACCGGCGCACCATCACGTCCCGATACACCCCGGCCTGGTAGTTGGGCTCGTCGAAGGCGAACGCCCGCGCGCGGGCGGGATCGGGCAGGTCGACGATGTGCACGCTCCCGGTCGCCACGTCGGCATCGAGGTCCAGGGTCGGGCCGCGGGCGATCAGCTCCGCCTCGAAGCCGTCCATGTAGGACCAGTGCGCTTCGAGCAACTCGTCGCGCAACCCCGCCGAGCCGGGACGATCGCGGTGAAAACAGAAGAACTCCATGCCGGAATGATCACACCTTCACGGTCAGCAACCTGTCACCGGCCGAGGTGGTGACCTCGAACCTGTCGATGTCGCCCATCGGCAGCGCGCTGCCGCCGTGGACGTAGAGCGGCTCGGGGGAGCCCGGCACGCCGTACCCCGGCTCGGGCACCGCCCAGCCGGTCACGACGCTGCGCTCACCGGACCGCGACACGGCCACCAGCTCGCACCTGAGCGGGCCCCTCACGCCCGCCAGCCGCAGGACCGCGTGCGTGCCCCAGGTCTTGGCCTCCAGCACCACGGCGCCGCCGACGCCGGGGGAGCCGACGCCCTCGATGGGGGTGCCGATCAGGTAGGCCGCCTCGGCCGGGCGGTGCGCGTGGTCGAGGATCACGGCGCCCCCGACCTCGCCCTGCTGGGCCGCCGCCGGGCTCGCCGCGCCGTGCTGCGCCGCCACCGCGTGCGTGCCGCCGTCCATCGTGAAGCCGAGGACCGTGCCGCCGGAGACCAGGGCGAGCGCGGCGGCCATGCCCGCGACCGCCATGCCGTACCTGCGCCGGCGTTCGGCCCTGCGGCGCAGCAGCACGACCGGCCTGGCGCGGTCCAGCAACGCGGCCACGCCCTCCAGCTCGGCCAGCTCCACGACGCACGGCGGGCACCCCTCCAGGTGCTCGCCGAACGCCAGAGCGTCGGCCACGTCCAGCAGCCCGAGGGCGTACGCGCCCACGTCGGTGTGTTCGACCCGAGCGATCACGCCGATCGCCCCATCCCCAAGAGCGTCCCCATGGCTGGTAGTACGGGCGCGGGGCGCACCGGGGTTCAAGAGTTTGCTACAGTTTCTCCAGGCACGACTACCAGGGAGGTGACGACAGCATGCGGGTCTTTGTCATGACCATGCCTTCGTCCATCAACCTCCGGGTGTCTGCCTGAAAGACACCCTTTCCTGCAAGGGTGCATCGCGTTGTCTTTTGATCTTTCCCTGCTCGGCTGGACCGATTCCATGGCCGCCGAGCTTCCCGTCGACACCATCCCGGCCCGCGTGGCCAGGGTCGACCGCGGCGCCGCCGAGGTCATCGCCGCCGACGGGCACCACCAGGCGCGCTACAGCGCCGACGTGCGGCGAGCCGCCGCCACCGACCCGGTCGCGCTGCCGTGCGTGGGCGACTGGGCCGCGATCAGGATGCTGCCGGAAGGCCGCTACGAACTCGAGGCCGTGCTGCCGCGCACGACCGCCTTCGTCCGAGGGGGCGTCGGGCGCGACTCGCGCGGCGGCCTGTCCGGCGACAGCCAGGGCCAGGTCCTGGCGGCCAATGTCGACATCGTCTTCGTCGCCGAGCCGTCCATGCACTCCACCGACTTCGCCGACCTGGGCCGCATCGAGCGGCTCGTGGCGCTGGCGTGGGAGAGCGGCGGCACGCCGGTCGTCCTGATCACCAAGTCCGACCTGTTCGAGCACGGCCTGGAAGAGCTCCTGGCCGACGTGCGCGCCGTCGCCCCCGGCGTCGACGTGCACGCCGTCTCCTCGCTCCAGGGCGAGGGCGTCGAGCTGGTCTCCGGCTACCTCCAGGGCTCGCGCACGGCCGTCGTGCTCGGACCCTCGGGAGCGGGCAAGTCCACGCTCGTCAACGCCCTGGCCGGCGACGAGGTCATGGACACCCAGCAGGTGCGCGCGGGTGACGGCCGCGGCCGTCACACCACCGTGCACCGCGAGCTCATCACGCTGCCCGGCGGCGGACTCGTGATCGACACCCCCGGCATCCGCCGGGTGGGCCTGTACGGCATGTCGGAAGGCGTCGACCTGGTCTTCGCCGACATCGAGGAACTGGCCGGGCAGTGCCGCTTCGACGACTGCAACCACGACGGCGAGCCCGGCTGCGCCGTCCTGGCGGCGCTGGAGAGCGGCGAGCTGCCCGAGCGGCGGCTGGAGAGCTGGCGCAAGCTGCAGCGCGAGGCGGCCTGGATGGCCTCGCGTGGTGACGCGCGGCTGCGCAAGGAGCAGGAGTCGAAGCGGAAGTCCATCACCAAGTACTTGCGCACGCACTACAAGAATCGCGGACGGTAGCCGCGGGTAGACCCCCTGCATGGGTCACCTGTTCGCCGACCGTGCCGAGGCGGGCGCGCTGCTGGCAGAGCGTCTGTACGGCCTGCGGGACCCCATCGTGCTGGCGTTGCCGCGCGGTGGGGTGCCGGTGGCGGTCCCGATCGTGCGGCGGCTGGGCGGCACGCTCGACGTCCTGGTGACGCGCAAGATCGGCTATCCGCCCACCCCCGAGCTGGGGGTGGGCGCGGTCTGCGAGGGCGGCGAGCCGGTCTTCGACACCCGGCTCATGGACCGGCTCGGGCTCGCCGAGCACGACCTGCGCGAGGTGGTGGCGCGCGAGGAGCGCGAGCTGGATCGCCGGGTGAGCGCCTACCGCGGGGAGCGGCGGCTTCCCTCGCTGACCGGGCGCGAGGTCGTGGTGGTCGACGACGGCCTGGCGACCGGGGTGACGGCTCGCGCGGCGCTCCGCGCGGTCGCGGCGGCCAAGCCGGGCAGGCTCACGCTGGCCGTCCCCGTGGCCGCCCAGGAGACGGTCAGGTCGATGCGGCCCGAGGCCGACGAGGTGGTCGTGCTGGCGACGCCCGCCGGCTTCCGCGCGGTGGGTCAGTGGTACGGCAGCTTCGGCCAGCTCAGCGACGGCGACGTGCTGGAGCTTCTCGCGCAGCGGTGAAAGAGGGTCAGCGCAGGACCGCCCAGACCCGTTTGCCGTGGGTCATCGGGTACCAGCCCCAGCAGATCGACAGCGCCTGGATCAGGTGCATGCCTCTGCCGTACTCGGCGAAGTAGTCGGGCGTGGTCGGAACGGGTGGTGCCGTGCTGTGGTCGCTGACCGCGCAGCCGACGTGCGTGCCACGCAGCACCAGCGCCAGGCTGGCGGCCCCGCCGCCGTGGCGCATGGCGTTGGTGATCAGTTCGGTGACCACCAGCTGGGCGTCGTAGACACTGTCGTCGGCCTGCCACTGGGTGAGCACCGTGGCGACGAAGACCCTGGCGGCCGAGACCGGCGAGGGTTGGTCGAACACGGCCAGCTCGCCGTCCGGCGAGGTGTCGGACAGGACGGTCTGTAACCACTCGGGCGGTGCCGGACCGGCGGCGGCTTGCGGTCTGGCGGCGGAGGTCGTCATCGCGGTCCCCGTCTAGGCGTGATCTCAGTGACCATACTTATGTCACGAGGTTGCCGATGCAAGACTTTTCGTGATTTACGGATGCATATTCCATTTGCACGTGCACCGTGGAAGACTTGGCACTCACGATCAAGGAGCGGCCATGGGCGCGGCGGAGAACGTCGGGGAAGGTTCGGTCCTGGATTTCACGCAGGGTGGCCCCACCGTCCTGCGCATCCTGCTGGGCACCCAGCTGCGCAAGCTGCGCGTGGCCAACGGCATCTCCCGCGAGGACGCCGGCTACTCCATCCGCGCCTCCCACGCCAAGATCAGCCGCCTCGAGCTCGGCCAGGTCAGCTTCAAGGAACGCGACGTCGCCGACCTGCTGACCCTCTACGGCGTCACCGACCCCGAGGAGCGCGCCCCGCTGCTGGAGCTGGCCCGCACGGCCAACGCCCCGGGCTGGTGGCACAAGTACTCCGACGTGCTGCCCGGCTGGTTCGAGGTCTACATCGGGCTCGAAGGGGCCGCCGCGGCCATCCGCACCTACGAGAACCAGTTCGTGCCCGGCCTGCTGCAGACTCCCGTCTACGCCCGCGCCGTCATCGCCCTGGACCACGCCCGCGCCCCCATCACCGAGATGGACCGCCGGGTCTCGGTCCGCGTCACCCGCCAGCGCCGCCTGACCGGCGATCGTCCGCTGAGGTTGTGGGCGGTGCTCGACGAGTCGTGCGTACGGCGCAGCCCGGGTGGCCCCGAGGTGCTGCGCGACCAGCTCGACCATCTGCTGACGATGGCGGCCCTGCCCAACGTGACGCTGCAGATCATGCCGTTCGACCGTGGCGGCCACGCCGCGGCTGGCGGGCCCTTCTCGCTGCTGCGCTTCCCGCAGCCCGAGCTGCCCGACGTGGTCTACATGGAGCAGCTCACCTCCGCGCTCTACCTGGACAAACCCGCCGAGTCGGAGCATTACACCGAGGTCATGAACCGGCTCAGCACCCAGGCTCTGACGCCTGAGGAAACCACCCAGTTCATCGCTGCCCTCCGAGGCTGATTTTGGTCATCCGGTATATGAAGATCAGTTCCCTGCCCTATCCTCGGATGCACGTGCATTCGTAATCACGGAGGAGCCATCCCCCATGCAGGGCATCCATAACGGAATCGCCGCAAACCACCTTCCGGTCACCTGGCGTAAGAGCACCCGCAGCAACCCCAACGGTAACTGCGTCGAACTCGCCCCGCTGCCCACCGGCGAAGTCGCCATGCGCAATTCCCGCTTCCCCGACGGCCCGGCCCTGGTCTACACCCGCGCCGAGATCGAGGCGTTCGTCCTGGGCACCAAGGACGGTGAGTTCGACGATCTGATCGCCTGACAGCGGTCGCCCGCCGGGGTTCGGCCCACCCGGCGTGCCGTACCCATCGCGCGCCCGTGACCGCCCTCCCGGTCCGGCCGCCCACCGCCCGCAGCCAATCGGCGGGCCGCACCGGCAGGGTGCGGCCGTCCGAAACCCACCGGGCAGCCCCATCGGGGCACCAGGAGACCCCCCAGAACCGCCCGCCCGCAGCCCTTCGCCCGGCGGGCACTCATCGGCCCTCTCGCGCATGAGGCCTCGCTGACGCGGCCTCGCGCACCCACCGCTGGCAGGCGAGAACCCCGGCCCCCTCACAACCAGCCCCGCTCGTCGGCGATCCTGGCCGCCTCCGCGGGGTACGGCGCGGCCATCACCCGCACGATCTCGCGGCCGGTCATCTCCTTGAGGAAGCCGCCCGACCGGAGCATCGCGCCCACGAGCCCTTCGGCGGTGGCTGTGGCGGGGATGCAGCCGAACAGGGACACCGTGCCGGCGTCGGGGGTGGTCAGGCCCAGCAGTCTCCTCGGTGGTGGTTTTGCCGACGCCGTCAGTGGCCGCCACCTTGCCGGGTGCGCCCATCAGGTCGACGCCGTCGGCGGCCCTGACCGGGCCGTAGATCTTGCGCGGTCCGCGCAGGGCGATCGCCGCCCGCGTCCACGTCGGTTGTCATGCGGCGATGGACGCGTCTCGGAGCCGGGAAAGGCCTCGGCCGGCTGTCACGCTCCGCCCGTGAAGATGTCACGGGCGTGTCCTGACATAGAGTGTTCGATCACGCACTTATCGTGATCGTCATGGACGCGTTGGATCTGGCGAGATGGCAGTTCGGTATCACCACGGTGTACCACTTCCTCTTCGTGCCGATCACCATCGGCATGTCGCTGCTGGTGGCCTTGATCCAGACCGCCTGGTTCCGCACCGGAAAGCCCGCCTACAAGCGGGCGGCCAAGTTCTGGGGCAAGCTGCTGCTGATCAACTTCGCCATGGGCGTGGTCACCGGCATCGTGCAGGAGTTCCAGTTCGGCATGAACTGGAGTTCCTACTCGCGCTTCGTCGGCGACATCTTCGGGGCGCCCCTGGCGATCGAGGCCCTGCTCGCCTTCTTCCTGGAGTCGACCTTCCTGGGGCTGTGGATCTTCGGCTGGGACCGCCTGTCCAAGGGCCTGCACCTGATGTGCATCTGGCTGGTGGCGATCGGCACCATGCTGTCGGCCTACTTCATCCTCGCGGCCAACTCCTTCATGCAATGGCCGGTCGGCTTCGCCGAGCGCAACGGCCGGGCCGAGCTGACCGACTTCGCGGCGGTGCTGACCAACAAGGTCGTGCTGGCGACCTTCCCGCACACGATCTTCGGAGCCTGGCTCTCCGGCGGCGTCATCCTGATGGCGGTCTCCGCCTACCACCTGGGCCGCAGGCGCGACCTCGACGTCTTCCTCCCGTCGCTGCGGCTGGGCGCGTGGACCGCGCTGATCTCCTTCGCGCTGGTGCTCGTCTCCGGCGACACGCTCGGCAAGATCATGACCCAGACGCAGCCGATGAAGATGGCCGCCGCCGAGGCGCTCTACGAGACCCGGCAGCCGGCGCCGTTCTCGCTGTTCACGATCGGCACCCTCGACGGCACCGAGCCGATCTTCTCCCTCGAGATCCCCGGCCTCCTGTCGTACCTGGCCACCGGCTCGTTCGACGGCCGGGTCGAGGGCATCAACGACCTGCAGGCGCAGTACGAGCAGCGGTTCGGGCCGGGCGACTACCGCCCCTACATCCCGATCACCTACTGGGGCTTCCGCCTCATGATCGGCTTCGGCGCCCTGGCCGCGCTCGTGGCGCTGGTGCTGCTCTGGGTCACCCGCAGGGGGCGCCTGCCCGACAAGCCCTGGTTGTGGCGCGGCGCGGTGTGGGCGGTGATCCTGCCCTCGCTCGCGCACAGCTTCGGCTGGATCTTCACCGAGATGGGCCGCCAGCCGTGGCTGGTGTTCAGCGTCATGCCGACCCCCGACGGGGTCTCGCCGGCGGTCGGCTCCGGCACGGTGCTGACCTCGCTGATCGGCTTCACCCTGCTGTACGGCGCGCTGGCCGTCGTCGAGGTGGGCCTGATGATCAAGTACGGCAAGGCGGGGCCGCCCCCCGAGGAGGAGCCCCGCGATGCCGACAAGCTGGCGTTCGCGTACTAGGGGGAGTCATGACACTCAACGATGTCTGGTTCATCGCGATCGCCGTGCTCTGGGTGGGTTACTTCGTCCTGGAGGGCTTCGACTTCGGTGTCGGCATGCTGCTGCCGGTGTTGTCGAGGGACGGCGTCGAGCGCCGCGTGATGATCAATACGATCGGCCCCGTCTGGGATGGCAACGAGGTGTGGCTGCTGACGGCGGGCGGCGCGACGTTCGCGGCCTTCCCCGAGTGGTACGCCAGCCTGTTCAGCGGCTTCTACCTGCCGCTCTTCGTGATCCTGGTGGCGCTCATCCTGCGCGGGGTGGCGTTCGAGTATCGGGGCAAGCGCGATTCGGATCGCTGGCGGGCCAACTGGGACAAGGCCATCGTGTTCGGCTCGTTCGTGCCGGCGTTGTTGTGGGGCGTGGCGTTCGCCAACATCGTGCGCGGGGTGAAGCTGGACGCCTCGCATGAGTACGTCGGCACCCTCTGGGATCTGCTCAACCCGTACGCGCTGCTCGGCGGGCTGGTGACGTTGTCGTTGTTCGCCACGCACGGAGCGATCTTCGTCTCGCTGAAGACGGTGGGGGAGATCCGCAGGCGGGCCAGGTCGATCGCCCTGCAGGCGGGTGTGGTCGCGGCGGTGCTCGCGGTCGCGTTCCTCGTGTGGACGCAGGTGATGAGCGGCAACGCGGTCACCATCGTGATGGCGGCGCTGGCGGCCCTGGCCTTCGTGGGAGCGCTCGGGATGGCGGTCGCCGGACGCGAGGGATGGTCGTTCAGCCTGTCGGCGGCGGCCATCGGGCTAGCCGTGGCGAGTCTGTTCGTGGTGCTCTATCCGGATGTCCTGCCCTCGACGCTGGATCCGGCCAACAGCCTCACGGTGACCAACGCCGCGGCCTCGCCCAAGACGCTGGGCATCATGACCTGGGTGGCGGTGATCTTCCTACCGGTGGTGCTGGTCTACCAGTCGTGGTCGTACTGGGTCTTCCGCCGCAGGATCGGCGTTCAGGACATCCCGGCTTGATCAGGCAGTTGTCCCGACCGGGTTCGCGTCCGCCCGGGTCCGTCGCCGGATCCGGGCAGGCATCATCGGGACAACTGCGTGATCACGCTTCTTGTTCGTACCGGGATAACTCAGGCGGCGGAGATGCCGGCGCTCGCGGCGCGACGCATACGACGACGACGCTCGGAAGCGCGCTCGTCCTCGTTCAAACCGCCCCACGTGCCGTACTTCTCCGGACGGGACAGCGCGTAGTCGAGGCACTCGTTGCGCACCGGGCAAGCGCCGCAGATCGCCTTGGCCTTCTTTTCGCGGTTGTCACGCTCGGGCTGCCGCTCCCCATCGGGGCCGAAGAACAGCACGAGGTCCTCACCCCGGCACGCGGCATCATCCTGCCAACCCCAGCTGGGGCGCGGGCGGGTGAGCTGCCGACGTACCTGAGACATGAGAATCCACCTTCTTGAGAGTATTTCTGGTCTGATGAGCCGCATTGGACGCATTTTGGCGTCACTGCTCCAACGCAAAGGGTTGCCGGGATGTTCCCTGCTCAAGTGAGGACGGGCGTGACGTACCGCACAGGCGAAAGCCTGTCCAGCGAGATCAGCCGATAGGTCGTGATCGTTTCGGCGCAAGCCGTACCACACGGTGTTTGGAACACCGATGGCTCAACCACAACCTGAAGCCGCACGTCTCCGCAGCGCACGATGGCTTCGGTGACGTCGCCGTCCAACCTGGAGGATTCCACGGACACACCGCAGACCGAAAGCACACCCGTATGGATTCGGGCGAAATGCTCAACGGCTTGCAATGGCTCAGGGATGCCTGCGCGTCCCCGGTAACGGTCGAGGATGATCTCGCCCGACCGGTACGCGCTAGCCGCCGACAACGCGGCAGCCTGAGACATGCTGCCGTAATAAAGTCCGTGTGGCAAGCACACGAGGTTGGCGGCGTACCTATCGCCGCCAACGTGTGACGTTTCCCACACTCTGTCCGGCAAAAACTCTGCCAGCGACCGAGCGAGGGGTAGTCCAATGCGGGCGCAGCACGCATTGCGCTTGGCGTGCGTGCAGACCAGAAATACCGGCTCGTCTTCAAGTATGCAGGACTCTGGGACCACTCCCGCCATCACGGCGTCAAGGTCAAGATCATCGGGACCTGCGACGATTCCCTGGGCCAACCAGGGACGCTCTCCTGCCGCGTACGCGACTAGCACACGGATTCCCTGGTCCGGCAGCGGGGTCCGGCGACCGGGGCGGCGGATCAGCTGCGGCCTGATGCCCCTCTCGGTGGCACGCCGCACGAGTTTGGCGATTCCATCGGGGAGACTTGAATTCTCCACCCGGTCCGCCCATGGGCCGCTGTATTCGACCAGCAGCCACGACCGGGCTCCGACCGTCGCGCTCGCGAAGGTCGGCAGGGCGCCGGTGTGGCACCCCTCCGGATGGTCGCAGCCTCTGGGCACGTTCCGGTCCCCCCGAATCCGTCGATCAACTTAGGCAAGGCTAACCTACCGGGTGGGGGGTTGTCCGGGAGGGGTGGAAACAACTCTCC
This sequence comes from Nonomuraea sp. NPDC050663, assembly GCF_044456985.1. Taxonomy (NCBI): domain Bacteria; kingdom Bacillati; phylum Actinomycetota; class Actinomycetes; order Streptosporangiales; family Streptosporangiaceae; genus Nonomuraea; species Nonomuraea sp. NPDC050663. The sequence goes on from NZ_JBITGL010000014.1 coordinate 76,555, forward strand.
GGGCTTATCGCATTCATGCCCAGGCATTTGCCCTTGTCACCCCGCGTGCAGCGCCGCGCGCGCCAGGGGGAGGGCCGCCGCGCGGTCCTCGGGGACCAGGCCGATGCGGGTGCGGCGGTCGAGCAGATCGTCCTCGTCGAGGGCGCCCTCGTGCCGGACGGCCCACATGAGCTCGGCCAGGAGTCCGTCGTGCTCGGGATGTCTTCCCGCCAAGCGCCAGACGTCGGCGGCCTCCGCGCCGTAGCGCGCCACCAGTCGGGCGGGGACGGAGCCGTCGCGTGCCATCGGGCCGCGTGCGCCGACCAGGGGCAACGACGCCGTCACCGACGGCCCGGCGTTCAGGGACCGCAGCGCCACGGCACGATCCACCGCGTCCTCCGCCATCCGCCGATATGTCGTGAGCTTGCCGCCCACCACCGTCACCACCCCGTCCTCGTCGAGGACGGCGTGCCTGCGTGACAGGTCGGCCGTCCGCCCCTCCGCCTCCAGCAGCGGCCGGAGCCCGGCGAACGCCCCCGCGACGTCGTCACGCGTCAGCGGCGCCTCCAGGACGGAGTTGAGCACCTCCAGCAACGCCGTGATGTCCGACTCGGGCGCCTCCGGGACGTCGGGGATCGGCCCGTCGACGGGCTCGTCGGTCAGGCCCACGTAGACGCGGCCGTCCGCCTGCGGCAGGACGAGGGCGAAACGGTTGGAGCTTCCGGGCAGCGGCACGTGCAGCCCGCCGCGCAACCCGGGCAGCGACCCCGGCCGCAGGACCAGGTGGGTGCCGCGCGAAGGGCGCAGCCGTACCGACGGAGCCAGGCCGCCGGCCCAGACGCCGGTCGCGTTCACGATCGCGCGGGCGCGGACGGTCAGCGTCGAACCGGTCAGCTCGTCGCGCACCTCCGCCCGGCCGTACGACAGGCGCAGCGCCCGGCAGCGGGTCAGGATCCGCGCGCCGCACCAGGCGGCGGTGCGGGCGAGGGCCACCACGAGGCGGGCGTCGTCGACCAGCCGGCCGTCCCACGACAGCAGCCCGCCGCGCAGGCCCTCGCGCCGCAGCACCGGCGCCAGCTCCAGCGCCCTGCCCGCGCGCAGGCGCGCCGGTCCCGGCAGCGCGCGGCGCGGGGTGCGCGCGGCGGCGCGCAGGGCGTCGCCGAGGCGGTATCCGGTCATCACCAGCGCCGCCTGCGACGCGGGCACGTCCGGCGTGAGGGGCAGCAGGTACGGCGAGGCCTTGACCAGGTGCGGTGCGGTGCGGGTGAGCAGGATGCCGCGTTCGACGGCGCTCTCGTGGGCGACGTCGAGCTGGCCCTTGGCCAGGTAGCGCAGCCCGCCGTGGATCATCTTGGAACTCCAGCGCGAGGTGCCGAAGGCCAGGTCGTGCGCGTCGATCGCGGCGACCGTCAGCCCGCGCGAGGCGGCGTCGAGGGCCGCGCCCGCGCCCGTCGCGCCCAGCCCGACCACCAGCACGTCGACCGTCTCCTCGGCGACGCGCCGCAGGTCAGCCGCCCGCCTGGCGGCGTTGAGAGAGCTGTCCAAGGTATGCCTCCAGCAGGGTGCGGAGCTCGGCGTCGAGCTCGTCGGTGGTGGTGGGGCAGAGCATCGTGGGAGCGGAGATCAGGAACGACTGCGCGGTCAGCAGCACCGCGCGGGCCTTCGCGGGCGAGCCTGCGACCGGTTCGAGGACCGACAGGATCGCCTCGTGCGCCGCGCCGCGCCGGTCGGTCAGGTACGGCAGCAGCAACTCGGGGTCCACCTCGACGATCTTGCGCCACAACGGGTGCCCCCGCATCGCCCTGACCCCCGACACCACGGCCTCGACCGGGTCCGACAGCTCCAGTCCTTCGAGCACGCGGGTCCACTCGCGGGTCATCAGATCGGCCACCAGCGTGCGCACGTCGGGCCAGCGGCGGTAGATCGTCATGCGCGATACCCCGGCCCGGCGCGCCACGTCGGTCAGCGTCGTACGGCGCACGCCGTGGGCGAGCACGCAGGCCAGAGCGGCGTCCAGCACGCCGTCGTTGTGACGAATTGACGTCATGTGTCACAGTGTAGAGGTGGATGCGATGAACTGGCAGGGCTGGGGCGATCCGGCCAAGGCCCGAGAGCTGCCCGAGCCGATCGTCAAGCTGCTGCACGACCTCCTCGGCGTGCGGCCGCCCGTGGCGCCCGTCGCCATGGAGCAGGTACGGCTGGCGGAACCCGTTCTGCCCGCCCTCGACGAGCTGCGGGCGATCACCCGCGTCAGCACCGACAGGGAGGCGCGCGTCCGCCACACGCGGGGCAAGTCCACGCCCGACCTGATGCGCATGCTGGCGGGCGACGGATCCGACGCGCCCGACGCGGTCGTCTCGCCCGGCTCCCACGACGAGGTGCTCGCCGTGCTCCGGGTGTGCGCGGCCGAGCGGATCGCGGTCGTGCCCTTCGGCGGCGGCACCTCGGTGGTCGGCGGCCTCGCGCCGGCGCGCGAGGGCTTCGCGGGCGTCATCGCCCTGGACCTGGCCCGGCTGGACCGCCTCGTCTCCGTCGACGCCGACTCGATGGTGGCCGTGTTCGAGCCGGGCATCAGGGCTCCCGAGGCCGAGCGCCTGCTCGGCGAGCACGGGCTGACGCTGGGACACTTCCCGCAGTCCTTCGAGTACGCCACGCTCGGCGGGTTCGCCGCCGCCCGCTCCAGCGGCCAGGCCTCGGCGGGCTACGGCAGGTTCGACGACATGGTGGTGGGGCTCACCGTGGCGACCCCCGGCGGGACGCTGGAGCTGGGACGCGCGCCGAAGTCGGCCGCCGGGCCCGACCTGCGCCAGCTGGTCCTCGGCTCCGAGGGGGCGTTCGGGGTGATCACGTCGCTGCGGCTGCGGGTCCGACGCGCGCCCGCCGTCCAGGAGTACGAGGGGTGGAGGTTCCCGGCGTTCCAGGACGGGGCGTCGGCGATGCGGTCGCTGGCACAGCGGGGGCTGCTGCCGGCCGTGCTCCGGCTCTCCGACGAGACGGAGACGATGATCGGTCTGGCCAAGCCCGAGTCGATCGGGGGCGGGGGAGAGGGCGGCTGCCTGGCGATCGCGGGCTTCGAGGGCTCGTCCGGCACCCCCGCCGACCGGGCGCGGTGGGACGCGGCGCGCGCCGTCCTCGCCGAGCACGGCGGCGCCTGCCTCGGCGAGGAGCCAGGACAGGCGTGGGCGCACGGCCGGTTCTCCGCGCCGTACCTGCGCGACTCCCTCCTGGCGGCCGGCGCGACCGTCGAGACCCTGGAGACCGCCACCTTCTGGTCCAATCTGCCCAGGCTCTACGACGCCGTACGGCTCGCGCTGCTCGGGGCGCTCGGCAACCCGCTGGTCATGTGCCACATCTCGCACGTCTACGAGACCGGCGCCTCGCTCTACTTCACCGTCGTCACCAGCGCCGACCTGGAGACGTGGGAGGCGGCCAAGCGTCAGGTCAACGCCGCGATCGTGAGCGCGGACGGGACGATCTCGCACCACCACGGCGTCGGCAGGGACCACCGCGAGGCCTACGCCGAGGAGATCGGCCCCCTGGGCGTGGAGATCCTGCGCGCGGTGAAGGAACGGCTCGATCCGGCGGGAATCCTCAACCCGGGCGTGCTGATTCCTTAATCGTCTACTATGTCCCGCCATGAGCGCCGCCGCCTACGGGCCGCCTGCCGTACAAGCCCTCCGTGAAGGCGATCCCGTCGAGCTCGGCCCGTACCGGATCGCCGGCCGGCTCGGGCAAGGCGGCATGGGCTCGGTCTTCCTCGCCGAGGGGCCGCAGGGGCCGGTGGCGGTCAAGGTCATCACCCCGCACCTGGCCAACGACCCCGAGTTCGCCGAGCGTTTCCGCCGCGAGGTCGCGGCGGCCGGACGGGTGCGGCGCTTCTGCACCGCCCCCGTGCTCGACTCCCGGCTGGACGCGGCACCGCTGTGGCTGGTCACCGAGTACGTCGCCGGACCCGACCTGGGCCGGGTGCTGCGCGAGAGCGGGCCGCTGACCGGCTCCAACCTGGAGGCGCTCGCCGTCGGGGTGGCCACGGCGCTGACCGCCATCCACGGCGCGGGCGTGGTGCACTGCGACCTCAAGCCGGCCAACGTGCTGCTGTCGCCGCTCGGCCCGCGCGTCATCGACTTCGGCATCGCCCGCGCCCTCGACCTCGGACACGGCAAGACCGTGACAGGCCGGCTGCTGGGCACGCCCGAATACATGGCGCCCGAGGTGATCAACGATCACCACCTCACCCCGGCGGCCGACATCTTCGCCTGGGGCTGCGTCGTGTTCGCCGCCGCCACGGGCCGCTCACCGTTCGCGGCGCGCACGGTGCCCGAGGCGCTCATGCGGGTCGTCAACGACCGGCCCTCGCTGGAGGCCGTCGAACCCGGCCTGCGCCCGCTGGTCGCCGCGGCCCTGGAGAAGGACCCCGCCAGCCGCCCCTCCGCCCAGGACCTGGCCGCACGCCTGGTCGGCAGCACCCGGGTCGACGCCCAGGCGGTGGCCGGCACGCTCCGCATCGACCTCGCCTCGCTCACCACGCCGCCGCCCACCGCCGTCGCCTCGCCGGGCGGCCCGGGCGGCCCTGGCGGCCCGGCCGGCGCCCCGTCGGCCACCGTGCCGCCCCGGCGCAGGACCGGCAGGTGGATCGCGATCGGCGCGGGCGCCGCCGCCCTCGTCGCGGCCGCCGCGACCGCCCTCGTGGTGCTGAGCCCTTCCGGGCCGCCCGCCGCCGACGGCGTGCTCTACACCGAGGCCTTCGACTCCAACGAGTCCGGCTGGATCACCGACTCCGGCGGCGCCTACTCCGACCCGCCCGGCCAGTTCGTCCTCACCGCCAGCGGCGGGGCCGGCTCCTGGTCGCGGCCGCCGATCAACGCCAACTTCCCGTCGCGGCTGCTGATGGAGGCGACCGTGCTGATCGAGGGCAGCCCCGGCGCCAGGGCCGGGCTGTACTGCAACTACCTCCACGACGGGCAGGGCGCCTCCTACGACCTGGAGATCCGGCAGGACGGGCGGGCCAGGATCCGCAAGGCCGTCGACAAGGACGGCTGGGACCTGACGGCCGACGTGCCGGTCTCCGGGTTCAAACCGGGCAAGGTACGGCTGCAGGCCCAGTGCGCGCGGGAGGGGGAGCGCATGAGCCTCGCGTTGTGGGTGAACGGCACGCTCGCCGTCACGGTGGACGACACGCTCAAGGCGGCCTCCGACAAGCAGCCGAGCGTGGGAGTGCAGCTGACGCACGCGGGAGAGGCCGACGCCAAGGCCACGTTCGACGACTACCGGGTGTCGTGGTTCTAAGGGCCCTTCGGTGTTTGGTCGCCTTCCCCACGACGTGGACTCGGTCCCCGCGCCGCTGGGCACCCTCGTGGCCGCCTCACGCCTTCGTCGGCGTCAGCCGGCGGACATCCATCGCGGTGGAGGCGAGCGCCACCGCGACCGCGGTCACCACGCAGATGCCGAGCGCGACCTGCGCGGGTACGCGTTCGATCAGCCATGCCACCGCCAGCCCCGCCGCGCCATACCCCAGACCCGCCGCACCGTACAGCGCCGAGAACCCGGCCGCCCAGCTGGACTCGGGCAGGACGTCCTGAAGCGCGGCCGCGCGAGCGGTCAGTGCCGGGGTCTCGAAGAACCCGGCCAGCGCGAGCAGCATCACAACCGCCCCCAGCACCGGGACCAACGCCGCCGCGACCAGTGACACGCTGAGCCCCAGCGCGAACAGGACGGCGTGCCGCAACGGCGTCCCCGGCCAGACCCGCACCCCGTACAGGAGGCCGCCGACGATCCCGGCCAGCGCGAAGGAAGTCAGTACCAGTCCCGACAGTCCCGCTTCGGCGCCGTGGTCTGTCAGGAGCACGGGCAGGGCCAGACTCACCGCGCCGAACGCGAACATCACCGCACCGTCGTAGGCCATCGCGGGCCAACTCGATCGCCACAGCCCAGACGGCTTCGAGGTCGCCGTCCTGATCGCCCTGGAGATCTCCTCATCCGACCTCTTGCTGGTCGCCTCCTCGGCCGCCATCGCCGCCGTTCCTCCGCCCGCCTCTTCGGATGCTTGGCCGGTCGCGACGGCGGGGGCGAGATCGCGCAGCCGCCTGGCCAGTACGGCGCCCGCCGCGGCCAGCGCCGCCATCGCGGCGATGGGGATCCTGGCGTCGATGACGGCGAGTCCCGCGACCAGGGCGGGGGCGGCGGTCCACACGATCGTGGAGGTCGTCGACTCGAGGCTGAGCGCCGGGACACGGCTTTCCGCGGGTGCCAGCCGTACCAGATAGGCACGCAGTCCGCCGTGTGCACCGGCGGAAACGCCGCCACCCAGGCAGGCGGGCACGATCATCCCGACCGTCGCCCACGGGGAGGCGCCCGCCGCGGTCAGCGCGGGGGCAGCCACCGCCAGGGCGGCGAAGACGGCGGCTTCGGCGGACAGCACCCGCGCGAGTTCGCCGCGTGCGGGGCGCACGTCGAAGCGCCTGCCCAACGGTCCGGCGGCGAGTGCCTCGGCCAGGGCGTGGGCGCCACCGAGCAGGGCTCCGACGGCGTAGGAGCCGGTGACTGCGTGGCCGAGGAAGACGAGAGCGAGCGGGGCCATGGCGACGGGGAAGCGCTGGCACACCATCACCGCGGACCAGACGCCGATCCCGGGAGTGCGCAGTACGGCCGCATAGCTGTTACCAGTCATACTTTTAGACGGTAACAGTTACCGCTTAAGTGGTAAACTGGTTACATGGCGGAGAGCGTGGCTCCTGGAGGACTGGAGCAGGTGCGGGCGTTCATCAACACCTGGTGGGTGCCGAATGACACCCGCGTGCCCGAGGATCGATTGCCGGGACTGGTCGCCGATCCGGCGGCGTGGCGGGCGGAACTGCCGGCCGTACCGACTCCAGGGGTGGGCGGCTCATCGGACGGCGAGCTGGCGGAGCTGCGGCGGGACCTGCGTGTGGTGCTCGGACAGGAACAGCCGATCGGGCTGTCGCCGTGGCTCGTGCGTCACCCGCTGCGCGCCGATCTGTCGTCTGATGCGCCCGGAGTGGTGCTACGTCCGCAGACGGACGGTACGGCCGGCCGACTGCTCGCACTGGTGGTGGAGGCGGTCAGGGCAGGGCAGTGGGCGCGGCTGAAGGCATGCCCGGACTGCTCGTGGGTCTTCTACGACCACAGCCGCAACGGCGCCCGCCGCTGGTGTGCCATGAATCCGGCGCCCGGTGCGCGGGGCTGCGGCAGCATCGCCAAGGTGCGCGCGTATCGTGACCGCCTCAGAGAATGACCTGTTACGGCCTGCCGTCCCCCGACCAGCCGCCACACTTCGGCTGAGCCTCAGGCCCTGAGTGGGTGTCGCTGAACTGTGAAAACGCCCGTGCTCATCCAGAGAAGGCTCCCGCGACCGGGGTTGAGGACTGAGACTTCGCAGCGCGCCGCTTGCGGCCGGCGATCTGGTCGGCGCGTTCGGGGATGGCGGACTCCAGCACCTGGCGCAGGCGGGTGCAGTCGTTGACGTTCCCGCCAGTGATCACGAACGCCGGCGGGCGGCCGGTCCCATCGCGGGCCAGCTGGATTTGCCGTTCGGCAGCCGCCGGTCGTCCTCGCGAGGACGACCGCGACGGCCGGTGGGCAGTAACTCAGGTGAGCTTGTCGGCCTCGACCATGGCCATCGCCGCCTCCTCGTGGCGGCCCAGGGCCGTGAGGACCTCCGACAGGCATCCGAGTGCCAGGATCAGCGGCGCCCCTCCCACCGCCCTGGCCAGCTTCACGGCCTCCTGCGCGGACGGGAGGGCGTCGTCGGGGCGCCGGCGGCGGAGCATCAGGCGCGCCGCCGTGCGCAGCGAACGAGCGAGCAGCGCCGTGTGCGCCCCAGGATCGGTTCTCGCCAGTTCGCGGCTGAGCGCGACCGCCTCCCAGACCCGTTCGATGGCCAGGCGGCTCCATCGCGACTGGGTCGAGGCGTAAGCGAGAAGACCCTCGACGGCGTCGACACGCGCCGAGGTGCGTTCGTTGAACCCGTTTCTGGCCATATGAATCCACCCATGCCAGCCCTGAGCGTCGAGGGTATCGCGCTGTGTCGTCAGATGCACGCAGAGTTGGCTTGAAAGGATGCGTTCCGGCAAGATCAAGGTAAAGATATTGCCATGGTCGAGCTGGCGGCGGAGCGCGGGAAACAGGTCTCTTCGAGGGTCTCGGAGGCGGGGGCCGGCTGGCGGTGCCAGCAGATCGGAACGTTCAAGGATCTGCGGCCCAACGACCGCAGCTTCTCCTGGCTGAACCCTGCCACCTTGTGGCGTTCGCGCAACGAGATCCTGGCGGGGCTGTTCGGCGACCCCTCGGGGGAGGTGCGCAGGCGGTGGATGGACTACCAGCGCAGCCGCGAGGACTTCGACCCCGAGCTGAAAATCCGGCCGCCGGTGGGCGAGAGCTTCTCGTTCCTGCTGCTGGGTGACCCCGGCGAGGGCGACGCGTCGCAGTACGCCGTGGTGCCGGGGATGGGCAGGATCGGCCAGGACACGGACTTCGCGGTCGTGGCCAGCGACGTGATCTATCCGACGGGCTCGGGCAACGAGTACTGCGACAAGTTCTTCCGCCCGTACAAGGACTACCGGGCGCCGATCTACGCCGTGCCCGGCAACCACGACTGGTACGACGGGCTCGGCGGGTTCATGCGGGTCTTCTGCGACGCGCCCCCGCTGAAGCCGCAGCCCGACCGGGGGCTGCGCGGGCTGCTGTGGCGCAAGCCCGAGAAGATCGACGAGCCCGCCCTGGCCGAGGCACGCAAGATGCGCGGACTGCCCGAGCAGCAGGCCGTCCAGCAGGCGCCGTACTGGGTGATCGAGACGCCGCACCTGCTGCTCGTCGGCGTCGACACCGGGATCCGCGGCGAGCTCGACAAGGACCAGGTCGCGTGGCTGCGCCGCACCTCCGCCGACCCCCGGCCGAAGATCCTCGTCACCGGCAAGCCGATCTACCGCCGCAACGACTACACGCCCTCACCGCTGGAGGGAGGCGGGACGATCGACGACATCGTGCGCGACCCCGCCCACAACTACGTGGCGGCCATCGGCGGCGACGTGCACAACTACCAGCGTTATCCGGTCAAGGTGGGCGACCGGGTGATCCAGTATCTCGTCGCGGGCGGTTCCGGGGCGTTCATGCACGCCACCCACACCGTGCGGCGCGTCGACGTGGGCGGGGTGCACGAGGAGGAGTACCGGTGCTACCCGCTGCGCGGCGACTCCCTGTCGTTCTACAGCCAGCTGTACGCCAAGCGGCTGCGCATGCGCTGGCTCTACCTCACCCCACAGGAGGCGGTCTGCATCATGGCCGAGCAGATCGGCATCAGGCCGGTCCGGCCGGTCGAGGAGCCGGTGACGATCACCCGGCGGATGAGGTGGGCGGCGCGCATCCTGGGCGCCTGGCCGTGGCCGCTGCGGCTGCCGGTCGACAAGGTGTTCCACCGGTTCCTGTCGGAGTTGTCCGACTGGGACACGCCGCCGTTCTTCAAGAGCTTCCTGCACGTGGCGGTCACGCCCTCCGACGTCACCATCCGCTGCTTCGCGGCGACCGGGTGCCTCACGCAGGAGCTGGAGCCGCCGGTGGAGGACGAGGTGGTGATCAGCCTGCGGTGACGGCCCCGGCGTCGCTTCCTGGCTTGTCGGAGCCGTCTGCCACAGTGGGAGCGTGTACGTACCGCTGACTCCCACCCACGTCGGGCCCGACCGTCCCGACGACGTCGCGGCCGCCGTGCGAAAGCTCGAACACGAGCGCCCGCGCTGGGTGTGGGCCGACGCGCGCGAGGCGTACACACCGCTGCTGCGCGAGGGCGTGCGGGTGAGCCGCTGCCACGATCTGGCGCTGACCGAGGGGCTGCTGCTCGCGGCCGAGGGCCGGTACGGCGCGGCGCGATCGGCCAAGGCGGCCCACGCGCGGCTCCACGGCCTGCCCGAGCCGCACGAGAGCGACGCGGGCGCCGACACGCTGTTCCCCGCGGAACCGCTCGGCGTCTCCGCGGTCGAGGAGGTGCTGGCCGACCAGCTCGCCCGCATCGAGCGGCTGCCCGAGCCCGGCAGGTTCAGGCTGCTGGTCGCCGCCGAGTCGGCGGGCGGGCTGATCGCGGCCGAGATGGCCGAGGCGGGCATGCCGTGGAACCGCCGCGCGCACGACGCCCTGCTCACCGAGAAGCTGGGGCCGCGGCCGATGAGGGGCATGCGGCCGGTCAAGCTGCAGGCCCTGGCCGACGAGCTGGCCGCGATCTTCGGGCACACGATCAACCCCGACTCCGCGCAGCAGGTGATCAAGGCCTTCAAAGCGGCCGGGGTCGACCTCAAGTCCACGCGATCGTGGGAGCTCAAGCAGATCGACCATCCGGCGATCGCGCCGCTGCTCGCCTACAAGGAGCTCGCCAGGCTGCACAGCTTCCACGGCTGGGCCTGGGCCGACCAGTGGGTGCGCGACGGGCGATTCCGGCCCGAATACGTGGTCGGCGGCGTCGTCACCGGGCGGTGGGCGACCAACGGCGGCGGCGCGCTGCAGATCCACAAGTCGATGCGCAAGGTCGTGGTGGCCGAACCGGGCTGGACCCTCGTCGTGGCCGACGCGGCGCAGCTGGAGCCGCGGGTGCTGGCGGCCATGGCCGGCGACGGCGGGCTGGCGCGGGCGGCGGGCGAGATCGACCTGTACGCCGCGCTGGCGCAGTCCTTCGGCGGCGAGCGCGACCACGCGAAGATCGCGATGTTGTCTGCCATGTACGGCGGCACCAGCGGTGACGCGCCCAAGCTGCTGGCCGTCATGCGGCAGCGCTTCCCCAAGGCCTACCAGTTCGTCGAGGACGCCGCCCGGGCCGGGGAGGAGGGGCGCGTGGTGCGCTCCTGGCTCGGCCGTACCTCCCCGCCGCCCTCCGACCGGTGGCGATCGCTGGTGTCGGGACCCGAGGGCGGTCGCGCGGCGCGCGACCGGGGGCGTTTCACGCGCAACTTCGTCGTGCAGGGCACGGCCGCGGAGTGGGCGCTGGCGATGATGGCGGTGCTGCGCGGGCTGCTGCCGGAGGCGGCGCGGTTGGTGTTCTTCCAGCACGACGAGGTGATGGTGCACTGCCCGGCCGAGCAGGGCGACGAGGTGATCGCCGCGGTGGGCAAGGCGGCGGAGGAGGCCACGCGGCTGCTGTTCGGGGGCACGCCGGTGCGGATCCCGATGGAGGCGGTCGCGGTGGAGTGCTACGCCGACGCCAAGTAGCGCGCCGTTCGGTGCTCGCCGTCCAGCGCCCACTGCGGGGCCCGTGACGTGGGCCCGTGACGTGGGCCCGTGACGTGGGCCCGTGACGTGGGCCCGTGACGTGGGCCCGTGACGGTCCCTCGCGCTACGTCGCGGTCAGGGCGCGTCTGCGGATGGCGAGCCAGACGCCCGTGACCGTGACGACGATGCCGACCGCGATGCCGAGCGCGCCGTACGACAGCCCGCCGACGATCAGGCCCGCGACCACCGTTCCCGTCGCGCCGCACACGCTCACCAGCAGGTCCGACAGCCCCTGCACCGACGCCCGCTGCCCGATGGGGGTCGACTCGGTCAGCAGCGCCGAGCCCGCCACCAGCCCGCACGACCAGCCCAGGCCGAGCAGGATGAGCGAGGCCGTGATCTGGCCGACGCTGTGCTCCCCGGCGGTCATGGCCAGGACGGCGGAGCCGAGCAGGATCGCCATGCCCAGCACGAGCACCTGGATCTTGCCCGCCTTGTCGGCCAGCCAGCCGACGAGCGGGGAGAAGACGTACATGCCGGCGATGTGCAGGCTCAGCGCCAGGCCGATGATGCCCGTGGTCGCGCCGCCGTGCTTGAGATGCACGGGGGTCATGGACATGATCGAGACCATCGCCGTGTGGCTGATCGCGATGGCCAGCACCGCGGCGCGGGCCCCGGCGGAGGAGCGGATGGCGTCCCAGCCCGCCCGCATGACCCGCTTGGGCACCTCGCCGCCGCCGGTGCTGACCGTGCGGGCCAGCTTGAGCGGGTCGGGCCGCAGGAAGAAGAAGAGGAACAGCAGCGCGAGCAGGAAGGCGAAAGTCGCGAAGGCGAAGGGTCCCGCGTATTCGGCCAGCCCCAGATTCTTGCCGATGGTGTCGGCGGGCTGGGCCAGGTTCGGTCCGGCGACCGAGCCGATGGTGGTCGCCCAGACCACGAGCGACAGGTGCCGGGCGGTCGTGCCCTTGGGCGACAGGTCCGTGGCCGAGTAGCGGGCGGCCAGGTTGGTCGTGCTGCCCGCGCCGATCAGGAGGAATCCCACCAGCACGAGCGGCCACGACCCGATGCCGATGGCCAGCGTGGCCACCGCGCCGCCGATGGCCGCCGACGCGTATCCGAGGGCGAGGCTGGCCCGGCGCCCGGAGATCGTGGCGACCTTGGCGATGGGCAGGGCGAACAGCGCCGAGCCCAGCACCATCGCGGTGCCGGCGAACCCGCTGATCGTCACGGAACCCGAGAGGTCCTCGACGATCAGCGAGCTGAAGGCCAGGCCCACGGCCACGCCGAGGCCGCCGATGATCTGCGACAGCGACAGCACCGCGAGGGTGCGCCGCTGGACGGACTTGAACTGCTCGACGCCGGGGCTAGCGGGGGCTGCTTTCACCAGCAAAGTGTGTCATAGCACCTGAATTCGGTCGCCGACGACCACCGCTCCCGTGGTGTCCGGAATGAGGTTCATCGCGAACCAGACCTTGCCGTCCCACTTGCGGTGGCGCGACAGCGTGCGGATCGGCTCCTTGCCCTTCTTCAGCGTCTGCGCGTCGATCGTGGTCAGCACGCAGCGGTCGCAGCCCTTGACCACGCGGAAGCCCACCTCGCCCACCCGGATCCTGGTCCAGGAGTCCTCGGCGAAGGGCTCGTCGACGCCGTCGACCACGAGGTTGGGGCGGAAGCGGGAGATGGGCAGCGGCTCGGGCACCTCCTCGCCGCGCTCGGCGGCCTCCCCGGCGATCCAGTCGTTCAGCTGGGCCAGCGAACGGGTGGAGGCCAGCAGCACGGGGTAGCCGTCGGCCAGGGCGACCCGGTCGTCGGCGGTGCCGTACTCGGGGTTGACCGGGCGGCGGGTCGGGTCGTCGAGCCAGGCGAGGCGGGCCGGGAAGCCGAGCAGGGCGCCGAGCCACTCGGCGGCGTCCTGGCCGCCGTCGGTGAGCTCGACCGGGGTCTTCCAGACCTTCGTCTCGCGGCGGCGCGAGGAGGGCAGGACCTTCAGGGGCGCGGCGTGCGGGCCCGTGAGGGTGATCGTGTCGCCGGTCAGCTCCGCCCGCACGGTCAGCAGGCGGGGGTTCTCGCGGGCGGTGAGCATCTCGCCGTCGGCGTCGGTCACCAGGTAGCGGCGGTCTCCTGCCAGGCCCCAGGGCAGGACCTCCGCAACGTCGAGGTCATGGCCTTGGGTCGATTTGACGGGATAAATGTGGATGCTCGCGAGCCTCATGAGCCCGACGGTACACGGCCCGGCCAGCCAGAGTCAGAGGCGGCCAGAGTCAGAGGCGGCCAGAGTCAGAGGCGGCCAGGGTCGGGGGCGGCCAGGGTCGGGGGCGGCCAGGGTCGGGGCGGCAAGGGTCAGCGGTGGGTCAGGGGCGGGCGGCCGCGTCGAGCAGGGCGAGGGCGGCGGCGCGGGCGTGGCGGGCGGCGTCGGGGGTGCCGGGGTGGTGGTCGGCCACGATGGTCGCCCCGGTGACCAGCATGAGGAACTGGCGTCCCAGCACCTCGGGCTGGGCCGCTCCGGCGCCGCGCGCGATGTCGGTGAGCAGGGCCAGCCGCCGCTCCAGGTGCCGCGCCGCCACCTCCCGGGGAGCGCCGTGCGGCCCGGCCGCCGTCGCGGCGGGGTTCTTCGCGCCGTGGTGCCCGCCCACTGCCGCCTCGGCAGGGCTCCTCACACCGTGGTGCCCGCCCACCACCGCCTCGGCGGGGCTCCTCACGCCCTGGTGTCCGCCCACTGCCGCCTGGTGGCCGTGGTGCTGGGTGGCGGCGTTGAGGATCGCGCAGCCGCGGAACCCCGGCTCCGCGTGCCACGAGGCCAGGGCGTCGAAGACCGCCCCCAGCCGCGCCCGCGGGTCGCCCCCCGCCGCCTCGGCCGCCTCCGACAACCACCGCGTGACCCGCTCGCTGCGCTCCACCAGGACGGCCTCGATGAGCCCTTCCTTGGACCCGAAGTGCCGGTAGAGCGTCTCCTTGGAGATCCCCATGGTGGAGCAGAGCTCGGCCACGCCGATCCCGTCGAGGCCGCGCGCGTAGAAGATCTCGGTCGCGCGGTGCAGGACCGCGGCGCGGGTGCGGGCGGGATCGAGTGGGCTTCCCTTGCTGACTGGCACGCCATAGATGGTACCGCCCGGTTCGGAGGCCTGTTATGGTACCGATCGGTTCCATTGAAGAGAGGCGACCATGACGGCCACCACCCCCTCCATCACCATCGAGAGCGGCGGCGAGCAGCTGCTCGGCGTGCTCCACCTGCCCGCGGGGCCCGGCCCGCACCCGATCGTGGTGATCATGCACGGCTTCCCCGGCAACGAGCGCAACGGCGACCTCGCCCAGGCCCTGCGCAGCCACGGCTACGCCGCCCTGGTCTTCCACTACCGCGGATCCTGGGGCGTCGGCGGCACCTGGAGCTGGAACAACGCGCTGCAGGACGCCCTGCGCGTGACGCGTGCCGTACGGGAGGAGGGCTTCGCGGGGCGACACAACCTGGACCCCGGGCGGCTCGCGGTGGTCGGGCACAGCTTCGGCGCGTTCGCCGCGCTCAACGCCGCGGCCGAGGACCCCGGCGTGCGCGCGGTGGTGTCGATCGCGGCCTTCGACTTCGGCACCCTCCCGCTGCCCCTGGACCAGGCGCGGCGCGAGCACTACGAGGACTTCTTCGGCGGCGACCTGCTGCCCCTGCGCGGAACCAGCGGGGCGGCCCTGGTCGAGGAGATCGAGGCGCACGGCTGGAGCCTGGCCGCGCTGGCCCCCGCGCTGGACGGGCGCCCGGTGCTGCTGATCGGCGCCTCACGCGACACGGTCGCCCCGGTGGGCGAGCACCACCGGCCCCTGCTGGAGCCGTACGGCTGGGCGGAGCGGCACGAGTGGCCGACCGACCACGCCCTGTCGGACCACCGGGCCGAGCTGATCGGTGCGGTCCGGGCGTTCCTGGACCGCGCCCTCGGTCAGCTCCTCGGGCCGAACGTGTCCAGGAACACCTGACGCAGCTCCGCCTGGTCGTCCCAGTGCAGGTCCGACATGGTGAACACGATCTTGAAGCCCTTGCTGTCGTTCACCGACACGTAGCGCGCCAGGGCGTGCATGGGCACCCCGTTGGGCAGCTTGTAGGTGTACTCCCAGTCGGCCGCCTTCCACCCGCGGAAGTCGATCTCCTGCAGCTGCACCTGGATGTAGTCGTCGACGCCGCCCGCGCGCTCTTCGGCGGTGAGCTTGGCCAGGCCGCCGTCGTTCTCGGCGGGGCCGGAGCGGACCGTGATCTTCATCCCGGAGTCCTTGGGCCCGGTGAAGACGGTCTCGCCGCCCGAGGCGCTCACCTTCCAGGCGGTGGGCACGGCCGCCGCGAAGCCGCCCTGGGAGTGCTCCTTGTAGCCGTCGGGCACGTCGGTGGGCAGGGGACCCTGCTGCTCGGTGACCGTTTCGCTGGCGGAGGCCGACGGGCTCGCGGTGTTCTGGCCGCCGGAGTCGCCGCCCGTCGCGATGATCACAACGGCGAGCACGACCGCGGCCAGCGCGCCCCCGCCCGCCAGCATCAGGCGCGGCGTGGGCCTGCCCTCGCGCATCCAGCCGTTGCCGCTGGGCGGCGGCTCCTCGGCGCGCCGGCGGCTGCCGACGCGCTGCTGGCCGCCGGTGTGGGTGACGGCGGACTCGGCGTCGCGGGTCAGGTCGCGCGAGTGCGCGGCCAGGTCGTCGGAGGAGGCGAGCGGCCACGGCGTGCCGCCCGTCGTCCGGCCGCCGGTGGTGCTGCTGCTCGTGGTGAGCGGCAGGATCGGCTGCGGCTTGGAAGCGGCGGGCTGCGGCCCCGACAGGTTGCGCAGCTCCTCGTAGGGGTCGGGCTGGCGAGGCTCGGGCCCGCGCTGGGGTCCGGTCGGGCCGGCCGGTGCCTCGCGGGGCACGGGCCCGGACGGGCTGCCGAAAGCCTCGAACGGCACGGGCCCGGACGGGCTGCGGAGGGCTTCGTACGGCACCGGCCCGGACGGGCTGCGCAGCGCCTCGTACGGCACGGGTCCCGACGGGCTGCGCAGGGCTTCGTACGGCACGGGCCCGGACGGGCCGCCCAGCCCCTCGTACGGCACCGGCCCCGACGGGCTGCGCAGCGCCTCGTACGGCACCGGCCCGGAGGCGGCAGGCGGCGCGGGCACGGGACCCGAGGCGCTGCGGAAGGCGTCGTACCCGGTCAGCCGATCGGTGTGCTGCTCGGACGACGGGCTCGCCAGCGGGTCGAATCCCTGCACCGCGTTCGGGTCGTACGGCACGCGCACCGGCCCGGAGGGCGTCTCGATGATGCGCGAGGGCAGCGGCCCCGACGGCTGCTCCAGCGGCGGCAGCAGCCCGATGGGCGTGGAGTCGGCGGCGGTCGGGATGGCGTCGCGCCCGCCCCGCGAGCCGTGCGACCCGTGCGAGCGCAGCACCCGCTCCAGCATCTCGGCCACCTGGGCGGCCGGCAGCCGTTCGGCGGGGTTCTTGCGCAGCAGCCCCTCGATGACCGGCATCAGCGCTCCGGCCCGCTGGGGTCTGATCGGCTCCTGGGTGAGCACGGCGCCGAGCACGGCGATGGCGTCGGGCCCCTCGAACGGCGGCCGCCCCTCGACGGCGGCGTACAGCGTGGCGCCGAAGGACCACAGGTCGGCCGACTGCCCGATGGGCTGGCCGGAGAGCCGCTCCGGCGGGATGTAGGCGGGCGAGCCCATGAGCAGCCCGGTCTGGGTGATGGTGACGTCGCCCTCGATGGCGGCGATGCCGAAGTCGGTGAGCACCACCCGGTCGGTGGTGAGCAGCACGTTGCCGGGCTTGATGTCGCGGTGCAGGATGCTCGCGGCGTGGGCGTGGCGCAGGGCGTCGAGGACGCGGACGCCGATCTCGGCCGCCTGGATGACGGGCAGCGGGCCGCTCTGCCGTACGGCCTGCTCCAGCGACCAGGCGCGCACCAGCTCCATGACGATCCAGGGCCGGCCGTCCTCCTCGACGACGTCGTGGACGGTGACGATGCCGGGGTGGGTCAGCCGCGCGGCCGAGCGCGCCTCGCGCAGCATGCGGCGGTGGGCGACCTGCTTGCCCGCGTGGTCGAGCCCGTAGGGCAGCAGCAGTTCCTTGACGGCGACGTCACGGTCGAGCAGGACGTCGTGGGCGTGCCAGACCATGCCCATGCCGCCCCGGCCGACGGGAGACATGAGCCGGTAGCGGTTGCCGACGAGGCGACCCTGGCTCGAGGCGTGACCCTGGGAGTCCTGCCCGCTGAGCATGCGGTCGGCCGACATCTCGGGCCCCCCATTTCTCCGCATGAATCGTCAATGGTTGGCCACAATAACGGCATTGCCGTGTAATGCGAAAGTTGCCCCTCTATTGGGGACTAATCGAATTCGCCAGTGCCGTGAGCGCCGCGGTGAAGGCCTCGACGGGTGGTTTGACCAGGCCAGCACCGACTTGCCCGGTGCCGGCGACCCGTCCGGCGATGCCCGTGTTCACCACCGGGAGGATGCCCGTTCTCGCGATCAAGGTGACGTCTATTCCGATCGGCGTGCCCCGGAAACCCAGCCCAGGTATCTGGTAGACGGGATGCTCGGCGAGCGTGATCTCGTACATCGACCGGGTGGCGTTGACCGCGTCGGCCACCTCACCGCCGACGAAGCGCACGATCGCCGGGGCCGCGGCCATCGCGAAGCCGCCCAGCCCGCTCGTCTCGGTGATCGTGGAGTCGCCGATGTCGGGATTGGCGTCGCCGGGGCCGTACGCGCCCAGGTAGAGCCCGTCGGGCACCCCGGCGGGGCCGGTGAACCACCGCTCGCCCAGCCCCGAAAGCTGCACGCCGAAGTCCGTGCCGTTGCGCGCCATCGCCACGACCAGGCTGGAGCCCGGCACGTCGCGGGCGGCGTCGGTGCAGACCTTGCCCGCGGCCATTCCCGCGTTGAGGAAGAAGTGGTCGTTGCCGTTGATGAAGCGCAGCACCTCTGCGGCGTGCGCGGGCGCGGCCTCCACGATCGCGGGCGCCAGCTCGCGCAGGAGCAGGCTGGTGGCCGCCCGGTTGCGGTTGTGCAGCTCGTCGCCCATCTGGAGCGCCTGCGCGATCAGGGCACGCAGGTCGATCGGTCCGGCCCTGAGCAGCGCGTCGCGCAGCGCCGGGCCGAGCACCTGGTCCATCCAGCGCAGCCGGTCGAGCACCTCGGGGCCGTAGGCGCCGTACCTCAGCACCTTGCCCAGTCCCTCGTTGAGCGAGCAGTAGGCGGTGCCGCCGTGCACGGCGTCGCGCACCTCGAACAGCCACATCGACGGGCTGACGAGCCCGGCCATCGGCCCGACCGTGCGATGGTGGTGGCAGGAGTCGAGCGTCATCGTGCCGATCCGCCGCTCGGCCTGCTCGGGATCGTCCGCGTGCCCTTCGAGGAGCATCGCGCCGATGAGAGCCCCGCGCATCGGGCCTGAGGCCCGTTCCCACGTGATCGGCGGCCCGGCGTGCAGGAAGGTGCGCTCGGGAAGGATCTCCGAGGCCCGCACCACGCCCACCAGCTGCGGATGGGCGGCCAGCAGGCGTTGCACGGCCCGCGCGTTGGCCTCGGGCCGCCGGGGATCGGCCAGCACCCTGGCCAGCGCGTCCTCGGTGCCCGGCAGCGGCGGGCGCCAGGCCACCGGGACGGTCTCGACCGCCTGGGCGCGCAGCGACTCCTCCAGCAGGGACGCCCCCGCCGTGATCACCCTCGGGACGCCGTCGAGCAGGCTGTTCACCGCGCTCCACCTCCTGCGAACCTGGCCGCGTCCGCGTTGGAGGTGAACACCCACGCCCCGGCTCGTGTCAGTGCGGAGACCTGGTCGTCCAGGCCCTGCGGGTCGCCCTCGGTGCCGACCAGGCAGACCACCACCCGCGCCGGGACGGCCGCGATCGCGGGCGCCAGGGCGGCGGCCGGATCGGGGTCGGCGCCGTGACCGAGGACGACGTCCATGAGGACCGTGTCGCCCTCCTCGGCCTTGTCCAGGGCCTCCAGCCGGAGCGAGGGGTCGATCATCGGGTGCGCTCTGCCCCTGGTGTAGGCGTCGTCGCCGAAGTCGGTGAAGTCGCCGTGCCCGGCGACGAGCCGCGCCTCCTGGCAGAGGGTGCCGCCGGAGAAGAGCCCCAGGAGCCGCCCGCCGGATGCCTGCCCGCCCGCTTCCGGCTCCCAGGAGGGCCACTCCGGTACGGCGCGGCCGAGCACGCGCAACGCCTCGGCGGTGGCCGAGGTGAGGTCGGTGACGCCGAGCATGGCCTGGACCACGGGCGTGGACAGCTCCGCGACGGCGGCCTGGACGATGGCGGAGGCCGACGGGTCCGGCGGCTTGGAGATCAGGACGATCAGCTCGGTGGCCGGGTCGGCGTCGAGCATGCGCAGCGCCTGGACCGTGGCCAGCCCGCCCACCTCGGCCGACAGGTCGCGTCCGCCGACGCCGAGCACGTGGGTGATCCCGACGCCCGCCCGGTCCAGCAGGCAGGTGACGTGTTGCGCGCCGGTGCCGGAGGCGGCGACCACGCCGACGGGGCCGGGCTTGAGCACGTTGGCGAAGCCCAGCCCGGCGCCGGCGATGACGGCCGTGCCGCAGTCGGGGCCCATGACCAGCAGCCCGGCGGCGCGGGCGAGCCCCTTGAGTCGGACCTCCTGCTCCAGGCTCACCCCGTCGCTGAAGATCATCACGTTGAGCCCGGCCTCCAGGGCGTCGAGGGCCTCGGCGAAGGCGTGCTCGCCCGGCACGGAGACCAGGGCCAGCCCGGCGGGCGCGCTGCGGGCGGCGGCGCGGGTGGTGCGCGGCGGCAGGTCGGCCGCCTGGGCCGCCGACTGGCGCGACAGGGCGTCCAGCAGCCGGTCCAGCTCGGCGGCCGCGGCGGCCGGGTCGTGGGCGCGCACCGCCACCAGCAGGTCGGAGGGTTCGCACGCGGGCACCTCGAAGCCGAGGTCGCGGGCGAGGTCGACGTTGAGCGAGGTGGCCATGGCGACGATCGCGACCTCCACGCCCGGCAGGTCCGACAGGGCCTTGCTGACCCGCATCAGGCTGACCGAGTCGTGGTAGATGCCCCGTCGCAGGGCCACCAGCTCGCTCACGCGGCCACCCCGCGGCGCTCGGCTCCGCCAGGAACCGCCGGCGACCCGCTCATGCGGCCTCCCCGCTCAGCCCGCCGCGCCCGGCCATGCCCAGAACCGCCTCCAGCCCGATCGCGATGCCCTGCGCCAGGTCGGAACCCGAGGTGTGACCCAGGCGCCGCAGCCGCGCCAGGGCGGGCTCCAGCGGGGTGCGTCCCGCCACTGCGCGCAGCACGCCGCAGACCTCGGGGCTGGCCGCTCCCTGCGCGGCGCAGTGCAGCAGGGTGGCGGAGATGGGGGTGGTGCGGGTGCGGGCGTCGTACGTCACCGTGGCGGCCAGCCAGTCGCCCACCCTGACCGCCTGCCGTACGCCCGCGGACTTGCCGATGTGCCGCAGCGTCACCAGCAGCCCGGCCAGCACGTCGTCGCCGCTCGGGGTGAGCCCGGGGCCCAGCCCCACGAGTTGTTCGGCCGCGGTGAGGACTCCCAGCAGCCAGCCCGTGCGGCAGGCGCGGGTGAGCAGCTCGATGTTGCCATTGCCCGCCAGGCCCTCGCCGCCGTCGGGGGCCAGGGCGGGCAGGGCCCGCTCCAGCCGTACGGGATCGACGCGGCCCGTGTGCGGGGCGGGATCCCACCATCGGCGCACCCGCATGGACAGCGGCCCCAGCTCGACGGCGCCGTCGCCGACCATCGCCTCGTCACCGACGGTGAGGTGCGGCAGCTGTCCTGGCAGCAGGAGCGCGTTGGGCAGGCGCGTGGCGGTGCCGGTGATCACGGCGATCACCGAGGGTTCGAGTTCGGTCCTGACCTCGAGGTAGGCGCCCGCCGGGAAGACCGCCAGGACTCGTGCGGGCCGGCGCGGTGCCTCCAGGACGGGGCGTACCGCCGCACTGGCCGCGCCGGTCACGGGAGTGCGCACCCGTCGGGGGGCGCCCTTCTGGGCCGTCACAGTCACGGGACGAACGTAGAACGCCGCCGATTACTCCCCGTACGGAGAAATCTGACAACAAAGTCTTAACCTTTGGGCTCTTCCTGACAGACGATTCACAGGCCACAATCGCCCCATGGAGCCCCCCGTCCGTCTGGCCAGCACCGGCACGATCATCCACGGCGTCTCCGTCGGCGAGGTCCTGGGCGTCTCGACCCTGGCCGAGGCCAAGCTGATCGCGGGGGAGAGCGGCCTGGGCCGCATCGTGCAGCGGCTCAACGTCATGGAGGTGCCCGACATCCTGGCCTGGGTCAAGCCGCACGAGCTGCTGCTGACCACTGGCTATCCGCTGCGCAACACGCCGCAGTCGCTGGGCAGGCTCGTGGCCGACCTCGACGAGCGCGGGCTGGCCGCCCTGGCGATCAAGCTCGGCCGCTACGTCGACGAGCTGCCCGAGGAGATGGTCGAGCAGGCGGACCGGCTCGGCTTCCCGCTCATCCTGCTCCCCAACGACGTCGGCTTCGACGACATCCTCAACCAGGTGCTCACCGACATCCTCAACCGCCAGGCCGCCGTGCTGGTGCGCGCGGAGGAGGCGCACCGCGCGCTGGTGCAGGTCGTGCTGGCGGGCGGCGGGCTCAACGAGGTCACCAACGAGGTCTCCGGCCTGCTCGACGTGGCGGTGGCCGCGGTCGACGGCTCGGGCCGGGTGCTGGCCGCCGCCGGTCCCGCCGACCACGTCGCCGCCCTGCGCGCCGCCGTCCCGCGCCTGGCCGGTACGGCCGGCAGCTCGCCCACCTTCGCCTGGGTCCCCGTCGTCGCCGGCGGTCACCACCACGGCCGCATCGTCGCCCACAGCCCCGCGGGCTCCATCCACGACAGCGACGTCGGCATTCTGGAACGTGCCGCCACGGTCGCCGCGCTGGTCGTCACCCGCCAGGACGCCGTCAACGCCGTCGAGTCGAAGTACCGCGCCGACTTCCTGCGCGACGTGCTCACCGGCCGGGCGGGCGGCGCCGAGCGCATCACCGCCCGCGCCCGCGCCTTCGGCTGGGACCTGGAGCGCCCGGTGACGGTCCTGGTGGCCGAGCTCGACCTGTTCGGCGAGGAGCGCACCGCCCAGGACCGCCTGGTGACCGCCTGGACGGCGGCCCTGCGCCGCCACGACTCGCGCGGAGCGGTGGCCGGGTTCTCCAACGAGGTCGTCGCCGTGCTCGACGCGGGCGTCGACTGCGCGAAGGTGGCGCGCGACGCCGCCACCGCCTTCACCGACGCGCTGCCCGCGACGTTCTCGACCGGCACCTCGCGCCTGTGCTCGCGTCCGGAGGCTCTGCCGGAGGCCTACGCGCAGGCGCTGAAGGCCGCGCGCGTCGGCCGCCAGCTGCACGGCCCCGCCGCCGTCGCCCACTTCGACCAGCTCGGCGTCTACCGGTTGTTGTCGCTGGTGAGCGACACCGACGAGCTTCACGCCTTCGTGCGCGAGACGCTCGGGCCGCTGGCCTCCGACGACGACGCGGAGAACGCCGACCTGCGCCGCACACTGCAGGTGCTGCTGGAGACCAACCTCAACGTGGCCGAGACCGCGCGGCGCCTGCACTTCCACTACAACACGCTGCGTTATCGCATCGGCAAGCTGGAGCGCCTGCTGGGCAACTTCACCGCCGACCACCACCTGCGGCTCAACCTGACGCTGGCCCTGCACGTGCTGCGCATGCGCGGGATCTGACGCGCGAGGGCCCTGGATCGTGAGAGCGGCCCGCGTCTAGCCGGCCACCCGCTGGAACAGCTCCTCGCGCAGGCAGCGCAGCGCGACCTCCTCCGCGCCGATGAGCACCGCCTCCTCGCCCAGCGCCGAGCGGGTGACGGGAGGGACCAGGCGGGCCAGCGTGGCCAGCTCGGCGCGCAGGGGCTCCAGCAGCTCGGGTCGGCCGCCGACGGTGCCGCCGAGCACGACGAGCTCGGGGTCGAGCACCGGCACCACCGAGGCCACGGCGCGGGCCAGGTGCCTGGCCAGCCCGGCCACCAGCTCCGCGGCGCCGCGTTCGCCGCGCGCCGCGGCGGCGAACAGCTCCTCGGCGTCCATTCCGGTGCGCTCGCGCAGCGCGGCCTCGGAGATGGCGTGGTGCAGCGGCCCCGACTCCCACAACGCCGGGTCGGCGGGGTCGCCGTCGCCGATCGGCATACGGGAGATCTCTCCGGCCGCGCCCCGCGATCCGCGGTGCACCCGGCCGCCCAGCACGATGCCCATCGCGACGCTGCGCGCCACCCACAGGTAGACGTATTGCTCCAGGCCGCGGGCCGCGCCCCTGGCGCCCTCGCCGAGCGCGGCCAGGTTGATGTCGTTCTCGACCGTGCCGGCGCCGCCGGTGATCGCCAGGATGCGGTCGACGGCGTCCTGGTGGAAGTCGGGCAGCGGGGAGGGCAGGTCGCGGTGGAGGTAGCCGGCCGCGTCGACGATGGTGGGCACCGCCACCACGGTGTGCCAGACCTGCGCGGGGCCGCCGCCCGCCTGGGCGAAGGCGCGCCTGGCCAGGGCGGCGATCTGCTGGGCCAGGGGTGCTCCCGCGGGCAGCGGCTCGGGCTCGCGCTCGACCAGGGCCAGGCGTTCGCCCCGCAGCGAGATCAGGGAGACCTGCAGGCGCACGGGGGAGATGACGACCGACAGCCCGGTGCCGCCGTCGGCGGGCCGCACGTCGTAGAGCGCGGCCGCGGGGCCCTTGCGCGAGGTGTCGTGGCCGACGGCGGTGACGAGGCCGGCGCGTTCGAGGTTGGCGACGGCGCGGCTCACGGTGGGCAGCGCCAGCCCGGTGCGGTCGGCCAGGTCGACGCGGGTGAGGGGCGCGGCGTCCACGAGGTGGGCCACGACGGAGCGCTCGTTGAGCGAGCGGAGGACCCCGGGGGACCCGGACGGCAGCGCGTGCATGCGCCGCAGTCTAACTCTCTAACACTTCGTTAGTGAAAGAGTTCCACTTCTTGACGTCGAAAGCGGAACGGGTCTACCGTCACGGCACCTAGTAGTAACTAACTGTTCGTACTAGAAAGTGCCGGGGAGGCACCCGATGGCCCCCAACTCGATCTCCCGGCGGACTCTGGCGATCGCGACCGGCGCGCTCCTGCTCGCCGGGTGCGCCAGCAGTACCCAGACCCAGAAGCCGCAGACCGGCGGCAGCGGCCCGCTGCTGACGATCATCGCCGAGCAGGGCGCCACGCTCGCCCGCAACTTCAACCCCTTCGCCGCGACCTCACGCTGGGCCACGCGCAACGCCCTCTACGAGCCGCTGATGATCTGGAACCACGTCACCGGCAAGCTCGAACCCTCGCTCGCCACCGGCCACACCTGGTCGGCCGACAACAAGACCCTCACGCTCACCCTGCGCGAGGGCGTCACCTGGTCGGACGGCACCCCGTTCGGCTCCGCCGACGTGCTGTTCACCCTGGAGCTGATGCGCACCCACAAGGGCCTGGTCGGCGAGGCCGCCACCCCGCTGGCGCAGTACGTCGACACCGTCACCGCGCCCGACGCCAAGACGGTCGTCATCACCCTGCGCGAGGCGATCACCCCCGCGCTGTACGACCTGGTCAGCCAGCGCATCGTGCCCAAGCACATCTGGGAGAAGGTGGCCGACCCCGTCACCGAGACCAACCAGAACCCTGTCGGCACCGGACCCTTCGTGCTGTCGACCTTCCGCCCGCAGGGCTACGAGCTCAAGCGCAACGACAAGTACTGGCAGAAGGTCGAGATCCCCGGCCTGCGCCTTTCCGGCTACACCGGCCAGGACCAGATCAACGCCGCCGTGCTCAGCGGCCAGATCGACTGGGGCGCGGTCGTGCCCGACCCCGACAAGACCTTCGTCGCCAAGGACCCCAGGAACCACCACTACTGGTGGCCGCGGACCGCCGACGTCAACCTGGTCGTCAACACCACCCTCAAGCCCTTCGACGACCCCGCCGTGCGCAAGGCCTTCAGCATGGCGCTCGACCGCGCCCGCATGGTCGACATCGCGCTGTGGGGCAAGAGCGACGTCGCCAACGCCGTGGGCATCCCCGCCCAGGCCTACCCGGGCTGGCTCGACGAGTCGGTGCTCGCCGAGGGCAAGAAGGCGGTCACGTTCGACCTGGCCGCCGCCGGCGCCGCCCTCGACGCGGCGGGCTTCAAGAAGGGCGCCGACGGCAAGCGCACCACCCCCGACGGCAAGCCCGCCGCGTGGGACCTGATCGTGCCGACCGGCTGGACCGACTGGATCTCCGTCGCCGGCATCGTCAGCTCCAGCCTGGCCCAGGCGGGCATCACCGCCAACGTCAAGACCGTGGGCTTCGACAACTGGTCCTCCACCGTCTACGGCGGAAAGTTCCAGCTCACCCTCGGCGCGGGCAAGCGCGGCGCGACGCCGTACGGCTACTTCCGCGACATGCTCTCCACCGCGACGGTCAAGCCGGTCGGCGAGGTCTCCACCAACAACTTCCACAGGTACGGCAACGCCGAGGCCGACAAGCTGCTCACCGCCTTCGCCGCCACCAGCGACGAGGCCGAGCAGAAGCGCATCGCCGCCGACCTGCAGCGCATCTACGTCGCCGAGCTGCCCACCATCCCGCTCTACGAGCAGCCCGACTGGGGAGCCTTCGTCACCAAGCGCTACACCGGCTTCCCCAGCGCCGACAACGCCTACGCGCCGCTGGCCAACGACCCGCTCTTCCCGACCACCTATCTCGTCTACCCCAAGCTGAAGGCGGCCCGTTGAGCCGGTTGCCCCGGCGGGTGCTGTTCTACCTGGCGGCCGGGGCGGTCGCGGTCACGCTCAACTTCTTCCTGCCCCGGCTGATGCCGGGCGACCCCGCCACCACCCTGGTCGCCACCTACTCGGGCCAGCTCACCGCCGAGGACCTGCAGGCCATCCGCGAGGCCTACGGGCTCGTCGACGCCCCGCTCTGGCAGCAGTTCGCCACCTACCTGAGCCACCTGTTCAGGGGCGAGCTGGGCGTGTCGCTGTCGCAGTTCCCCACTCCGGTCACCGAGGTGATCGGCACCGGATTCGGCTGGTCGCTCCTGCTGGGACTGGTCTCGGTGCTGCTGAGCTTCGCCATCGGCAGCGTCATCGGCGCGGTGGCGGCCTGGCGGCGCGGCAGCCGTTTCGACTCCATCGCCCCGCCCGTCGCGCTGTTCGCCGGGTCGTTCCCGTACTTCTTCATGGCGTTGCTGGCGTTGTACCTGTTCGCCGTGCAGTGGCAGCTGCTGCCGCTCGGCCAGGCCTACGGCTTCGACGTCGAGCCGGGCCTGAACGCCGCCTTCGCCGTCGACGTGCTGGCCCACCTGGTGCTGCCCGCCGGGACCGTGGTGCTGGTCTCGATCGGCGGCTGGGTGCTGAACATGCGCAACACCATGATCGGCGTGCTCGACGAGGACTACCTGCTGATGGCCGAGGCCAAGGGGCTGAGCACCCCGCGGGTGGTCGGCGCCTACGCCGCGCGCAACGCGATCCTGCCCACCTTCACGCTGCTGGGCCTGTCGATCGGCAACGTCTTCGCCGGCCAGCTGCTCACCGAGGTCGTCTTCTCCTACCCCGGCCTCGGCTACCAGCTCTACCAGGCCGTGACCACCCACGACTATCCGCTGATGCAGGCGCTGTTCCTGCTGATCACGGTCTCCATCCTCGTCGTCAACCTGCTGGTGGACGTCGCCTACGTGCTGCTCGACCCCCGGGTGAGGTGATCGCCGATGAAATCCGCCGCAGGCGGCGTGATACTGGCCGTGCTGGCACTGGCCTGCCTCGCCGCGCCGCTGCTGGCCCCCGACGGGCCGGCCGCCGCCACAGCCGCAGCCTTCGAGGCGCCCTCGGCCGCGCACTGGCTCGGCACCAACGGCCAGGGCCAGGACGTCTTCGCCCAGCTGGTGTGGGGCGGGCGCGGCTCGCTGCTCATGGCCCTGTCCGTGGGCGCGGGCACCACGCTGATCGCGGTCCTGGTCGGGCTGCTGGCCGCCTACTTCGGCGGGCTGGCCGACGAGGCGATCTCGCTGGTGGTCAACATCGTGCTGACCGTCCCAGGACTGCCGCTGATCATCGTGCTCGCCGCCTTCCTGCCGCCAGGACCGGCCACCATCGCCCTGGTGCTGATCATCACCGGCTGGGCGTTCGGCGCCAGGCTGATCCGCGCCCAGGCCCTGAGCCTGCGCCAGCGCGACTTCATCGCCGCCGCCAGGGTCGCCGGCGAGCGCCCGCTGCGCGTCATCGCCGCCGAACTGCTGCCCAACCTGTGGTCGGTCATCGCCGCCTACCTGTGCGGCCAGGTCGTCTTCGCGCTGACCGCCGGATCCGCGCTGGAGTTCCTCGGACTCGGCGACGCCGGCCAGACCTCGTGGGGGACCATGCTCTTCTGGGCCCAGAACGACTCGGCGCTGCTGCAGGGCGCCTGGTGGACCTTCGTCTCGCCCGGCCTGGCGATCGCGCTGACCGCGGGCTCGCTGGCGCTGCTCAACTTCGCCCTCGACGCGGCGACCAACCCGCGCCTGCGCGCCCCCGGCGGCGCCCGCCGCGCCACGGAGGTGCTGCGCCATGGCTGACGCGCTGCTCACCGTCGAGGACCTGTCCGTGGAGTACCGCGGCCCGCGCGGCGCCGCCCGCGCCGTGGACCGCGTCAGCTTCGAGGTCGCACCGGGCGAGGTGCTCGGCCTGGCAGGGGAGTCGGGCTGCGGCAAGTCCACGCTCGCCCTGGCCCTCCCGCGCCTGCTGCGCGCCCCCGCCGTCATCACCTCCGGCACGGTACGGCTCGGCGGACGCGACATCCTGGAGCTCGACGACCGCCGGCTCAGGTCGATCAGGTGGAGCGAGATCGCGATGGTCTTCCAGAACGCGATGAACGCCCTCAACCCCGTCATGCGCCTGGGCGCGCAGTTCGCCGACGTGATCCGCACCCACACCGGCCTGAGCCGGGCGCGGGCCATGGAACGCGCCGCCGAGCTGTGCACCCTGGTCGGCATCGACCCGGCGCGGCTGCGCTCCTACCCGCACGAGCTGTCCGGCGGTATGCGCCAGCGCGCCGCCCTGGCGATCGCGCTGGCCCTGGAGCCCAAGCTCGTCATCATGGACGAGCCGACCACCGCGCTCGACGTCGTGCTCCAGCGGGAGATCATGGAGGAGATCACCGCGCTGCGGGAACGGCTCGGCTTCGCCGTCCTGTTCATCACCCACGACATCTCGCTGCTCATCGAGGTCGCCGACCGCATCGCCATCATGTACGGCGGGCGGATCGTCGAGCAGGCGCCCGCCCGCTCGATCCTGGAGTCGGCGGCCCACCCCTACACCCGCGGCCTGCTCGCCTCCTTCCCCTCCATCGACGACGACGGCGAACGCCTGACCGGCATCCCCGGCTCCCCGCCGTCGCTGATCGACCCGCCACCCGGATGCGGCTTCGCCGCCCGCTGCACGCTGGCCGGCGACCGCTGCCGCGACACCCCGCCGTTCGTCGAGATCGCCCCCGCCCACCGGGCGGCCTGCTGGGAGGTGGGCGCATGAGAGAGCGAAGCGAACGAATCAATCAGCACTGCGCCCCGGCTCAGGGGCCCGACGAAGGAGGGCGCATGAGCCTGCTGGAAGTCGAGGACCTGGGCCGCACGTTCGGCTCCGCGCACGCCGTACGGGAGGCCTCCTTCTCGCTGCAGCGCGGCGAGATCGTCGCGCTGGTGGGGGAGTCCGGCAGCGGCAAGTCGACCACCGCCCGCATGGTCGCCCGCCTGCTCGCCCCGACCACCGGCCGGGTCCTGCTCGAAGGCTCGGCCACCGTGCCGGAGCTGGAGTACCGCTCCAAGGTCCAGATGGTCTTCCAGGACCCGTTCGGCTCGCTCAACCCCGCCAGGACGATCGGCCACCACCTGACCAGGCCGCTCCTGCTGCACGGCCGCGCGACGCGCAAGCAGGCGCCCGAGGCCGTCGCCGCGCTGCTGCAGACCGTCGGGCTCGATCCGTCGCTGGCCGTACGGCACCCGCACGAGCTGTCGGGAGGCCAGCGCCAGCGCGTCGCCATCGCCAGGGCCTTCGCCGTCGAACCGCTGCTCGTCGTCGCCGACGAGCCGGTCTCCATGCTCGACGTCTCCATCCGCATCGGCGTCCTCAACCTGATGGAACGGCTGCGGGACGAGCGGGAGACCGCCTTCCTCTACATCACCCACGACGTCGCCTCGGCCCGCTACCTGGGCGGGCGCATGCTCGTCATGTACGGCGGCCACATCGTCGAGGGCGGACCTGCCCGCGTGCTCACCGGCGAGCCCGCCCACCCCTACACACGGCTGCTGCTGGCGGCCGTGCCCAACCCGCGGCGCGGCTCGTCGGCCACCGTTTCGAGCGCCGTGACCCGGCCCACCGGCCCGCGCCCGGCCGCAGGCTGCCCGTTCACCGCGCGCTGCCCGCTGGTCACCGACGAATGCCGCACCACGATGCCGCCCGTCACCCGGGTGGCCGACGACCACTGGGCGCGCTGCCACGCGCTGGGAAAGGAGAACCAGTGAAGATCGGCATCTGCGGGCGCAAGTTCCCGCGAGCCGCCGAGCTCGGGCCGGAAGGGCTGCTCCGGGAGTGCGCCGACCTCGGCCACGACGGGGTGTTCTTCCGCACGATCCTGGAGATGTCGCCCACCCTCGACCCCGGCTACCTCGAGCACCTGCGCGAGATCGCCGACGACAACGCGCTGTACCTGGAGACCGGGCTCGGCAAGGTCAACCCCTTCAACACCTCCGAAGAGCCCACGATCCGCGAGATCGGCGAGGGCGACTACCTGCTGGGGCTGCGCCGCATGGCCGAGGCCGCCCGCGCGGCCGGCATGACGGAACTGTGGGCCGACACCGCCAACTACCAGCGCTACGACTGGGGCCTGCACGCCATCGACCGCTTCCGCACCGACGTCACCTGGAGCGAGCAGCTCGAGGCCACCCGCCGCCTGCTCCACCGCGCCGCGCCCATGCTGCGCGACCTCGGCTGCCGCATCAACCTCGAGACCCACGAGGAGATCACCACCCACGAGCTCGTCGCCCTCGTCGAAGACGTCGGGCCCGACGTGCTCGGCATCACCATGGACCTGGCCAACGTGGTCGTGCGCGGCGAGGACCCGGTCGCCGCCGCCCGCCGCGTCGCCCCCTACACCCACCAGACGCACCTGCGCGATCTGGTCCTCTACTTCACGCCCGACGGCGTGGAACGCCAGATCCGCGCCTGCGGCGACGGCGTCATCGACCTGCGTGCCGTACTGAAGGAACTCGACCCGCGGGTCAACCTCACCATCGAGAACACCGGCAGCCGCGACCGCAACGGCATCCAGCTCTTCCTTCCCGCCTGGCAGCGGGCCCACCCCGACCTGCCCATGGCGGACGTGCTGGAGCTCGTGCGCCTGACCGTCGAGAGCGAACGGCTCATGCGCGACGGGCACATCCCCGACGCCGACGCCTACTACGCGCCGCCGCTCGGACCCGACTGGGAGAAGGCGTTCATCCGCCGCTCCGCCGACCACCTCACCGCACTCCTGGAGGACAGCACTTCATGAAGCGCACGCTTCGCGTCATCGTCATCGCCGCCCACCCCGACGAGCCCGAGGAGTACGCGGGCGGCACCGCCGCGCTCTACGCCCGGCTGGGACACGCGGTGAAGTTCATGACCCTGACGAACGGATCCGCCGGACACCACGTCCTCGACGCCCCCACCCTGGTCGCCCGCCGGGCCCGCGAGGCCGCGCTCGCCGCCGACCGGCTCGGCGTGGCGCAGTACGAGATCCTCGACATCGACGACGGCTCGCTCATCCCCACCCTGGAGGTACGGCAGGCGGTCATCCGCAGCATCCGCGAATGGCGCGCCGACGTCGTCATCAGCTTCCACGCCGACGGCGGCGGCCACCCCGACAACCGCGCCTCCGGCGTCGCCGTCCGCGACGCCCTGCCGTTCGTCGTCCTCGGCAACATCCTGCCCACGGTCGCCCCCCTCGCCAGACGCCCGCTGCACCTGCAGATGGTCGACTACGGCACCCACGACCTGCACCGCCACGACCTGGCCGTCGACATCGGCCAGGTGCTGGAGGACAAGCTGCTCGGCTGCGACGCCCACGCCACCCAGTTCTACGAGTTCGCCCCCCACTCCAACGGCTGGGGCGAGCAGGTGCCCGGCGACTGGGCGGGCAGGCGCGAGTTCATCCTCAAGTACTGGAGCGAGTACTTCCACGCCGACGCCTCCATGCGCGAATCGCTGACCAGGTGGTACGGCCCCGACACGCGGGCCGAGTTCGCCGAGACCTTCCACCTGGCCCGCGGCAACCGCTCCTACAGCGACGAGGAGCTGCGGGAACTGGTGCCCATGCTGGGCGACTAGTCTTGACCCGTGGACCTGGACTTCGAGCTGAGCTCCGACTTCATCCCCCTGTGCGACCTGCTCAAATACTGCGGCGTCACCGAGACCGGCGGCATGGCCAAGCAGCTGATCTCCGAAGGGCTCGTCACGGTCGACGGTGAGGTGGAGCTCCGCAAGACCCGCAAGGTGCGCTCCGGCTCCGTGGTCAGCGGCGACGGGTTCAGCATCCACGTTTCGTGACTGTGCGCAAGGTGACCTCTGGTCACGGTCCCAGATTTGGCAGATCATGCCGGTGTAGGCGGGCGCGATCAGGCCTAATGTGCCCGCAACAACGCGAGTTCGGGGGCCAACCGGCACGCCGGAAGTGACCAGAGGGGATGCGCTCCATGGTTATGGGTTGGACCAAACACGGTGACGGAAGACACCTGGCCCCCGGCGAGGTGGTCAAGCCCGACGAACGGCTCACCTGGCCGAGGATGATCGGGTTCGGCGCCCAGCACGTGGT
Source organism: Nonomuraea sp. NPDC050663 (assembly GCF_044456985.1). Lineage (NCBI taxonomy): Bacteria > Bacillati > Actinomycetota > Actinomycetes > Streptosporangiales > Streptosporangiaceae > Nonomuraea > Nonomuraea sp. NPDC050663. The sequence continues at coordinate 108,508 of NZ_JBITGL010000014.1, forward strand.
CGCCATGTTCGGCGCGACATTCGTCTTCCCCCTGGTCATGGGGCTGGACCCGAACGTCGCGATCATGATGTCGGGCGTGGCGACGATCCTGTTCCTGCTGATCGTCAAGGGCAAGGTGCCCAGCTACCTGGGCACCAGCGCCTCGTTCGTGGGCGGCGTCCTGGCGATCAGGGCGCTGTTCGGCGGCGACACCGCCGGGGCCGACGCCATCGTGACCGGGGCCATCCTGGTCGCCGGACTCGTCCTGGCGCTGGCCGGTGTGGCCGTGCACTTCCTCGGGGTGCAGATCATCCACCGGATCTTCCCGCCCGTCGTGACCGGCGCGGTGGTCATGCTGATCGGCTTCGGCCTGGCCTTCGTGGTCGCCGACGTCTACTGGCCGCAGGACCAGTGGATGGCCCTCGTCACCATGCTGATCACCTTCGTCGTCATCGTCGCCTTCAAGGGCTTCATCGGGCGCATCGGCATCCTGATCGGCCTCATCCTCGGCTTCGTGCTGTCGTGGGGAGCCGACCGGGTCTTCGGCAACATCACCGCCTACAACGCCGGCACCGGCGCCGTCGACACCCACCCGCGGGTGAACTTCTCCGGCCTCGCCGACGCCCCCTGGTTCGGCCTGCCCGACTTCCACGCCCCCGACTTCCGCTTCAGCGCCGTGCTCCTGGTGCTGCCCGCCGTCATCGCGCTCGTCGCCGAGAACATCGGCCACGTCAAGGCCGTCGGCGAGATGACCGGCACCGACGTCGACCCCTACGTCGGCCGCGCCGTCGCCGCCGACGGCGTCGCCACCGTGGTCACCAGCGCCGTCGGCGGCTCGCCCACCACCACCTACGCCGAGAACATCGGCGTCATGGCGGCCACCAAGGTCTACTCCACCGCCGCCTACTACATCGCCGGCGTCATCGCGATCGCCTTCGGCCTCATCCCCAAGTTCGGCGCGCTCGTCGCCGCCACGCCCGGAGGCGTGCTCGGCGGCGTCACGGTCATCCTGTACGGCATGATCGGCCTGCTGGGAGCGAAGATCTGGATCGAGAACCGGGTCGACTTCGCCGATCCGGTCAACATGGTCCCGATCGGCGCGGGCATCATCCTGGCCATCGGACCGGTCAAGCACATGATCACGGGAGAGTTCACCCTGGAGGGCATCGCGCTCGGTACCATCGTCGTCGTGGGCGGCTACCACCTGCTGCGCTGGATCGCGCGAAGGCCCGCCGAGATCAGGGAGTCCACCGGGTCAACCACCACCGACTGACACCGGTGGCTTGCTCTCACGGTCCCGTCTGGCAGAAGGGAGGCCGGTAGCGTGCGGGGAGTTGACTGTCCCCCAGCCCTCGACACCGCGCCGGGCGATGTTGAGTGCCGCGATGTGGTCGGCGTGCCCAGCGAGGCCACACCTGATGCAGTCGAACCGCCCGCGCGCCGGCCGATTCCTGCGCGAAACGCACCCGCACCGGGGGCAGCACTGGCTGGTGTAGGCGGCGTCCACCAGGACGAACGCCACACCCGCGAGCGCGGCCTTGTAGCGGGTGAAGGCGGCCTGCTGGGCGAAGGCCCAGCCGTGCAGGGTGCGCCGCTGGAACCGGTGAGCCCTTACCCGGCCGCGGATGCCACGGAGGTCTTCCATGGCGACACCGCGGCCGGTGCGTTCGGCTTCGCGCACCACGTGACTCGAGATCTGATGGTTGACGTCGGTCATCATCCGGCGTTCGCGGCCCGCCAGGCGGCGCAGCACCCGCCGCGCCGACGGCGTGCCCTTCCGCTGCAGGCGACGCCGCTGACGGTGCCGCCGTCTGCGCAGGCCTCGGATGTGCCCGTTCCCGGCGATCGTGCCTGGCAGCGCCTTGCCGGGCAGCACCACCCCGTCGGAGGTGACGGCGAGATTGGCCAGGCCCTGGTCCACTCCGAGGAACCCTGCTTCGGGTTCGTTCACCTCGGGCTTGGGATGGGTGACGGTGACCTGCAGCAGCCACTTTCCGCCGCGGAACACCAGATCCGCCTCTCCCACGGGCAGCGTGTCGATCGCGTGCCGATCGGCGTCGCGACCCGCGTAGGCGATGTGGACGCGGCCGGTCGGGGTCCACAGCGAGGCGGTGCGGGCAGCGCGGTTGAAGGTCAGCATGCGCGCGTCGTAGGGCACCGCGCCATGCGGACGGAACACGTGCGCGCGCTTGCGAGTGGCGCGCCGATTGGCATAGGCGGCATGCACCTGGGCGATCGCCAGATTGGCGGCCTGCGCGCCCAGGCCGCGCACCTCGGCCCGGACCGCCAGGTAGGCCAGCCGGTGCAGCGCCACCCTGCCGAAACACTGCTGCCGCCAGGCCAGCACCGAGACCACGTTGGCCGCCTGGTTCGCCACCTTCGCCGCGGCTGCCAGCGCTACGGACTGCTCGGTGGTGGGGAACAGGCGAAGTTGCACCATGGAGGTGAGCCCGGCTTGCTTGGCACCGTTTCTGCGGAATGCCACGGAGCACCTCCGGACTCGCGCACCAGTTCGAATCGTCTAACGAAGGTTATCGTGAGTCATCGATTCCTTGTCGGCCCGGACAGCTCCAGTGCCTCCGGTTCTCTCATGGCGGATTCGCCGTGAAACCACCCCCGTTCACCTACCACGCGCCCCTCGACCTCGGTTCGGCGCTCGACGCGCTGGCCGGGGCGGGGGCGCATGGGAAGGTGCTGGCCGGAGGCCAGAGCCTGATCCCGCTGATGAACATGCGGCTGGCCTCCCCGTCGCATGTGATCGACATCAACCGGGTGCCGGGGCTCGACACCGTCGTGGCCGAGCAGGGCGGGGTGCGCATCGGGGCGCTGGCCCGGCACTCGCGGGTGGAGCGTTCCGGGCCGGCGCCGTTGCGGCGGGCGCTCAAGCTGGTGGCACACCCGGTGATCCGTAACCGCGGGACGGTCGTCGGCAGCCTCGTGCACGCCGACCCGGCGGCGGAGCTGCCCGCGGTGCTCGCGGTGCTGGGAGGGTCCGTTCGGCTGGCGCGCAAGGCCGACGGGTCCGTTTCTGCTGACGGGGCGGCGGTGCGTGACGTGGCGGCGGCCGACTTCTTCGTCGGCCCCCTGGAGTCCGATCTGCGTGCCGGTGAGCTGGCCGTGTCCGCGTTCTTCCCCGATCTCCCGCCGGGGTCGGGCTTCGCCGTCCACGAGCTCGCGCGGCGGCACGGCGACTACGCCCTGGCCGGGGTATGCGCCGTCGTCACTCTCGGCGGCGACGGACGCATCGCCGCCGCGAGGGCCGCCTGCATCGGCGTGGCGGCGACGCCCCTGCTGGTCGAGCTGGAGGGCGGCACGCCCGCCGAGCTGGCGCGTGCCGTACAGGAGCGGACCGATCCGGAGGGCGACATCCACGCGAGCGCGGCCTACCGGCGGCACCTGGTCGGGGTGCTGGCCGAGCGGGCGTTCGCCGACGCGGCCAGGGAGGCGGCCCAGTGACCGAGCCAGTGACCCAGCCAGTGACCCAGCCAGTGACCCAGGAGGAGCGGCACGAGATCACCCTGGTGGTCAACGGGGTGGCCCGCCAGGCGCGGGTTCCGGCGCGCAGGCTGCTGTCCGACGTGCTGCGCCACGATCTGGGCCTGACCGGCACCCATGTGGGCTGCGAGCACGGCGTGTGCGGTTGCTGCACGGTGCTGCTCGACGGCGAGCCGGTGCGCTCGTGCCTGACCTTCGCCGTCACCGTCGACGGCCGCGAGCTGACCACGGTGGAGGGCCTGGCGGGTCCCGGCGGCATGTCGCCGGTGCAGCGCGCCTTCGCCGAGTGCCACGGCCTGCAGTGCGGTTTCTGCACGCCGGGCTTCCTGTGCACGGTCACCGCGTTCCTCAGGGACAACCCCGCGCCCACCGACGACGACGTCATCGAGGGCATCTCCGGCAACCTGTGCCGGTGCACCGGCTACCAGAACATCGTCAAGGCCGTGCACCGGGCGGCGGAGCTGATGGCGGAGGAGTCCGAATGACGACGCGGCTGTTCGGTGAGAAGGTGCAGCGGCTGGAGGACCCGCGGCTGCTCACCGGGCAGGGACGCTACCTCGACGACCTGGGACGGGGCGCGGTGGCGGTGGCGTTCGTGCGCTCGCCGCACGCGCACGCCCGCATCCGCGACATCGACGTGAGCGCCGCGCTCGACGCCGAGGGGCTCATCTCGATCTACACGTGGGAGGACCTGCCGGGCCGGCTCGCCCAGCCGCTGCCGCTGCTCATCCCGCATCCGGCGCTGACCCACGGCCGCACCGCCTACCCGCTGGCCAAGGAGACCGTCCGCCACGTGGGCGAGCCGGTCGTCATGGTCGTGGCGGAGGACCGCTACCTGGCCGAGGACGTCTGCGACCTGATCAGGGTCGACTACGAGCTGCTGAAGCCGGTCGTCGGCATCGAGGAGGCCGCGCACGGCGCGCAGCTCGTCCACGACGACGTGCCGGGCAATCTGGGCGCGCACTTCGTGCAGGAGGTGCCCGCCGCCGACGGCAGGGGGGCGCGCGAGGCGATCGAGCAGGCGGCGCACACCCTGGCCTTCCGGCTCGACATCGAGCGCAGCGCCTCCATGCCCCTGGAGGGACGCGGCGTCTACGCCCGGTGGGACGGCACCGACCTGCGCGTCTACTCCAGCACGCAGACCTCCACCAGCGTGCGCATGGCGATCGCGGCCAAGCTCGACTTGCCCCTGCCCAACGTCGAGGTGATCGCCCCCGACGTCGGCGGCGGCTTCGGGGTGAAGATCGTGCACCCGTGGCCCGAGGAGATCCTCGTGCCGTGGGCGGCGATGACACTCGGGCGCGAGGTCAAGTGGACCGAGGACCGGCGCGAGCACTTCGTCTCCAGCGCGCACGAGCGCGGCCAGGTGCACTTCGTAAGGGTCGGCTTCGACGACGACGGCCGGGTCGAGGGGCTGGAGGTGACCATCCTGCACGACCACGGCGCCTACACGCCCTACGGGATCATCGTGCCGATCATCACCTCGACGCAGTTGCTCGGGCCGTACAAGCTGGGCTCCTACCGGGTGGAGTTCTCCTCGATCTACACCAACACCGTGCAGGTCACCCCGTACCGGGGCGCGGGGCGCCCGCAGGGCGTTTTCTGCATGGAACGCACGATGGACAAGATCGCCCAGTACCTGGGCGCCGACCGCACCGCGGTCCGCGAGCGCAACTTCATCCAGCCCGCCGACTTCCCCTACGACCAGGGCATGGTCTTCCAGGACGGCCGCCCGCTGATCTACGACAGCGGCGACTACCCCGAGATGTTGCGCATGCTGAAGGAGCTCATCGGCTGGGACTCCTTCGAGCGCCGCCCGGGCGTCGGCATCGGGATCGGCTGCTATGTCGAGGGCACCGGCGTCGGGCCGTACGAAGGCGGCCACGTGCAGATCACCTCCGACGGCCGCGTGCACGTCTCCACCGGCCTGACCAGCCAGGGCCAGGGGCACGAGACGGTGTTCGCGCAGATCGCCGCGACCGAGCTGGGCGTGCCGATCGAGCGGGTCAGCGTCGTGACCGGCGACACCCGGCGCTTCGGCTACGCGGTGGGCACCTTCGCCTCGCGCGCCGCCGTGATGAGCGGCAACGCCATCGCGCTGGCCTGCCGCAAGGTCCGCGAGAAGGCGCTGCGCATCGCGGCCGACGCGCTGGAGGCCTCCGCCGACGACCTGGAGATCACCGAGGGCGTGGTGCACGTCAAGGGCGCTCCCGGGGCGGCCGTGCCGCTGGCCACCGTCGCCGTGCTGGCCAACCCGCTGCGCTACGCCTTCGACGAGGAGGCCAAGCGCGCCACCCAGTTCGCGGGTACGGCCTCGCCCGACCTGCCGCCGGTCGCCGAGGGCGAGGAGCCGGGGCTGGAGGGGCGCGACTACTACTCGCCGGTGCGCTCCACCTTCGCCTCGGGCATGCACGCCGCGATCGTCGCGGTCGATCCCGACACCGCGGAGGTCGAGATCCTGCGTTACGCGGTGGTGCACGACTGCGGGCGGCTGATCAATCCGATGATCGTCGAGGGGCAGATCCACGGCGGCGTCGCCCAGGGCGTGGGCGGCGCGCTGTACGAGCGCATGGTCTACGACGCGCACGGCCAGCTGCTCAACGCCTCCTTCATGGACTTCCTCATGCCGTACGCCACCGAGGTGCCGCGCGTGGAGACCGCCCACCTGGAGACCCCGTCGCCCCTCAACCCGCTCGGGATCAAGGGGGCGGGCGAGGCCGGGGTCATCCCGGTGTCGGCGGTGATCGCCGGCGCGATCGAGGACGCCGAGGGCATCGCGATCGACCGCATGCCGATCTCACCGTCGGAGCTGTTCCACCTGCGCGGCGAGCAAGGGTGACACCGACTCCATGATCGAATTCCGCGCCCCGGGCGCCGGCCTGGCCCGGCTGCCCGAGGATCTGGCCGACCACCCCGAACTGCGCCTCGTCGACGTGGCCTGGAACGACCTCACCGAGCTGCCGTCCTCCATCGGCAAGCTGGCCGCCCTGGAGGAACTTCGCCTCGACGGCAACCGGTTCGTCACCCTGCCCGCCGAAGTGGGCGACCTCACCGCGCTCAGGGCACTGCACGCAGACGGCAACGAGCTGTCCGGCGTGCCGTACTGCCCGCCGCGACTGGAGGTCCTCTTCCTGTACGGCAACGCGATCTCCACCGTGCCCGCCCGCCTCGGCGCGCTGGAGCGGCTGAGGCATCTCTCGCTGGGCGGCAACCGGCTGGCCGCCGTCCCCGACGCGTTGTGGCGCATGACCTCGCTGGAGTCGCTCAACCTCGCCCAGAACCAGCTCGCCGACCTGCCGCCCGCCATCGAGGGGCTGCGCTCGCTGCGCATGCTGGACGTCGCCCACAACGTGCTCGCCTGCCTGCCGGAGGAGCTCGGGCGGCTCGGCCTGACCGACTACCTCTACGTGGGCGACAACCGCCTCACCGAGCTGCCCGCCTCGCTGGGCGGGCTCGACAGGCTGGCCTACCTCAACGTCAGCGACAACCGGCTGACCGCGTTGCCCGCCACGATCGGCGGCATGACGGCCCTGCGCGAGCTGCGTGCCGACGGTAACCGGCTGACCTCGCTGCCGCCCTCGCTCGGCGGGCTGCGGCGGCTGGTCGAGCTGCACGTGCGCGGCAACCGGCTGACCTCGCTGCCGGCCGAGCTGGCCGGGCTGGGGGCGCTGCGCGAGCTGAACCTGCGCGACAACCTGCTGGCCGAGCTGCCCGGATGGGTGTCGGAGTTGCGCCGGTTGCGCCACCTCGACCTGCGCAACAACCGGCTCAGGGCGCTGCCGGAGAGTTTGGCGGAGCTGCCCGGGCTGGAGCGGCTCGACCTGCGGTGGAACAAGCTCGACGACCGCCGCGCGCTCGTCGCGGCGTTGCGCGCCAGGGGAGTGGTCGTGCTCGACTGAACCGTGCTCGGGACTGCTGCGTACCCCGGGACATGACGACTTTTCCGCGTACTGCCGCTCTCGCCGTCACGGCCGTGCTCTGCGCGGCCTGCTCACCCGGTCCCTCCGGCGACGGCGGTTCCTACGTCGCGGCCGACCAGGCGGCGGCCGCGAACGTCGAGGCGCTGACCGTCGAGCAGCTCGCCGCCAAGGTCGGCTGCAAGCCGCGCATCCAGGTCGACGCCACCGACATGCGCACGGGGCACTGCAAGACCTCCGACGGGGAGTTCTTCCTCAGCACCTTCTCCACGCAGGCGGGCAAGGACGCCTGGATGGACACCGCTCCGGAGTACAACCCGCACCTGGTCGGGCACCTGTGGACGGCGCTGTCGGGCCGCAAGGTGCTGGACCGGCTCAAGGAGCGCCTCGGGGGCGACCTGCACCTGAAGGACCACCGCACCCACACGCCGATGGCCTCGCCCGCCGGCTACTAGGGCGCGGGGCCCGTCGAGGCGCGCACGACCAGTTCGTGGCCGGTGCGGCGGCGGCGCGGCCGGGCGGCGGGCGGCTTGAGCACCAGGTCCAGGGCCTGCCGCCCCATCGCCACCATCGGCAGCCGCACGGTCGTCAGCGCCGGGAAGACGTCGGCGGCGAGCGGGATGTCGTCGAACCCCGCCAGAGACACCTCCGACGGCACCCGCCGCCCCGACCCCAGCAGCCACGACAACGCTCCGACCGCCATCGGGTCGTTGAGCGCGATCACGGCGGTGAGCGAGGGATGCGCGCCGATCAGCTCGGCCACCGCCCTGGCCCCGCCCTCGCGGGTGAAGTCGCCGTCCACGACGGGGACGCGTCCCCAGTCGAGCCCGGCGGCCCCGGCCGCGTCGCGCAGCCCGGCCAGGCGGTCCTCGACGGTGGTCAGGTTGGCCGGTCCGCCGACCACGCCGATGCGGCGGTGGCCCAGGCCCAGGACGTGGCGCATCAGGGTGGCGCCGCCCTCGGCGTTGTCGGGCAGGACGGCGTCGACGGGCAGGTGATGGCGGCCGATGACGGCGACTCGGCCGCCGCTCGCGGTGATGGAGCGGACCTCGGCGGCCAGCGGGTTCTCGGCGGAGGCGTCGATGTAGCCGGAGCCCGCCAGCACGATCGAGGTGACGCGGTGCGCGCGCAGGGCGCGCACGCGTGACAGCTCGGCCCGCGGGTCGCGCTCGGTCTGGCTGATGAGGGCCAGGTAGCCGCGCTGCTCGGTTTCGCGCAGCACGCCGCGGGCGATCTCACCGAAGTAGGGGTCGCCGACGTCGTGCACGACCAGGCCGACGATGGAGGTCTGCCCTCCGGCCAGGGCGCGGGCGTGGCTGTTGGGCACGTAGCCGATCTGGGCGGCGACCGCCTGCACGTGGGCGGCGAGCGAGGGGCTGACGCCGTGGCTGCCGGTGATGGCGCGGGAGGCGGTCGCGAGGGAGACCCCGGCAGCGCGGGCGACGTCGATCAGGCGGGGCGGGCGCTCCATGCGGCCCCCTTGTCATCGGGCACTCCCCGTGCAATGTTAACCGAAAGCGCTTCCGAAAGCGCTTTCGCGCCAGCAGGAGGTCCCTCGATGGCAAGAATCCTGGCGATCACCGTCACCTGCGCCCTGTTAGCGACCGCATGCGCCAAGACCGACGAGCCGGGCACGGCCCCGCAGACCGGTCCGGTCAAGATAGGCATCTCGCTGCCGCTCTCGGGCGACTTCTCCGAGCCCGGCAAGGGCATCCAGGAGGGCTACCAGCTCTGGGCCGAGACGGTCAACGAGAAGGGCGGCCTGCTCGGGCGGAAGGTCGAGCTGATCTTCCGTGACGACGCCTCCGACCCCAACCGCGTCAGCTCCGACTACGAATCGCTGATCACCCAGGACAAGGTCAACCTCGTCTTCGGCCCGTTCTCCTCGCGCCTGGTCATCCCCGCCGCCAAGGTCGCCGAGTCGTACAACATGCTCTTCGTCGAACCGGCCGGAGCCGCCAAGGAGGTCTTCGAGCAGGGCTTCAAGCGCCTGTTCTACGCCGCGCCCGCGATCGCCGACGACCACTACAACTACCTGGCCGAGTACATCACCAAGCTCCCCGAAGCGCAGCGGCCCAAGACCGCCGCCTACGCCAGCCTCGACGACCCGTTCGCCCAGGGCACGGCCTACGGCCTGCGCGACAAGCTGGCCGCGGCCGGCATCACGACGGTGGTCGACGAGGTCTACCCGCCCGACACCACCGACTTCGGCCCCATCGCCGCCAAGATCGCCGCCGCCAAGCCCGACATCGTGGTCGGCGGCACCCAGTTCGAGGACTCGGTCGGCCTGGTCCGCGCGCTCCAGGAGCTGAAGGTGCAGCCCAAGCTCGCGGCCTTCTCCACCGGGCCCACCCTGCCGGAGTTCCCCGCGGCGGTGAAGAACGCCGCCGAGCACGTCGTCTCGCCGGTCGGCTGGGCGCCCACGACCGACTTCCCCGGCAACGCCGACCTGGTCAAGAGGTACAAGGCCAAGTTCGGCGGCGACGCGCACGAGGACGCCGCCAACGGCTTCACCGTCGGCCAGGTGGTCGAGGCGGCCGTCAACGCGGTCAAATGCGTCGAGCCCACCAGGGAATGCCAGGACAAGCTCGCCGACCACATCCGCCAGGGCACCTTCGACACCGTCGTCGGGCCGCTCTCCTTCGACGACCAGGGCAGGCCGGAGCAGGCGCACATGATCCAGCAGTACGTCGCGGGCAAGGTGGAGATCGTCCTGCCCGCCGAGGCCAAGACCGCCGACCTCGTCTTCCCGAAGCAGGCGTGGTGACGCTCCTCCTCCAGGGACTGGTCCTCGGCCTGCTCACGGGCGGGCTGTACGCCCTGCTGGCCGCGGGCCTGTCGCTCTACTTCGGGGTGATGCGGGTGGTCATGGTCGCCCACCCCGCCTTCCTGTTCCTGGCCGCCTACCTGACCTACTCCCTGCACACCGGCTTCGGCCTCGACCCCCTGGCCACGATGCCGATCACCGTGCCGCTGTTCTTCGGGCTCGGCGTGCTGCTCCAGCGGGTGATCATCAGGGGGCTGGACCCGATGATGAGCGTGCTGCTCACCTTCGGGCTGGCGCTGACCGTCGAAGGGCTGCTCGGCACGATCTACACCGGGTCGTACAAGTCGGTCTCGATGGACTACGCGACGAGGTCGCTGAGCATCGGCGAGGTGCATCTGCCGTACGACAAGATCATCGCCTTCTGGATCGCGGTGATCACGCTCACGGCGCTCTTCGCCCTGCTGGTCAAGAGCAGATTCGGGCGGGCGTTGCGGGCGACCGTCCAGCATCCGGAGGCGGCCAGGCTGGTCGGCGTCCGCACCGAGCGGGTCGCCGGCTACGGCTTCGGCGTGGGCCTTGCCACGGCCGCGGTCGGCGGCACGGTGCTGGCGCTGGTCACGCCGTTCTTCCCCGCCTCGCACTGGGCGTGGATCGGCAAGCTGATGGCGATCATCGTCGTCGGCGGGCTGGGCAGCGTGCTCGGCGCGGCGCTGGCGGCGATCCTGCTGGGCGTGGTCGAGGGGCTGGTGCTGGTCACCGTCGACGCCACCTGGGCGACGCTGATGTTCTACGCCTTCCTGCTGGTGACGCTGCTGCTGCGGCCCCAGGGCCTGTTCGGGGGACGGCTTGCGCATCGTTTCTAGCCTGCTGCTCGTCGCCGCCGCGCTGGCCTACCCGTGGCTGGTGCCCAACTACTACCTGGTCTACGCGGGCGTGCTGACCGTGATGTACGCGGCGATGGCCACCTCGTGGAACATCCTGGGCGGCCTGTCCGGCTACGTCTCGCTCGGGCACTCCGCCTTCTTCGGCCTCGGCGCCTACGGAACCGGGCTGCTGGTCGCCCGCCTCGGCTGGCCGTGGCCGCTCGCGCTGGGCGTCTCGACGGCGGGCGTGGCGCTGTTCGCGGCGCTGGTCGGCGTCGCCGCCGTCCGCGTGCGCGGCGCCTCCTTCGTGATCGTCACGATCGCGCTGGTGTCGGCGATGAACCTGCTCGCGCAGGGCTGGCGCTCGCTGACCGGCGGCTCCATCGCGCTGCAGGTGCCCTCGCCCTTCGCCGGGCTGCACAGGGGCCAGACCCACCTGCTCTTCTACCACCTGTTCCTGGCCCTGCTCGCGGCCGTGCTGCTGGCCTGGTGGCTGATCTCCAGGTCCAGGTACGGCAGCGGCCTGCGGGCCATCCGCGAGGACGAGGACAAGGCCGAGTCGCTGGGCGTTCCCACCGCCGCCTACAAGGTGGTGGCCCTCGCCCTGTCGGCGCTGTTCGTCGCCCTCGCCGGAGGCCTGTACGCGCTGTGGTTCGGCTCGCTCGACCCGATCTTCGTCTTCTCCATCGTCTTCGGCGCCTCCATGGTGCTCATGAGCCTGCTGGGCGGGCGACGCCACCTGCTCGGGCCGCTGCTCGGCGCGCTGATCGTGGCCCCGGCGGGCGAGTACTTCCTGATCGCGCTCGGGGAGACGCAGATCCACCTGACCGCCACCGGCGTGCTGCTGGTGCTGGTCGTGCTGTTCATGCCCGAGGGCATCCTCGCGAGGAGGTGGAGACGTGATCAGAACCGCCGGGCTGGGCAAGTCCTTCGGGGGAGTGACGGCGGTGCGTGACGCCACCGTCGAGGTGCTCCCCGGGAAGATCAACGCGCTGATCGGGCCGAACGGCTCGGGCAAGACGACCTTCTTCAACCTCGTCACCGGGCTGATCAAGCCCGACAGCGGCGCCGTCTTCCTGCGCGACACCGACATCACCGGCAGGTCGCCCCACCGCATCGCCCACCTCGGACTCGGGCGCACCTTCCAGCTGTGCAGGATCTTCCCGCGCATGACCGTCCTGGAGAACATGCTGGTCGCCGTCCGGCGCACCCGGCTGCGCGAACTGATGGCCGGCATCGGCAATCCCGCCGAGATCGAGCGCGCACGCGGCTGGCTGCGCCGTACCGGCATCGAGCACATGGAGCGGGCCGAGGCCCGCGACCTGTCGTACGGCCAGCAGAAACTTCTGGAGCTGGCGGCGGTCCTCATGGCGGAACCCGAGCTGATCCTGCTGGACGAACCGGCCGGCGGGGTCAACCCGGCCCTGATCGAGCGCCTGGTCACCCTGATCCGCGAGCTCAACGCCGAAGGGCACACCTTCCTCGTCGTCGAGCACAACATGGACATGGTGATGGGCATGAGCGACCACGTGATCGTCTTCGACCGGGGCGCGCCCATCTGCGCCGGGCCTCCCCGGCAGGTGCAGTCCGACCCTCGTGTACTGGAGGCCTACCTCGGTGTCTGACGTGCTGGTCCTGCGTGACCTCGTGGCCGGGTACGGCAGGGCGGACCCGGTGCTGCGCGGCCTGTCCGTCACGGTCCGAGCCGGGCAGGTCGTCTGCCTGGTCGGGCCCAACGGCGCGGGCAAGTCCACGGTGCTCAAGGTGGCCAGCGGCCTGCTCGCCCCGCGCTCGGGCGGCGTGCTGCTGGAGGGCGCGGACGTGACCGGCCTGGCGCCGCAGGCCCTGCTGGCCAAGGGGCTGGCCCACGTGCTTCAAGGCCACAGCGTCTTCCGCGAGATGACGGTCGCCGAGAACGTCCGCCTCGGCGGCTACACCCTGCGCGACCAGGCCGTCGTGCGCGAGCGGATCGCCCGCGTCAAGGAACTCTTCCCCGTCGTGGCCGAGCGGTGGGGGACCATCGCCGGGCTGCTGTCGGGCGGGCAGCAGAAACAGGTCGAGTTCGCCCGCGCGCTGATGCTGCAGCCCAAGGTGATCCTGCTCGACGAGCCCTCGATGGGGCTGGACCCGCGCACCACCACGACCGTCTTCGAGCAGATCGACCTGATGCGGCGTACCGGGGTGGCCGTGCTGCTGGTCGAGCAGAACGCGCGGCGGGCGCTGGAGATGGCCGACCTCGGCTGCGTGCTCGACCTCGGCCGGGTGCACATCAGCGGCCCCGCCGGGGAGTTGCTGGCCGATCCCCGGCTGGGCCGCCTCTACCTCGGCGGCGGCGTGGCTAGTGAGCCAGGCTGACGCGCTTCCTGAACACCCAGTACGTCCAGCCCTGGTAGAGCAGGATGAACGGCAGGATCGCCAGGCCGATCCAGGTCAGCACGCCGAGCGTGTACGGTCCCGAGGCCGCCTCCTCCAGCGTCAGCCCGGGCAGCGGCGCCGCACGCAGGGTGGTGAAGACCGCGACCGACACCAGGACGATCGCCCCGGCGGTGGCGGTGAAGGCCCAGCCCTCGCGGCGCTGCCAGATCAGCAGCAGCGCCCCCATCAGGGCGATCAGGGCGGCGATCGCGACCGGGCCGAGCGCGGGCAGCGCCAGCGCGGCCAGCGGCAGCGCCACCAGGCCGGTCACCAGGGCGGCGACCCGTGCGCGCCGCCGTACCGCGCCGTCGGTCTTGAGCGCCAGGAAGATCGCGCCGTGCAGGGCGCTGGCGGCCAGCGAGAACAATCCGCCCAGCACCGGGCCGTAGCCGAGCACCTGGGCGAAGACCGCGCCCCAGACGAACGCGGGCAGCGCGCTGCCGACCACGATGCCCAGGTCCGCCCAGCGGGTGTTGGCGACCTTGCCGCGCCACTCCAGGCCCACCCCGCGCACGATCAGCCCGGTGAGCACCAGGACGAGCGGGATGTAGAACGACGACAGCAGCCCCGCGTACCAGGCGGGGAAGGCGGCGAACGTGGCGCCGACCGCGCTGATCAGCCAGACCTCGTTGCCGTCCCAGACCGGGCCGATGGTCTGCAGCGCCTGCTTGTGCTCGTCTTCGTCACCGCTGACGAAGGGGGCGAGCAGGCCGACGCCGAAGTCGAATCCCTCCAGGACGAAGTAGCCGGTCCACAGGAAGGCGATGACGACGAACCACAATTCGATCATGATCAGTATCCCATCAGGACGGGTTCGCGCTGCTCTTCGATCTGCACGGTCTTGTCGGGGCCCCGCTTGACGTGCCGGACCAGCAGGACCGCCTCGGCGATCGTGAGCGCGCCGTACAGGACGGTGAAGATCGCCAGGCTCGTCGCCACCTGGGCGGTGGTGACGCCGGGCGAGACGCTCGCGGCGGTCAGCAGCTCGCCCATGACGGTCCAGGGCTGGCGGCCGATCTCGCTGAGCAGCCAGCCGAAGATGACCGCGAGCCATGGCAGCGGCAGGGCCAGCAGGAGCATGCGGTTGAACCACGGCGGTGGCTGCCTGCGCCTGCGGGTCAGGAACAGGCCGAGAGCGGCCAGGCCCACCGTCGCCATGCCGAAGGCCTGCATGAGACGGAACGACCAGAAGACGACCGGGATGTTGGGCGTGTAGTCCTCAGGGCCGAACTTCGCCTCGAACTCCCGCTGCAGGTCCTCGGTGCCCTTGACCGTCGCGTCCGGGTCGTGGGCGGCCAGCAGGCTCAGCAGCTTGGGCACCTCCACGCCGGGCACGATCGTGAACGGCGCGCCGTCGGTGGTCTCGCTGAGCCCTTCCGCCGCGGCCAGCTTCATCGGCTGCTGGGTGTGGAGCAGTTGCGCCGACATGTCGCCGGTGCCCGCGACCACCGCCCCCGCGATGGCGGTCATCACCAGCGCGCCGCGCATCGCGCTGCGCCACTCGCCCTCGGTCTTCTTGATCAGGTGGTAGCCGCAGATCGCGAGCACGAAGCCGCCCGCCACGATGAACGAGGCCGCCACCACGTGCGGCACCTGCGCCAGCGCGGTGTCGTTGGTGAGCACCGCCCAGATGTCGGTCATCCTGGCCTTGCCGTCGACCACCTCGTAGCCCACCGGGTGCTTCATCCAGGCGTTGGCCGCGAGGATGAAGTAGGCCGACAGGTTCGAGCCGATCACCGCGATCCAGATCGTGGCCAGGTGCACCCGCTTGGGCAACCGGTCCCAGCCGAAGATCCACAGGCCGATGAAGGTCGACTCCAGGAAGAAGGCGAGCAACGCCTCCAGGGCCAGCGGAGCGCCGAACACGTCGCCCACGAAGATCGAGTATTCGCTCCAGTTCATCCCGAACTGGAACTCCTGCACGATGCCGGTCACCACGCCCATCGCGAAGTTGATCAGAAAGAGCTTCCCGAAGAACTTGGTCAGCTTGAGGTAGTGCTCCTTGCCCGTGCGGTGCCAGGCGGTCTGCAATCCGGCCACGAAGACGCCGAGGCCGATGGTCAGCGGCACGAACAGAAAGTGGTACACGGTGGTGATGCCGAACTGCCACCGCGCAAGATCCAACGCGTCCATTTTCCCCTCACGGGCTCTGGAGCTCTACAAGCTGTAGTTCATCTATCCCCAGTAGTACTACGTCTTGTAGAGCAAAGCGATGGAGGGGAACTGCGATCTTCCTCACATGAGCCCCCGCCGAGGATGCAACTGTCTCGCGCAGGACCTCGCGAGCGCGTCACCCGGCGGGCTGAACCCCGATCCGCCGCTCGGCGGACAACCGCAGGAACCACAGGGGCATCGACAACCAGGCGAGCAACCCCGGCACGGCGATGACGATCCTGGCGGCCGGGGGGACGGGCAGCAGGAAGGACGTGGCGAGCGCGGCGACCACGGAGAAGATCACCAGCACGCCGCACGCCACGGCCCACCGGCGCGTCACCCGGCTCAGCCCGGACGCGCGACGGCCCATGCCGATCAGCCAGGCGTGCAACAGCAGGTAACCGGCGACCGCCGAGAGGAACTGCACCGGCCACCACCACGCGGCCGGGGAGATGCTCAGGGCGGGCCTCGTCAGGGCGACGGCCACCATGCCGATCACGCCCAGGACGCGCATGACCCCGCCAGGCGGCAGCCGTACGCCAGCGGGATCATGCAGGCCGCCGAGAGGCCCCCCGCGATCTCGGCGGCGACGCCGACGGCGGGGGAGCGGGCGGCGTAAGCGGTCAGGAAGAGCACACTCGAGACGATGCCGACAATGCCGGCTGCCATGGCCCAGCGCCTCATGTGCCCAGTCTAGGTCGGCCCTACCTCACCCCGGCGGCCTTCAGATACGCCTGCAGATTGCCGAGCTCGAAACCCCGACGCTTGATCTTCTTCACCAGGATCCGGAAGTCACGGTCGAGATTGGGACGGAAGTGCAGCAGCAGGATGTCGCCCGGGCGCAGCCGCTTGTCGGGCACCTGATAGGCGATCTTCCCGCCCGGCTGCACCGTCGCCGTCCACAGCAGCAGCGCCTTCATCCCGCAGGCGCGCATCGCGTCGAGCGTCGCCTGGTTGTAGTTGCCGAACGGCGGCCGGAACAGGACCGGCCTCACGCCGATCTCCTTCTTGATCACCTTGGAGGCGCCGCAGAGCTCCTTCTGCTGCGCCTGCGCGCCGAGCAGGCGCAGGTTGGGATGCGTCAGCGTGTGGTTCTCGATGGAGACGCCCGCGTCACGCAGTTCCCTGAAATACCCCCACTTGCCGGCCCCCACGAACCTCGCCGTGCCCCCCGACTGATCGGGCGTGCCCTCCGCCTCCACCGCCTGGCGCGTCGCGAACACGGTGATCGGGATCCCCTGCTCCCGCACCTGCCGGACGAACCCCGGATCCTGCTCCCACCCGTCGTCGATGGTCAGGAACACCACCTTGCGCTTGGTCGGCACCGAACTGATCACCTCGGACGTGACCCTGCCCACCTCACCCGCCCGCGGCACCGCCCCCACCGGCCCGGCTTCGCGTGTCGGCGCACCGCTCCCCGGCGTCGCCTCGACCGTCGAACCACCCTGCGTCCCCTGCGCCACCGACTGAGCACACCCCGTCAGCACCACCAGCGCCCCGCACGCCGCCACTCGCCCCCAGAACATGGTCTTGGAGTCTAAAGGCCTATGGCACATGTTGCCGTTCAGCGACGCGGGCGGCGAACCCTAGAGTGTGCTGGGTGAAGGTCGCAGGCAGTGCCGTGATCGGCGCCGACAGAGAACAAGTGTGGGCCGCGCTCCAGGACCCGTCGGTCCTCGTGCGCACCATCCCCGGGTGCGAACGCCTGGAGGAGATCGGGCCCGACACCTACCGCATGACCGTCAGCGCCGGAGTCGCCACCATCAAGGGCGTGTACGACGGGGAGGTGGCGCTGTCGTCGCCGCTGCCACCGGAGAGCTTCGTCCTCAAGGCCAGGGGCGCCGGCGCCCCGGGGACCGTCGAGGCGACGGTGGTCGTACGGCTGAGCGAGGCCGACGGGGGGACCCGCGTGGACTACGACGCCGAGGCCGTCGTCGGCGGAGTCATCGGGGGAGTGGGGCAGCGCATGCTGGGCGCCGTCGCCAAGCGAACGGCGGGGGACTTCTTCGCGGCGGTGGAGGGGGTGCTGCTCGCGCCGTCGGGCTGGCCCGCTGCCGAAGGCGCGCTGGCCGGGCCCGAGGGGGCAACCTATCCGGGCCTGTCGTCAGGCGCCTCGTCGCCCGCCTCGTCGGCCGTCTCCCCAAGCCCCACCTCGGCCGCCACTTCGGGCTCCACTTCGGCACCCGCCTCCTCCCTTACTAACGCCGCCGCGCTCACCCCCGCCGCGGCGTCCACCGCTCCATCCACCTCCGCAGCGTCGCGTCCCACCGTCTTCCACCGCCCCACCGCTCCACCCTCGGCCTCACCGTCGCCCAACGCCCTACTCGCGGCCTTCGGCCTCGGCGCCCTCAGCGCCCTCGTCGGCGTCGCCGTCGGCTGGTTCCTCGGCCGCCGCCGCCCCCACTGACGGCTCGGTCCTCGCCGGTCGTGCGCCTTCGGCGCGGGTCGTGCTCGGGCTGTGCTCTGTGGGGGTGCGCCTGCGGCCCACCCCCACACCCCCGGACGAGGGGCTCCGCCCCTCGCGCTCCCCGATGGTCGCCCCAGTCCGACGGACCAAGACGAGGAAGGTCCCAAGTCTGGTTGGTGGTGATAGGCGATCAGTGATCGGGTGACGGGCTGGCCTGTTGTCTGGTTGTGCCAGATCACGGTGGTCAGGGTCAGGATGTTTGAGCGATTCTTGCCCGGCGCCTTTCGGAGTGCGGGCGCCGTGCACTCGAGGTCGAGCTGGCTTGAGGGTGTGGTTGACGCATTCGATGAGCTGGCGGACCGGCTTTGGGCGTATGTGGGCTGATCTTCTGCCCTGTTCCAGCGTCAAAAGTGGTCATCAACGTGGTCTCGGCCGCCGAGGCTCCCGCCGCCCTTGCCGAGCGCGGTAGCGGCCCGGCAAGAAGGCGTAGGCCTCGACATCGGACGTGGGCGGGGGCTCAGTCGGCGGGGATTTCGCACCCGCTTGTCAGGCCCTGCTGAAGGTGAGTGCATCGGGCAGGACCGCGAAGACCGACCGTAGTTCGGTCGCGAGAGCTGCGTGGGTGGGGGTGCCGGGTTTGGCGGTCCAGGCTCGCAACGCGGCGTGGAATGACGCGACCAGCAGGTCCAAGGCCAGCCTCGGCCGTGGGTCTGCCGGATCCAGGCGAAGCCTGCGCTGCAGGGTCGCCTCGATGGCCGCGCTGGTGCGGTCGCAGTACTGGAGCCCGTAGGCGGTGATCGATGGCGTGCGCTCGGCCAGTTCGCGGCTCTGCCGTACGCGGGTCACCCAGGCGCCGCTGTCGTCCATGCGTGTGAGGGTCATGAGAAGCGCCTCCTGCAACACCTCCAGGACGGGCGCGCCGTCGAAGGACAGGTGCTCGACGTCGTCCCGCAAGCCGTCCCACAGCGCCTCCAGCGGAGCGGAGGCGACCTGTTCCTTGCTGGCGAAATTCCGGAAGAAGGTGCGCTTGGAGACCTCGACGGTTTCGCACAGCTCGTCGAGGGTCACCCCGTCGAAGCCGCGCTCGGTGAAGAGCGAGAGGGCCGTGTCGACCAGCGCGGTCCTGGTTCTGAGCTTCTTCCGCTCTCGCAGCGGGAGCGTTTCCGGCGCGGACTCGGAGGAGGTGTCGGCGGTCATCTTCCAAGTGTAACGGGTGCGCAAACGCCCTCTATAGGCTTATGCTCCTCAGTGGCACTTTGTGTGGGATGTCTGAGGAAAGGATCGCCATGCGCGCCCTGATCGTTGATCGTTCCGTCCCCGGTGGCCTGCGGGTGGGGGAAGTGGCCGAGCCTGTGCCCGCCCCCAACCAGGCGCTGGTCCGGGTCACGGCCACCTCGCTCAATTACGGCGAGGTCAAGCACGGCATCGAGACAGCCGCAGAGGGGACGGTGCTCGGCTGGGACGCCGCCGGAGTCGTCGTCCAGGCAGCGGCGGACGGGTCAGGGCCCGCCGTGGGGACCCCCGTCGTGACCCTGGAGGAGAGCGGCGGCTGGGCCGAGGTCCGAGCGGTGCGTACCAACTGGATCGGCGTGGCGCCCGAGCATGCGGAGCCGGGCGCGCTCAGCACCATCCCGGTCGCGGCCGGCACCGCGCTGCGCGCGCTCCACCGGATCGGGCCCATCTTGGGACGCAGGATCCTCGTGACCGGCGCCACCGGAGGCGTCGGCCGCTACGCCGTCCAACTCGCCCGGCTCGGCGGCGCACAGGTGATCGCCTCCACCGGCGACCCCGCCCAGCATGGCGAGGCCTTGCGCGCTCTGGGCGCCCACGAGGTCGTGACTGGGCCTGCGCAAGCCGGCGGCGGGTTCGACGGCGTGCTCGACCTGGTGGGCGGCCCGCAACTCGTGGAAGCATTCGATCAGCTCGGCCAGGGAGGCACCCTGGTGGCGGTCGGGCACTCCTCGGGTGACGGCGAGAACTTCCCCTTCGGCGCCCTGTTCAGTGGGCCAGGACGGGACGATCGCTCGATCGTCACGTTCATGCTGATGTTCTGCGACGGGCTGGACAGGGACCTGGCCTGGCTGGCCCACCAGGTCGCGGACGCGGTGCTGAGCCCCGAGATCACGTGGCGCGGCACCTGGAACGACGTGCCCGAGGCGGTGAGCGCCCTCATGGAACGCCGTCTGCACGGCAAGGCGGTGCTCGACCTCACCTGACGGCCCTGCCGTCTCCGGGAGGCCGGCCCCGACCGGGGCACGTCGACGCGGTCCCGATCAGGTCTGGCTCCGTGCTCCCTTCACCTGATCCACGGGCTCTAGCTGGGCACCCATGAGCCTTCCCGCTGCTCGACGGCGGCGGGAAGCAGCCCGTAGGGGTCGGGGTGGATCTTGCGGACGAAGTCCATGAGTTCGACCCTGTGCGGTCGCAGCCGGATCAGCACGAAGTCGTTCCCGGCCGGGCCGTCCGGAAAGAACGCCT
Organism: Nonomuraea sp. NPDC050663; assembly: GCF_044456985.1. Lineage (NCBI taxonomy): Bacteria > Bacillati > Actinomycetota > Actinomycetes > Streptosporangiales > Streptosporangiaceae > Nonomuraea > Nonomuraea sp. NPDC050663. The sequence goes on from NZ_JBITGL010000014.1 coordinate 128,983, forward strand.
CCAACCCGTCCTGCCACCGAGCTACCCGTTCATCCTTGTCACGGACCAGTTCGGCGTCCGCTTGCAAGCACACATAGGCGAAGGCGGCCCGGTCTTCGACCGCATAAGTCACCATCCGATGACGTGAGATCTCGGCCGCCTTGCGAGATGCCGGGCTCGTCCCGATCCACACGGTCCCGTCGGCGTCAACACTGACGTGCTGGACGAGGCGACTATGCGGCTGCCCGTCGTTCACCGTGGTCAAGAAGCCATAGGGGTTGGCTCGCAACAGCGTCAACGCCACATCGAACAACTCGCCAGACACCGGTTGTCACTCCCCGTCATCTCCGATGATCATTAGTGTCCAGATCCTACTTCGCGGGAACCCGACCTGCTGGGCGGGGCGAACCAGGACTCCGCTGCGGTGATCGCCTGGTCCACCCTCCTCGGCGGCCTCGTGGAGGTGTCCTGCCGTGCCGGTCCAGATCCCGAGGCAACAACCGCCGCCTGCTGTCGGCAGGCGACGATCCTGCTCGCCTCGGCAGGACACCGTGCGCGAGGTGATCCACCGCTTCAACCAGATCGGGCCGGCCTGCCTGGACCCTCGCTGGATCGCGCGGGCGGGTCGATCTGGAGCTCCTCACCTCAGCCACGTGGAACAGCCCTAGCCGCGTACGTGCAGCCCGAAACCCGTGCGGCCCGCGGGCTCCAGTCCTTTTTTCAGATGGAGCGAGGGAATCTCGTAGTCGCCGAAGTTCTGCCGCCGGAACGCGATCGGTTCAGTCGACTCCAGGGTGAGCAGGCGCTGCTCCCAGGCCTTGGCGACGTCCGGGTAGTCCTCGCTGGTCATTCGGTCGGTGCCGTACAGCACGAACGGCGGCAGCACCTCGATGCCCGGGTAGTAGAGGATGCCGTGGTGGATCGGGAACAGCAGGTCGTCGATGGGGCCGTTGATCCCGCGAGCGGCGTAGTGCGACTCCGGTCCGCCGGCGGTCACCGACAGCAGTGCCTTCCTGCCCGCGAGGGTGCCTTCGCCGAAGCGCTCGCCGTACCTGGTGTCGCTGTGCTCGCCGACGCCGTACGCGAAGTGGTAGGTGAACACCCGGTCCACCCAGCCCTTGAGGATCGCGGGCATCGTGTACCACCACAGCGGGAACTGGAAGATGATGGTGTCGGCCCACAGCAGCTTCTCCTGCTCGGCGAGGACGTCCGGGGTGAGCGTCCCGGCGTCGAAAGCCCGGCCCGAGTCCAGGGCGACCTTCAGCGGACTCGAGGCGTCGGGGCCGTAGTCCGCGGCGTCCACGACCGCCTTCCAGTTCATCGCGTACAGATCGCTCACCCGTACCTCGTGCCCGGCGGTCTCCAAGGCCGACACCGCGAGATCCTTCAGCGAGCCGTTGAGCGAGTTCGGCTCCGGGTGGGCGTAGACGATCAGCGTCTTCATGGGAACTCCTTCAGATCGGGTGCCTTCGATTCTGGGAGCTGCGGCGCTCGGCGTTCAGGGGCGCCTCTTCCAGCGGACGGGACTTCCTGGTAATGGCAGGACCACCTTCACAGGCACTGCCGATGCCACACTGGGGGCATGGACGATCTCGCGGGCTTCCTGCGGACCCGGCGTTCCCGGGTCGACCCGGCTGCCGCCGGCATCCCCGCCGACAGCCGCCGCCGGGTCGAAGGGCTGCGCCGCGAAGAGGTCGCGCACCTGTCCGGAGTCAGCGTCGATTACTACGTACGCCTGGAGCAGGGCCGCGCGACCCAGCCCTCCGAGCAGGTCCTCGACGCGCTCGCCCGCGTATTCGGCCTCGACGAGACCGAACGCGGGCACCTCTACCGGCTTGCCCGGCAGCGCCGCCGCCACGCGAAGGCGCCGGTTGGGTGGGTCCGGCCGGAGCTGCTGCGGGTCCTCGACATGGTCGCCGGCGCACCCGCGCTGATCATGGACCACCGCCTGGACGTCCTCGCCGGGAACCGCCTCGCCTGGCTCCTCTACGGCCGGCCGATGCCGGGCCTGAACACCGCCCGGCACCTCTTCCTTGAGGAGGCCGAGCGCGGCCTGTACGCGGACTGGGACAGATGCACCCTCGACGTGGTCGGGCATCTGCGCCTGGCCGCCGGCAAATACCCCGAGGACCCTCGCCTGGCCTCACTCATCGGCGAGCTGGCGATGGGCAGCGAGCGCTTCCGCCGCCTCTGGGCCCGCGCGGACGTGCGCGCCCGCACGCACGGATGCAAGGCGTTCCGGCACCCGCTGGTCGGACTGCTGGAACTGCACCAGGAGAACTTTGCACTACCGGATGAATCGGGCATGGAGGTGCTGGTGCTGTCCGCGGTCCCCGGCAGCCCCGCCGAGGACGGGCTGCGTCTGCTCGCGGGCCTGGGCATGGACAGCGGTGACGCGCATCCCGCAGTGAACGCGCAGGTCCGCGAGTAACCCGACGACGCATGCCCGCCGCCGGAAACGCCTCACCGGCCTGATCGCGCCGGTCGGCTTCGTGGGCCTGATCCTCGCGTTACGGCGTGCTCCCGCCGCTTGCCGCTCAGAACCCGCCGATTCAGCCACACCATCGCCACCGTGGAGACGGCCACCACGATCACGCTCACCTCGAGGACGAGCCACTCCTGCGGCGTCGGTTCCTCCCTGGCCACCCGCGGCGTGATCGGATCCTGAACCATCTCCACTCGCGTCTGCCAAGGTAGGGGCGAAAGTTGATGATCCATGTCAAAAGTCATGAACGGGTACCTTACCGAACCTTGTCAAGTATCCGGCGATCGACACAGCGGTATGACGGCTGCAAGGCCTCGCCGAAAAGGATCTCCCGGCGTAGCGTGGGCATATGCGCCAGGCACGTGCTGAAGACGCCCGCATCGAGGCAAGACGAGTCATTCAGAATCTGCTCGGCGAGGAGCGGCCGACCTCGTCGCTGCTCATCGACGACGCGCGGCCGGTCATCGGGCCGGACCGTACCGCTCGCTGCGTGGCGCTCGCACTCGGCGCCTCCCTCACCAGGCGGTCGGCCGAGCTGGCCTCCATCGCCGCGCTGCTCGTGGGCACGCGGGAGCTGGGGGAGCAGTGGTGGACCCAGGCGCGTGGCGGGAAGTTGCCGCCGCCTCAGGAGGTGCTCGACACGGCCGCGGCGATCGAGCCGTGGACCGATCTGACGGTGCTGGAGATGCTGGCCGCCTGGATCGCCGACGACGCGGCCGACGCGTTGTGGGGGGCCGCGGTCGCTCAGGTCGACCTGAACTCGTGGCAGGCCGAGGACCGTTTCGATCTGCCGGAGGGCGCCAAGCCGGGGCAGCGGCTGGTGGTGCACTTCGACGCGGGAGGGCGGCTCGACGCGGTCGTGACACGGCGGCCGGACGAGGATCTGGGGTCCAACCTGGACTTCCAGTCGTTGCGTTACTCGCGGCCTGCCGAGACGCAGTGGAGTTGGGGAGTCGCCGCCGGGTTGGGGCCGCATCCGCTGCCGGGAGATGAGCCCGATCCGTATGCGCGGGAGGTGCCCGAGGAGGCGGTGAAGATCCTTTACGACTGGGCGTTCCGGCATGGGGCGACCTCCGACCTGCTCGGGGAGCGCTGGCGCACGGTCGGCGAGGTGGTGGGGGCGATCGAGCGGGCCGACTGGATGTGGCGCAGCGCCGAGTGGTTCGGGTGGTGGCGCGGTGCCTCGGCGCTGGTGGACGATTCGGGGTATCTGCCGCATCGGTTGCGGGAGCTGGCCGACGGTTGACGCGGGCGCTTCCCCGGCCGCTGGTCAGCGGAAGCGGCGCTTGCCCACAATCGCGAGCACCTCGCGCAGAGCGTCCGCCGCCTGCCGTACCGCCTCCTCCGGCACGCCCGCGACCACCTCCCCGTGCGCCCGCACGGACGCGTCGAGCGCCTGCGCGGCGATGTGCCGCCCCTCCGCCGTGAGCTGGACCCACCGGCTGCGCGCGTCGCCGGGATTGTCCTCCCGCTCCACGTATCCCGCCGAAGCCAGCCGCTGCAGCACGTTGCTGGTGCCACCTGAGGTGAGGTACAGCGACTTGGCCAGGTCGCTGGGCTTCATCCGATGCGGCGGCCCGGCGCGGTGCAGCGCGGCCAGCACGTCGAACTCGGCGTAGGTCAGCCCCAGCTCGGCCAGCTCCGCCTTGAGCGCCTGCTCGAAGAGGCCGCCGATGCGCGAGATGCGCTTGCTGAGCTCGAGGGTGGCCACCATCGACGGGGGCAGGCCCCGCGCCCATCCGGCGGCCAGCTCGTCGATCTCGTCCCTGTGCACCCTCCGAGGCTACAAGCCTTCCATATTGCTTTTAAGAAAGCTTTTCACTAAGCTAATCTCATGTTGATCATCAAGAACGGCACCGTCATCGACACCGAACCCGTCCCCGTGGTCCTGGGCACCGCCGATGTGCGCATCGTGGACGGGCGCATCGACGCCGTGGGGCCGGCTCTGCCGTACACGGAGGACGCCGAGGTCATCGACGCGACCGGCATGATCGTCATGCCGGGGTTCGTCGACGGCCACCGCCACACGTGGCAGGCGGGCCTGCGCGCCGCGGGCGGCGACATGGCCTTCGGCGACTACCTGGAGCGGGTCATCAACGGGGTCACCCACCGCTACCGGCCCGAGGACGTGCACGCCGCGAACCTGGCCGGCGCGCTGGAGTGCCTCGACGCCGGAATCACCACGATCCTGGACTGGTCGCACATCCAGCTCACCCCCGACCACACCGATGCCGCCGTGGACGCACTGCTGGAATCGGGCGTCCGCGCCGTCTTCGGCTACTGCGGCACGCTCGAAACGCTCCGGGACGAGGCGGCACGCGTGAGCGGACGGATCACGACCGTGCTGGCCGCACGCGGACCGGAGTTCATCGGGCCGGAGGCGGCCGGGCGAGAGCTGGAGATCGCGCGCGAGCTGGGCCTGCCGGTCAGCGTGCACCTGCGCAACGACGGACTGTACGGCGAGCGCACCAACTACGTGCACGGCGCGGCGTTCACCGGGGAGGGGCTGAAGCGGATCGCGGACTCCGGCGGCACGCTGTCGGTGTCGCCCGTCGTGGAGGCCAGGCTCGGCATGGGCGCCCCGCCGATCGTCGCCGCGCAGGAGGCGGGGGTCGTGGTGGGGCTCGGCGCGGACACGGTGATGTGCGGGCCGGGCGACATGTTCGGCATCATGCGCACCACCGCGATGCTGCCGGGACTGTCGACGCGGGACGTGCTGCGGATGGCCACGATCGGCGGCGCGCAGGCCGCGGCGGTCGGTCACGTCACCGGGTCCCTGGGCGTGGGCAAGCAGGCCGATCTGATCCTGATGCGGACCGACCTGGCCGGGCTGTCACCCGTGCACGACCCGATCGCCACGGTCGTCCTGGCCGCCGACACCCGGGCCGTGGACACGGTGCTGGTGGGCGGGAAGGTGGTCAAGCGCGGCGGACGGCTGCTTCGCGACGACCTGCCGGCCGCTCTGGAGGCCCTCGCCCGCTCGGCCCGGGACCTGGCCTTCGCCTGACCACGGCAGGCTCCTGGCCACCCCGGGAATCTGGACAAACCTCGCATGGTTGTCCATGGACGTGAAAGTGGAGATCTTCTCAGATGTCGTCTGTCCCTGGTGCTACATCGGCCACGTGCGCTTCGCCAAGGCCGCCGATCGGTTTCGCGCCAAGGGCGGCAAGGTCGAGGTGACCTTCCGCCCGTTCCAGCTCAGCCCGGAGGCCACCACCGAGGGGCGGCCGCTCCTGGAGGCGCTCGCGCAGAAGTTCGGGCCGAACGTGGCGCAGATGACCTCGCGGGTGCGTGAGGTCGGTGCGCAGGAGGGCCTGGAGATGAACTTCGACCAGGCCGTGCACACCGGCACGTTCGAGGCGCACCGGCTCATCGAGGTCGCCACCGCCCAGGGCAAGGGCCACGAGATGGCCGACGCGCTGTTCAGGGCGCACTTCACCGACGGGCTCAACGTGGGCGACCCCGACGTGCTGGCCAAGCTCGCGGCCGAGGTGGGCGTCAGCGACGACGGCGAGGGCGCCGCTCAGGTCGACGAGCAACTGGCCAGGGCGCGCGAGCTGGGCATCACCGGCGTGCCGTACTTCCTGTTCGAGGACAAGTACGCGGTGTCCGGCGCGCAGCCGGACGAGGTGTTCGACCAGGTCATCGACGAGGTGGCCGAGCGCACCGGCCAGGTGCCGCTGGCTCCCGCCGGCGACGGCTGCGACGACGGATACTGCGCCGTGTGATGACCTTGTCTTGGGGCGGCTCCGGGTAGGAGCCGCTCATGAGATGGTGGCTGCTCGCCGTACTGGCCCTGGCCGGATGCGGCGCCGAGACGAGTGCCGGGATGAGCGTGGCGGTGCCGACGCCGACGCCGACCGTGCAGATCGACTTCGACGAGGCCGCGGCGGCGGCGGCGAAGGAGGGCACGCCGACGCTGCTGCAGTTCACGCGCGGGCAGGCGCCGCCGCCGGTGTGGCTGGCCAGCGTGTACACCCAGGCGGGCAAGCTGACCGACCTGCGCATCGACGCGGCAAGCGGGCAGATCACGGGGCGCCAGGACGAGGGCGCCGACGACGCGGCCGAAGCCAAGGCCGAGCTGGCCGCGGCGAAGGTGAGCATGACGCAGGCGGTGGAGAAGGCCAGGCAGGCCGTTCCCGGCAAGCCGGTCGTGACCGCGCAGCTCGAGCAGGACGACGGGCGCACCTTCTGGGAGGTCGAGCTGGTCGGCGACGATCGGGTGGTGGGCGAGGTCGAGGTGGACGCGGTCACGGGCGCCGTCACCAGCAAGACGGCCACCCCGGGCGGCTGACGGACCGCGGGCGGAAGGCCGGTCGGCTCGCTGTCGCACCGCAGGTGGACTACAGCTGTGGTCGCCCGTTCCGTCGCGTGATCCACGCCCGCGCCCGTACCAGCCACGCCGGGGTCCACGACGAACCCTCCGTGCGCTCCGGCCAGATCCTGCTGTGCCGCTGGACCGCCGCTTCCACGAGGGAGGGGTGGAGCCGAAGCCAGCCGCCGGCCTGCCTCACGTGCTCACGCGGCTCCGTGGTCGTCACCGTGATCGACGTCACCCGTGCTTCGGCCTCCGTCTTGACCACCGCGAGCTCGATCGAGCCGACCTGCTCCCAAGGGATCAGCTGCGGCGGTTCGTCGCCCTTCGGCAGGTAGATCCCCACCGGCCCGACCCCCAAGGCCACCCGGCGGCGTAACAGCCGCCAGCTCTGGACGAAGATGAAGGCGCCGAAGCCGCCGGCGAAATGGAGGGAGACGGTGCTGCTGGTCACGGCGGTGTAGACCGAATACCCGATCGTGGGCGCCAGCGTCCACGCGAGTGCGCGGCCGCTGTAGCCGACGATGAGTGCGTTGTCCCCCAGCTCCCGCTTCGCCCCACGTTTCCGCAGCGGGTGTTTCACAAGGCGATGGTCCGTCAATCCGACGAATCCGGCAACCCCAGATGTCCGAGGATCAGAGTTCGGCGTCGGCGCGCCGGGCCGGGGAGAGTCCCAGGTTCCCCTCGCGGTGGTGGCGGCGGCACAACACCTGGTAGCGCACCTCCGGCTGGGAGATCTCCAGGTCCGGCAGGGGAGCGGGAGCGGGCTCGGAGGTGTCGGGCACGGTGTCGCCGATCACGACCTGCTCGCCGGTGCGCACCATGACGCCGTCGACGATCCTGGCGTTGAGCTGCCCGGCGCGCCCGCACCAGCACAGCACCTCCACCTGCAGCCTGCAGACCTCGTCGGCCAGCTCGAACAGGCGCTGCGCCGCGGGGAACATCACCGAGCGGAAGTCGGAGGCCAGGCCGAAGGCGTAGACGTCGACGCCCTGCTGGTCCACCAGATCGGCCAGCTGCTCGATCTGCTCGACGGAGTAGAAGCAGGCCTCGTCGCAGATGAGGTAGTCGACGCCGTCGTTCAGCTTGACCAGCTCGATCAGGTCCATGGTGTCGGTGACCTCGATGGCCTCGAGTCCGAGCCCGATCCGGCTCGTGACCTGCGGTCCGCCGGACCTGTCGTGCTTGGTGAGCACCAGCCCGCGCCGCCCCTGGCGGCCGTGGTTGTAGTTCATCTGGAGGGCCAGGGTGGACTTCCCGCAGTCCATCGGCCCATAGAAGAACCGAAGCTGGCTAACCCGATTGAACTGCACTGATCCCCCTTTATGGTCATCGGGAGACTACCAAGGCGGTTGGCTACTCCTGTCACTACGTGGAAGATTTGTCCCAAGAGCAACAGGAGGAACCTTGCCAACGGAAACAGCGCTCGATGCCATGATGCGCACCGACGATCTCACCGCGCAGCAGGCCGACCAGGTGCGCTGGCGCTACGGCTTCCTGGTCGTCGTGATCGGGATCGTGGCCATCCTCGCCGCCTTCGGCGCGGCGGTCTTCGCCACCCAGGAGTCGGTGGTCCTCTTCGCGGGCCTGGCCGGGGTGGTCGGCACCATCATGGGCGCCTATTTCGGCATCCAGGCCGGCCAGTCCGGCAAGGCCAAGGTCGAGGCCGAGCTGGCCAGGTCGCAGGAGCTGGTCGTACGGCTCGCGGCCTACGTGGGCACGGAACACGCACCCAGAGTGATCGATGAGGTCTTGGGTAGGCGCAGGAATTAGCCGAAGTAGATACTGAGCCATGCGTAGCCTGCGTATCGGCGTCGACACCGGGGGCACGTTCACCGACGTGGTCGCGGTCGACGAGCACACCGGTGACCTGATCACCGTCAAGACCCCGTCGACCCCCGCCAACCCGGCCGACGGCTTCATGACCGGCCTGGCCAAGGTCGGCGACGTGGACGACGCCTCCGTCGTGCACGGCACCACCGTGGCCACCAACCAGCTGCTCGAGGACCGGATCGACGACCTCGGCTTCATCACCACGGAGGGTTTCGAGTACATCCTCGAGATCGCCCGGCAGAGCGTGCCCGACGGGTACGGCAACTCCTACTTCTGGGTCAAGCCGCCGCGCATCGTCCCGGTGCACCGCGTCAGGACCGTCGGCGGCAGGCTCGACCACCGCGGCGGCGAGGTGCGGCCGTTCGACGAGGCGCAGGCTGTCGAGGCCGCCCGCTGGTTCAGGGGACGCGGCGTGACCTCGATCGGCGTGTGCTTCCTGCACTCCTACGCCAACCCCGCCCACGAACGGCGCATGCGCGAGGTCATCGCCCGTGAGCACCCCGAGGCCGTGGTGAGCCTGTCGAGCGACGTGCTGCGCGAGTACCGCGAGTACGAGCGCTCGATCACCACCCTGGTCGACGCCGCCGTCAAGCCCGCCATGCAGCGCTACCTCGCCAACCTCTCCCAGCGCCTGGGACGGCAGTTCTCGGTCATGAAGTCCAACGGCGGCATCCTCAGCGCCGCCGAGGTGGTCCACCAGCCGATCACCACGGTGCTGTCGGGACCCGCCGCCGGAGCGCTCGGCGCCGCGCTCATCGCCTCCACCGCCGGGCACCCCAGCGTGATCACCCTCGACGGCGGCGGCACCTCCACCGACGTCGCCGTGGTCGTCGACGGCGAGCCCTCCATCACCACCGAGGGCTCGGTCGGCCGCTACCCGTGCAAGATCCCGATGATCGACATCGTCACCGTCGGCGCGGGCGGCGGCTCCGTCGCCTGGATCTCGCCCGAGGGCACCCTGAAGGTCGGACCCAAGTCCGCCGGGGCCGACCCCGGACCGCTCTGCTACGGGCGCGGCGGCACCGAGGTGACCGTGACCGACGCCCACGTCTTCCTCGGCCGCATCCCGCCGCACCTGCTCGGCGGGGAGATCCCCCTCGACGTCGAGGCCTCGCGGGCCGGGATCAACGCCCTCGCCGAGAAGCTCGACCTCACCCCCGAACGCCTGGCCGAGGGCATCCTGGAGATCAGCGCCTTCAACCAGTCGAACGCCATCCGCCAGATCACCGTCAAGCGCGGCCTCGACGTGCGCGACTTCCCGCTGGTCACCTTCGGCGGCTCCGGCCCGCTGCTGGCCTGCCGCCTGATGGACATCCTGGGCCTGCCCGCCGTCATCGTGCCGCCCGACCCGGGCACCGTCTCCGCGTTCGGCCTGCTCACCGTGGACGTCAAGAACGACTACGTGCGCACCTACGTCACCCGCGAGCTGTCGCTCGACAGCGCCGCCGACCTCTACGGCTCGCTGGAGCGCGAGGCGGCCACCGCCCTGGAGCGCGAGGGCTTCGACGAGCCCGTGTTCGCCCGCAGCGCCGACCTGCGCTACTACGGCCAGGCCTACGAGGTCAGGGTGCCCGCCCCGGCGGGCGAGATCTCCGAGGAGTGGCGCGAGGAGGTGCTCGACCGCTTCCACGAGGCGCACGAGAGGCTGTACGGCTACGCCTACCGCGACGATCCCCGTCACGCGGTCGAATGGGTCAACCTCCGCGTCTCCGGCATCGGGCCGATCACCCGGCCCCCGATCCGCCGCAGGGTGGCGCAGGACCTGCTCGCCGAGCCCGCCGAACCCGCCGAGCCCGCCGAGCCCGCCGTGACGCGCACGGTGCACTTCGAGCGCCACCACGACACCCCGATCCACCAGCGCCGGGCCCTCGGCCCCGGCGCCACGGTCACCGGCCCCGCGGTCATCGAGGAGTACGGCTCGACCGTCCCCATCCACCCGGGCTTCACCGCGACGGTGGACGAGTTCGGCAACCTGGAGATTAGACGTGACCACAGCTGATCCCATCTTGGTGGAAATCGTTGAGGGCACCCTGGCGAGCGTGGAGAAGGAAGTCGAGACCGCCATCGCCCGCACCGCGCGATCACCCATGATCCGCGACGCCCACGACTTCCGCGCCGGCATCCACGACGTCGGCCTCCGCAAGCTCACCGGCCGCAGCTACAGCGCCCTCGTCCAGCCGGTCGTGCGCGACTTCCCCGTCGAGACGATGAAGCCGGGCGACGTCTACTTCCACAACGACGTCTACCTGTCCGAGGGCGGCATCGGCCACCTGCCCGACCTGTGCGTCACCGTCCCCGTCTTCCACGACGGCCAGGTGGTCGCGTTCGTGCAGGCCTTCGGCCACCACGACGACATCGGCGGCGCCGTGCCCGGCAGCATGCCCTCGCACGCCAGGTCCGTCTTCGAGGAGGGCCTCATGGTCCCCCCGATCAAGCTGTGGGACCAGGGCGTGCCCAACGAGGCGGCGCTGCGCATCATGACCCGCAACTCGCGCATGCCCGACTCCCTGGCCGGTGACCTCGACGCCGAGTGCTCGGCCTGCCTGATGGGCGCGCGGCGCCTCACCGAGCTGTTCGACCGGTACGGCAGAGCCGCCGTCGAGGCCTGCTTCGACGCGATCATCGACAAGACGACGGAGACGTTCCGCCGCGAGCTGCTCGCCAAGATCCCCGCCGGGACGTACGTGTGGGAGGACTACGCCGAGCACGACGGCGTCGACGAGCCCCGCCTGCACACCCAGCGCATCACCCTGACCGTCGACCACGCGCAGGCGGCGCCGCTGACGATCGACTTCACCGGCACCTCGCCGCAGGCCAAGGGCCCGATCAACCACGCGGGCGACTACGCGGACGGCGTGTTTTTGAAGAAGTGGCTCGCCCCGATCCTGCGCAACCTCGCCGACACCCCCGAGCGCATGGCCGAGCTCGATGTCAACGAGGGCGTCGTGCCGCTGATCAAGATGGTCTTCCCGGAGAAGGGCACCCTGCTCACCCCGGTCTTCCCCGCGCCCACCAACGCCAGGACGTTCGTCATCCTGCGGCTCCTGGGCGTGCTGGCCGGGGTGCTGGCCAAGGCGACCGGCGGACGCATGCCCGCCGACCAGGAGACCATCCGCTACACCGGCGTCTACGGCTCCGACGCCGAGGGCGTGCCGTACCTGATGCGCGAGGTGCTGGGCGGCGGTTCCGGCGGCCGGTGGTACGCCGACGGTGAGGACACCATCCACGTGGTGCCCGACTCGCGCAACATCCCGGTGGAGTTCGCCGAGGCCCGCTGGCCCTTCCGCGTGGAGCGGCTGGCTCTGGCGTGCGACTCGGGCGGGCCGGGCGAGTTCCGCGGCGGGCTCGGCTACGACAAGCACATCAGGATGCTGCGCGACGCGTCGTACATGTCGATCGCCGACCGGTCGATCCTGTCGTGCTGGGGCGTCAACGGCGGCCTGGCCGGCAGGCCCTTCCGGGTGGACGTCAACGGCAAGGAGATGGAGGGGCTCGTCGACGACCACGCGGTCAAGGCGGGCGAGGTCATCAGGATCCGCACGACCGGGGGCGGCGGCTGGGGCTCGCCGTACGACCGCGATCCCAGGAAGGTCGCGGCCGACGTGCGCGACGGCAAGGTGTCGATCGCCGGGGCGCTGGGTGACTACGGCGTGGTGCTGGAGGACGGCCGGGTCGACGAGGTCGGCACGGCCGAGCTGCGCGCCACGATGAGGGCGGGCAAGCGTGCCTTCTTCGACCGGGGGCCCGGCTACCCGAAGCTGGCCGGCGGCCGTACGAACGCGGACGTCGACGAGCTGTAGCGCCCGCTGCCCGCCGCGGGGCCGTCCTCGACCCGAACCGCCCCCGGCATCGGTCAGATGTCGTCGGCGGTCCACTCCGTCAGGCCGTAGGTCTGCGCGAGGGGCCGCCACGCGTCCACGAACCGGCGCTTCGCCTCCTGCGCGCTCTCCGAGTGCGCCAGCCCGCGCCGGTAGTCGCGGTCGCCCGCCACCGGCCCCGTGCACCCGCCGTCCTGGTAGCGCCGCGCCCACGCGTGGAAGGCGGCGTCGGCGCGGTGGGAGGAGTCGAGCGCCTCGACGAGGGTCCGCTTCACCGCCTCCCCGCCGGCCAGCGCCGTGACGTCGAGTTGCCGGGCCTCGGCGAGCTGTTCCCGGCGGCTGGCGGTGATCCGCGCGATGTCCGTCACCCCCGAACGTTCGCACCGCCCGGCGGCCGTGATCGCCTCGGAGAGGCTGCTGCGGCTCGAATGGCTGCCCGACAGGAGGGCCTCGACGGCCTCGGCCTGCGGCGTGCCGTCGTCCTGCGCCGTCTCGGGTGTCGTCTCGGTGGTGGTCTCGTCCGTCTCGGGAGCGGCCTGGGTCCGCTCCACGTGCGAGGGCGACGGCGCGGGCGGCGGCTGCTGCGCCGCGACCCCCTGCGCCTGCGCCTGCCGCTCGCCGGGCGGCTCGCGCGTGAGGATCCACCAGCACGTGCCGAGCGCGGCCGTGACCAGCACCGCGCCCATGGCCGCGCGCGAGAGCGCCCTGCGGCGTTGCCGCCGGTAGCGCACCAGGTCCTCACGTGGTTCCGCCGGCGACTGGCCCGCCAGGGTGGCGCCGCAGCGGGGGCACGCGGTGAGGTGGCCGACGGCGGCGCCGCAACGCCCGCACATCAGACCTTTTGCCAATTCCTCCATAAATCAACCTTCTGCGACAATTCGCCGGTGTCGAATATTTGTTATTGACGCTATTTGATAACAAGGATCGGAGTCTTGGGCGGCTTTTCCTATGCTTTACCTGTCGCGAAGGTGAGGGAGCCCATGACGAACCCATCCACGGCTGACGTGCTGCATCAGTCGCCTCCTGGCGGTATGAGGGTCATGGGGAACACCACGCGATATCTCAGCGCGGCCGCTTATCTGGATGCCGGATTCCGCGACCGCGTGCTGGCCGAAACGCTCCTCGACCCCTTCAGGGCAATTTCACCGTCATATGGCGGTTTTGACCTTGTGCCCGTTATTTACCATTGCAGGCGTTCGCGTTCCATGCTGCTCGTGCGCGACGCGGTCATCACCGCCTGCCTCGTGGCGGGCCTGGTGCTGAGCCCCCTGCCCACCCTGGGATGGATCTCCACCCTGCTGCCCTTCGCCCTGCTGTCCCTCGACCGGGTGCGCACGGGCTCGCCCGTCCTGCGCGCCGTCCTGTGGGTCTGGGCCGCGATGACGATCCTGCAGGTCGTGCTCTCCGGCGTGCTGCTCCTGCTGCTCGACTCGCTGACGGCCACCTTCGGCGTGCGGCGCGACCCGTTCGGCGGCGACCCGGCGTCGGGACCGCTGCTCGAGGAGTTCGCCCTCTCGCTGCTGGTGCCCCTGGCGGCGGTGGGCGTGGCGCTGGCCTACCGGTGCGCGGTCTACCTCACGCTCGCCGGCGGGCTGCGGCCCGGCAGCCCGGCGCCGCCCGCCTACACCACCGACTACAAGCTGCGCGGCCGGCTCGCCTACATCGAGCAGGCGCAGTGGGGCAACATCACGATGTACGCCACCGAGGACCCGTTCATGGGCGCCGGGGTGGTCACGCGCACCTGGTCGATAGCGGTCGAGCTCGACCGGGTGCGCCGGGGCGGCACGGCCGAGGCCCGCAGCACGATCCAGGAGTCGCCGGTCGACATCGACCCCGTGGAACTGCACGGGTTCGTCCGCCGGCGGCTGACCGACATGCGCGAGCGGGTCCTGCGCCCCTGGGAGGGCATCCACCACCTCGACATCGGCGACCAGGTGGTGGTGCGCGGCGTGTTCACCGTCGCCGACTGGAGCCGCCGCCAGGCGCCCCACCCGATGCTCGGCAAGGACGGCCTGCCGCGTCACCGGGCCACGCCCGAGGAGATCGCCGCCATCATCCGCCACCCGCAGGGCGGCGTGCGCTATTACCAGCGGGTCACGGTCAGCAACACCGGCCAGGAGATCCGCGACGCGTCGGACCACCTCGTGGCCCCGGCCGCCGACCAGGAGGCGCTCACCTCGGCGTTCATCTACCTCGCCGTCGAGGGGCGCATGCTCTACACGCAGTTCGTGGTGACCGTGCTGCCCCCGGCGAGCCCGCCGTACCACGTGGTGGACCAGCTGCCCGTGGCGGGCAGCGGCCGCATCGCCTGGGAGGCGCTGGCGGCCGTGCGGCTGACGATCCTGCGCGACGCGCTGGCCGCCCCGTGGCGCCTGGCCCGCTCGGCCGTGCAGGCCGTACGGCAGGGCATGTCGGCGCCGGTGCCGGGCGATCACCCTGTCTACCCGTACGGCGCGCGCTTCAGCGTGCGCGAGCTCGGCGCGAGCCCCACCCTGCAGACCTTCGTGCAGAGCCTCGACGTGTCGAAGTACACCCGCATGATCGAGCAGCGGCTGACCGAGGCGGTGCTCGACTTCCTGGAGGAACGCCAGGTCGACACCGGCGCCTACCGGCTGCAGGCGGCCGGGGTGACGATGAACACCGTCAACGTCGGCGCCGGCGCCTCGGTCGGTCCCATCGCCGTCGGCCACCACGCGGCGGCGACCGTCAACACCGGCCAGAGGGGCGGAGCGGCATGAACACCGTCAACATCCACGGCGGCGAGGTCAACGGTCCCATCGCCGTCGGACCGCACGCCAGGGCGAGCGTCACCCACGCGGGCGCCTCCCCTGAGCGGAGCGAGATCGCGGCGCTCCTGGACCGGCTGGAGCGCCTGCTGGCCGAGCACGCCGGGCAGGTGCAGGAGCCGGAGAGGGCCGCGCGCGACGCGGGCGACGTGCGGCAGGAGCTGGCCGAGGCCGACCCCGACCGGTCGCGCGTCCTCGACGCGCTGCGCAGGCTCTCGGTGCGCGCCGGCGAGGTCACCGCCATCGTCGAGGTCGTCGACCGCATCCGCGAGCTGCTTGGCTGAGCCGCCCCCGCCGCTATGGTCGTCTCCTACCGCTCAGGAGGAGACCGTGCGCATCGCCATGGCCGGACTGGCCACCAGCCACCCCTACGCCGACGCCCGGACGCTCGCCCGTCACGGCGAGCTGGCCGTCTGGGAGCCCGACGCGCAGCGGCTGGCCACCTTCACCGAAGAGCACCCGTCGGCCGCGGTGGCCGCCGGCCTGGAGGAGCTCCTGGCGCGCGACCTCGACGGCATCGTGCTCACCGTGCCCACGCCGCTGGTGCCGGCCGCGCTCGGGCCGGTTCTCGACGCCGGCGTGCCCGTCTTCATCAACAAGCCGGCCGCCGCCACCCGCGACCAGCTGACCGCGATCGACAAGCTGATCAGGCCGTGCGCCGAGCGGGTGCTGTCGAGCTCGGTGCTGCGCTTCGCGCCCGCCTTCCGCGACCGCTCGGTCGATCCCGCCGACGTGCTGGCCGTACGGGCGACCGTGCGTCACGACGTCGGCATCTGGGCGACCGGCTACAACCCCTGGCAGGACACCCCGGGCGAGGGTGGCGGCACGCTGGTGACGATGGGGGTCCACGGCGTGGAGCTGCTGGTGGCGCTGCTCGGCCCCGAGGTGAGCCTGGTCGGCGCGGCCGGGGCGATCAGGCACTACGACACGCTGCGCTCGGAGGACACCGGTGTGATCGCGATGCAGTGGTGGGGGAGCGGCATCCCCGGCACGGTCGAGGTGCTCGGCGTCAGCGAGGAGGAGTCCTACACCGTCACCGTCCACACCAGGAACGGCGCCGAGGAGATCGTCATCGCCGGGGATCTGGGTTACGAGGGCACCATCGACGCCTTCCTCTCGATGGTCGGCGGCGCCCCGAGTCCGGTCCCGTGGGAGCAGACCCGGGCCATCCTCGACGTCCTGGTCAGCGCGCGGGAGGCGTAGGGGGCATTGACACCGCAACCCCCTCCTAGTTACGGTCTGGACCGTAAATGAGAGGAGTCGGGGTTGCTTAACGTTGCCGAACTCGAAGAGCGCCTGGCCGAACCCAGCGCCGCACTCACCGCGGATCTGGCCGAGCTCGACGGTGACCTGCTGATCCTGGGCGCGGGTGGCAAACTCGGTCCCAGCCTGGTGCGGCTGGCGCTCAGAGGCGGGGCCAAGAACGTCATCGCCGTGTCCAGGTTCTCCGAGCCTGGCCTGGCCGACGCGCTGACCGACGAGGGCGCCACCGTCGTCAGGGCCGACGTGGCCGACGAGCGGGCGCTCAGGGACCTGCCCGACGCGAAGAACGTCGTCTTCCTGGTGGGGGCGAAGTTCGGCACGTCCGGGCGCGAGCACGCCACCTGGTTCACCAACGCCTACCTGCCCGGCCGCGTCGCCGAGCGCTTCCGCGACAGCCGCATCGCCGCCCTGTCGACGGGCAACGTCTACCCCCTCGTGCCGGTCACGAGCGGCGGCAGCACGGAGGACTCCCCGACCGGCCCGGTGGGGGAGTACGCCATGAGCTGCCTGGGCCGCGAGCGGATCTTCGAGCACTTCTCCGAGAGGTACGGCACGCCGCTGGCGCTGATCCGCCTCAACTACGCCGTCGAGATGCGCTATGGGGTCCTGGTCGACCTGGCTCAGAAGGTGCTCGACGGCACCCCCGTCGACCTGTCCACGGGGCAGGTGAACGTCGTCTGGCAGGGCTACGCCAACGAGGTCACGCTCCGCGCGCTCAAGCACGCCTCCGCCGCCCCGCCGTACGTGCTGAACGTGACGGGACCCGAGCTGGTCTCCGTACGGCAGGCGGCCACGGCCCTGGGCGCCGCGCTCGGCAGGGAGCCGGTCTTCACCGGCCAGGAGGCGCCCACGGCGCTGCTGTCGAACGCGGGCAGGTGCCACAGGACCTACGGCTATCCCGGCATCACGCCGGAGGAGCTCATCGAGCACACCGCCCGCTGGGTGGCCGGCGGCGGTCCGCTGCTGGGCAAGCCGACCAAGTTCGAACGACGGGATGGGCAGTTCTGATGTTGTCGACGGCGCCCGAGGCGCAGACGAGCGTGCGCGAGCTCTTCCGCCGCGGGCTGGTGATCCCGGCGCACCCCCTGGCCCTGACCGCCGAGCGCGAGCTCGACGAGCGGCGGCAGCGCGCCCTGACCCGCTACTACGTCGAGGCGGGCGCGGGCGGGCTGGCGGTGGGCGTGCACACCACGCAGTTCGCCATCCACGGCACGCCGCTGCTCTCCCCGGTGCTGGAGCTGGCGGCGGAGACGGCGCGTGAATACTCCCGCGACGTGGTGCTGGTGGCGGGGGCGACCGGGCCCACCGCGCAGGCGGTCGCCGAGGCCGAGCTGGCCCGCGACCTCGGCTACCACATGGTGCTGCTCAGCCCCTACCGGGAGGCCGACGAGGACGAGCTGATCGAGCGTGCCCGCGCGGTCGGCGAGGTGCTGCCGGTGATCGGCTTCTACCTGCAGCCCGCGGTGGGCGGCCGGGCGCTGTCGCGCGACTTCTGGACCAGGCTGGCCTCGATCGAGGCGGTGGCCGGCATCAAGGTCGCCCCCTTCGACCGCTACCGCACGCTCGACGTGCTGCACGGCGTCTGCCGCTCAGGCCGCGAGGACGAGGTGGCGCTCTACACCGGCAACGACGACCACATCCTGGCCGACCTGATCACCCCGCACCGGGTCGTGGTCGACGGCCGCGAGGTGGAGGTCGAGTTCGTCGGCGGGCTGCTGGGCCAGTGGGCGGTGTGGGTGCGCCGCGCGGTCGAGCTGCTCGACGAGGCCCGGCGGGCCCGCGCGGGCGACGACGCGGCGACCAGGCGGCTGCTGTCGCTCGACGGCCACCTGACCGACGCGAACGCCGCCATCTTCGACTCCGCCAACGGCTTCCACGGCTGCATCCCCGGCATCCACGAGATCCTGCGCCGCCAGGGCCTGCTGGCCGGGCGGTGGTGCCTGGATCCGGAGGAGGAGCTGTCGCCCGGCCAGCTGGCCGAGATCGACCGGGTCTGGGCCGCCTACCCGTGGCTGCGCGACGACGACTTCGTCGCCGAGGGCCTGGATCGCTGGCTGAGGTAGCGGCCGCCCATGTCAGATCGTCAGCCGGCCCCCGCCTCAGATCGTCAGCCGGTACAGCGTGAGCGGGCGGCCGCTGGAGCCGCTGGTCAGGTTGCCGGTGCGCTCCGCCAGCCCGGCCAGCTCCAGCCGGTAGAGCATGCGCCTGGCGGTGCGCTGCTGGACCGCGAGCCGTTCGGCGATCTCCTTGGTCGTCAGCGGCTCGCCGCCGGCCGCCTCGCGGGCCTCCAGGAGCTTCTCCAGCGTCGGCACCGACAGCCCCACCCGGCGGGCGATGACCGACAGGTTCTGCTCGGGCGCCGGGGCGGTGCCCACCGACTCCAGGACGATGTCGGTGTCGGCGCGCAGCGACAGCACCGCCGCCACGTCGCCGATGCGGCGGGCCCGGCTCAGCGCCCGGCGTGCCAGGCTCTCGGCCTCGGCGGCGCTGCGGCCCAGGCCGAAGCCGACCCGCACCACCCGGTTGCCCGCGCCGGCCAGCCTGGCCAGCATGGGCAGCGCCGAGAAGCCGCCGGTGGCGTCGTGGAGCGGTCCGCGCGTGGTGACCAGCAGGTGCGTGCCGCCGCGGAAGGCGGCCAGCGTGCCGCCGAGCGCGGTGGCCTCGCGCAGCAGTCCTTCGTCGCTGTCGGCCTCGATGAGCCCGAGGGCGATCTGGGCGTCCTCGGTCGCCTGGCCCTCGGCGGTCAGCAGCAGCTGGCGCAGGGCGACGCGCACCGAGTGCACGGAGGGGACCAGGCGGTGGACGTGCATCGAGCCGCGCAGTTCCTCGTAGACGGAGCTCAGGCAGGTGATCGCCGCGTGCGACTTGCGATGGAAGGCGGCGGTCTTGGCCGAGGTGACGCCCGCCCGGTAGGGCATGGTGCGCACCTGGCCGACCGGAAGGCCCGCCTCGGTGAAGGTCGCGGTCACGTCGCCGGTGGCGAGCGTGTCGATCGACAGGCGGGTCACGTCGTGGCCCTCGTGCTGGAGCCGTACCAGGGCCGACAGGAGTGTCGCGCCCGAGTAGTCGACGAACGCGGCCGGCCTGGTGAGCTGGTCGGCGTCGCGGGCCAGCATGTAGGGCACGATGCCGGTGAACAGCCAGCCTTCGACGGCGCCGGCGTGTGCCTCGACGATCGAGGTGGCCTGCGACTCGTGGTCGTAGTCGAGGCGCAGCGCGCTGACGCCCGGCTGCTCCTCGCAGGTGGCAGCGACGTCGTCGACCAGATCATGCGGTCCGACGACCCCGATGACGATGCCCACCCAGGCCTCCCTTGTTCCGGTCCAGACCGAAAGGCTAACTAATGGAGCTCCACTTTCCAACCATGGCCGAGCCCGAAGGCCGCACCCTCGGCGATGAGGAGGTGGCCGCCGCGGAGCGGGTGATCCGCTCGGGCATGCTCAACTCCGTCTGGGGCACCGAGGCCCGCGCCCTGGAGCGCGAGGTCGCGGAGCTGCACGGGGTACGGCACGCGGTCAGCGCGAGCTCCGGCACCGCGGCCCTCCATCTCGCTGTCGTGGCGGCGGCGCCGGATCCCGGTGACGAGATCATCACGACGCCGATCACGGATTTCGGGACCGTGGCCCCCATCTTGGCGCAGAACGCCGTCCCTGTCTTCGCCGATGTCGACCCGGCCGACGGCAATCTGGATCCCGCGGCCGTCGCCGGGCTCATCGGACCCCGGACCAGGGCGATCATGGCGGTGCACCTGTTCGGCGCTCCCGCCAGGCTCGGCGAGCTGCGTGAGCTGGCCTCCGACGCCGGGATCATGCTGATCGAGGACTGCGCCCAGGCCTGGACGTCGACGTTGCCCGACGGGCGGCCCGTGGGCGGTGCGGGCGACGTGGGATGCCTGAGCCTGCAGCAGTGGAAGCACATCACCTGCGGCGACGGCGGCCTGGCCGTCACCTCCTCCGACGAGCTGGCCCGCCGGATGCGGCTGTTCGCCGACAAGGGCTGGGACAGGGCCGCCGGCCGCTCGCACGCCAGTTTCGGGCTCAACTACCGCATGACCGAGCTGCAGGCCGCCGTCGCCCGCGCCCAGCTCGCCAAGCTGCCGGGGGTGGTCAGGTCCAGGCGCTCGACCGCGCTGGAGCTCCTGGAGCTGCTGGAGGGCCTGCCGGACGTGGTCCTGCCGCGCCCGGAGGGCCACGCGTGGTGGTTGTTCCCGCTCATCGTGCCCGACGCCGCCGCCCTGGCGGAGCGGCTTCGCGCGGCCGGGGTCCCGGCCAGGGCCGGCTACCTGGAGGCCCCGCTGAACCGGGCGCCCGTCTGGGACGCCCCGATCTACGGCACGTCGCGTTACCCCCTCGAGGGCTACGAGCCGCGGCCGTGCCCGGTCGCCGAGGAGCTGGTCGGCAGGACCCTGCTGGTCATCGAGTGGAACGAGCACTACACCACGGAACACGTGGCATGGATCGCGAAGGTTATCCGGACCGGTCCGTAGTTACGTTCATGTATCAAGCATTGACCCCCTGTCTCCCGGTCACTAGGTTTCGGTCAGGACCGGTATTATGAAGGAAAGGATGGCGCCGATGAGGAAGCTCGCGGCAGCCGGCCTCGCGGCCGCCCTGGGAATCGTGCTCGCCGGGTGCGGATCCGGGGGCAGCGGCTCCGGCTCGGACAAGAGCACCGTCACGCTCTGGATGTACCCGGTGATCGGGGACCAGGCCAAGAGCCAGGCGTTCTGGGCGAAGGTCGAGAAGGACTTCGAGGCCAAGAACACGTCCGTGGATCTGAAGATCGACATGCAGCCCTGGGAGGGCCGCCAGGAGAAGGTCACCACCGCTCTGGCCGCCAAGAAGGGCTTCGACCTGGTCGTGCTCGGGCCCGACCAGATCCCCCAGTACGCGCAGCAGGGCACCCTCGAACCGGTCGACGACATCATCGCCGCCGAGAAGGCCTCCTACCTGCCCAACTCGCTCGCCGCCCTGACCGTCGACGGCAAGCTGTACGGCGTGCCGGTCTACCAGACGATCACGGCGCCGATCTACAACAAGAAGCTCTTCGCCGACGCGGGTGTGACGGAGATCCCCGACACCCTGGCCGAGCTCAAGGAGGCCGCGCCCAAGCTGGCGGCCAACAAGGTCGCCGTCCTCGACTACCCCGGCAAGCCCGAGGTGTCGCTGAACCAGAGCTTCTACCCGATCTTCTGGGCCAACGGCGGCTCCATCTTCGCCGCCGACGGCAAGACCGTCGCCTTCAACGGCCCCGAGGGCGTGGAGTCGCTGCAGTTCCTGCTCGACCTCAAGGCCGCGGGCGGGCTGCCCGAGAACACCGCCTCCAAGGGCAACGACATCGAGGGCGGCGCCCTGGCCGGCGGCCAGTCGGCCATGTACCACGCGGCCACCGCCCTGCAGGCCGTCCAGCTCGGCAAGGTCATCGGCGACGAGAACGTCGGCATCGGGCTCCCGCTCGAAGGCAAGAAGCGCGTCGCGTTCGGCATCCCCGGCGGCCTGGTGATGGCCAAGCACTCGGAGAACAAGGAGGCCGCCAAGAAGTTCGCCGCCTACCTGTCCTCGCCGGCCGTCGCCGCCGACCTGGCCAAGGAGTCGGGCTTCTTCTCCGCCCGCACCGACGTCACCATCCCGGGCCAGACGCCCGCGGCGGCGGAGTTCGCCAAGTCGCTGGAGTTCGCCTTCCCCGGTGACACCCACCCGAAGGCCCGCCAGGTGATGGGCATCATCGCCGCCCACCTCCAGGCGGCGCTGCTCGGCAAGGAAGACGCCAAGGCGGCTCTGGACGGTGCGGCCCAGGAGGCCAATACCCTTCTGGCCAGCGGCGGCTGAGTTCAGCTCCGGCCGGCGGCCCCTGCGCGGGCCGCCGGCCGGATCCCCCTGAAAGGTGCGAAGTGCGTCAACGCTTGAGAGATCCGGTAACCGGGCTGCTGTTCGTGTTGCCGATGCTGGTGCTGTTCCTGATCTTCCGGATCTTCCCCTCGCTGGGCGCGGCCGGAATGAGCCTCACGAACTGGAACATCGGCGGCGAGTGGGAGTTCACCGGCCTCGACAACTACGCCCGGATGCTCGACGATCCCACCTTCTGGATCAGCCTGAAGACCACGCTGGTCTACGTGGCCGTCTACGTCCCGATGACCGTGCTGTTCTCGCTGGGCACGGCACTCCTGCTCAACGCGGTCGTGACGATGCGCGGGCTGTGGCGCGGCATGCTCTTCCTGCCCTACGTGACCAGCTTCGTGCTGGCCGGAGTGATCTGGCGCTGGATCTATGAGTACAACGGCCTGATCAACGGCCTGCTCGCCAAGCTGGACCTGGGCCCGGTGATGTTCCTGGAGCGCTCGGAGATCGTCCTGCCCGCCCTGGCGCTGGTCAGCGCCTGGAAGGGCTTCGGCTACTCGATGCTCATCCTGCTGGCGGGCCTGAAGGCGATCCCCGGCTCGTACCTGGAGGCGGCCAGGGTCGACGGCGCCTCGGCCTGGCAGCGGTTCCGCAGCATCGTGCTCCCGCTCCTCAAGCCGGCACTCTTCTTCGTCCTCATCATCGAGACGATCAGCGGCTTCCAGGTGTTCGACACCATCTACGTGATGACCGGCGGCGGACCCGCCCGCGCCAGCTACACCCTCATCTACGCCATCTACGACAAGGGCTTCCGCGGCTTCGAGTTCGGCTACGCCGCGGCCTTCGGCATGGTGCTGTTCGCGATCATCCTGATCGTCTCGCTCATCCAGCGCCGCCTGCTCGGACGGGAGAACACATGACGATCACCGACTCCCGCCCCGCCGTACGCAACGCGAAGACCTCCGCCGCCCGCCCCCGCCGCGCCGCGAGGTCGTGGCCGCTGGTGGCGCTGCTGGCCGTCCTGTCGGTGCTGACGGTCAGCCCGTTCGTGGCGATGTTCATCGTGGCGCTCTCGCCCGCGGGCGAGCCGACGGTGCCCGGCAGCTGGCCGTCGAGGCTGACGCTCGACAACATGCTGCAGGTCCTGGAGACCTCCGGCTTCCTGGAGTGGACGGCCAACTCGGCGATCTACTCGGTGGTCTCCGTGGTGGTCATCCTCATCACCGCCTCCATGGCCGGCTACGCCTTCGCCAAGAAACGGTTCCCCGGCCGCGACGCCATCCTGTGGACCTTCCTGGCCACGATGATGGTCCCCTTCCAGGCCACCCTCATCCCCACCTACGTCCTCGTCTCCGACCTCGGCGGCGTCGACACCTTCTGGGGCCTGATCGTCCCCACCCTGGCCAACTCCCAGGCCGTCTTCCTGATGCGGCAGTTCATCCTGGGGCTGCCCGACGAGCTGTTCGACGCGGCCAAGGTCGACGGCGCCTCGGAGCTGCGCATCTACTGGACGATCGTGGTGCCGCTGACCAAGCCGATCCTGGCCACGCTGGGCGTCTTCGTCTTCCTGTGGCACTGGAACGACTTCCTGTGGCCGCTGGTCATCGGGCAGAGCGACGCGACCCGCACGCTGACCGTCGGGCTGACGATCCTGCGCACCGAGGAGATGCAGATCACGCTGCTGATGGCCTCGGCGGCGATCACCGTGCTGCCGTGCCTGCTGGTCTTCTTCCTGCTGCAGAGGTACCTGGTCAACAGCATCGCGATGACCGGGTTGAAATAGTCTGTCGCTTCATGAGCATCTCCCCGGCGGCCGCCCGGCTGCGCGACCTGCTGCGAGGCAGGCTACTGGCCGCGGCCGCGACCCCGATGACCGCCGGCGGCGAGGTGGACCTCGGCGTGGTGCGGCGCTACTACGCCTCGCTGCTCGACGACGGAGCCGACGGCCTGGCCGTCCTGGCGCACACGGGCCGGGGCCCCTTCCTCGGCGAGCGGCTGCGGGGCGAGCTCGTCGAGCTCGCGCTCTCCTTCGGCGCCCCCGTCGTCGTGGGCGTCGGCGGGACGGAGGGTACGGCGGAGCGTCAGGCGAGGGTGGCCGCCGAGCGGGGCGCTTCCGGCGTGATGCTCTTCCCGTCGCCGGACGACCGGATGGCCGAGCACGACGAGGTGTGGCGCGCCACCGGCCTGCCCATGATCGCCTTCGACCTCTACACCAACCCCTGCCCGCCCGCCGTCCTCGACAAGCTGGTGCACCATCCCGGCGTGGCCGGGCTGAAGGTCGCCCTGCTGTCGGACGCCATGGCCTGCCAGGACGCCATCGCCGCCACCCGCGCCGCCGGACGCCTGGCCATCACGGGCGAGGACCGCATGTTCGGCCCCTCCCTGCTGTGGGGCGCGGAGGCGGCCCTGGTCGGCCTGGCCGCCGCCAGCGTCGGGGTGACCGCGGCGGTGATGCGCGCCTTCCGCGGCGACGACCTGCGCGCCTTCGAGGTGGCCTCGGCGCGGCTCGACCGGCTGGCGGGGCAGACCTTCGTCGAGCCGATGGAGGGGTACGTGCAGCGCATGCTGACCCTGGCGGCCCAGGAGGGCCGCATCCCGGCCGCACACGCCCACGACCCCCACCGCCCCGCCTGACCGGCGCGGGGCGATGGGGGCCGTGAGGCGGCTCGTCAGACCGTGATGCGCACCAGGTTGCGCCCCTTGATCGCGAACACGTGGTCGCCCGACGGGTCCAGCGACAACTTCGGCTCGCCGCCGAACCACTGGCCGCCGAGCCCGGAAACGACCGTCGTGGCGGTGAAGCGCCGCAGGTCGATCCGGTACACCGCGTCGAGGTCGCCGGTGAAGGCGGTGCGTCCGCGGATGACCAGGTCGCCGCCGCGCGCGCTGACCTTGAGCGTCCTGGTGACCGCCCCCGCCTGAAGGTCGTACTCGAACAGCACGCCCGTGTTCGTGATGCCGTACAGCGCGTGGGGCGTGCTCACCAGCCCCGTGACGGACCGGGCCCCGGGCACCGGCTCCACCTGCCACAGCAGCGTTCGCGAGGTCAGGGAGAAGGCCGCCAGCCGCGCGGTGGTGGTCACCGGGGGCAGGCCGAGGCCCTCCTGGGTGAGCGTGCCGAGGTAGGCCACGCCGCGCCGGGTCGCGACCGAGTACACGGTCTGCCGCTCGACCACGGGCCGGTAGGTCGCGCGCTCGCCCGTACCGGGCGAGTAGAGCGTCAGGGCGCCGTTCATGTGGCCTGGCTCGGGCTGGCTGGGCATCACGATCAGGCCGGTGCGCTCGTCGTAGGCCAGGTCGCGTGGCCGGTCCTGCTGGTTGCCCGCCCTCAGCAGCAGGGTGGCCTCCTCCTGGCCGGGCACGTGGGAGTAGAGCGCCGCCTGGGTGTAGACGCCGAGGTAGGTGGTGCCGGCGACGGTCAGCATGGTCTTGGGCTCGCCGGGGATGCCGAGCCGCACGACCGAGCCGGTCGCCAGGTCGTGGATGTCGGCGCCGCTCTTGCCGCCCACGTAGACCCGCCTGTCGTCGGAGTGCACCGACATCGGCTCCTCCGGCGCGGCCTTGAGCCCGCGCTGCACCAGGTTGCGATACTCCAGCGAGCCGGTGGCGGGGTCGTAGACGAAGACGGCGTTGTCCTGCACGCCGTAGATCCGGCCCTCGTGGGCCAGCAGCCGGTGCGTCGCGGCCTCGAAGTACGGCACGCCGATCACCTCGAGCTCGCCCGACTCCAGGTGGTAGCGGTAGAAGGTGCCCGTGGGCCGCCCGGCGAAGTAGACGGAGCCGTCGTGGACGAGCACCGAGACGATGTACTTCTCGCCCGGCGCGGTGGCCTTGACGACCTTGTAGGCGCTGGGGTCGGCCTTGCTGAGCACCAGCAGCTCGGCCAGGGAGTTCATGCCCCCGGCGATGTGGGTGTCGGAGATCGACATGCTGGAGACCCAGTCGCGGTCGGCGACCTCGGCGGGCAGCAGGTCGCGCTTGTCGCCGGTGGCCCGGTCGATCGCGACGAGGTGGGCGTTGGCGCCGATGCCGCAGTAGACGTGGGTGGCGTCGGCCTGGATGCTGCGCACGTACGCCTCGCCGGGCGCGGGCTGGCCCAGGTCGCGGCTGGCGCCGGTGGCCGGGTCGTACTCCCAGACCCGGCCGGGCTCGGAGCAGCCGAGGTAGACCTTGCCGTCGGGGGAGGCGGCCATGGTCCAGATGAAGTGGTCGGGATAGGAGCCGACCTTGGTCACCTGCCCGGTCAGCGTGTCGATCTTGTACAGGTCGGAGCGGGAGTGGGTGCCCGCGTAGACGTCGGTGCCGACCTTGCACATCGCCCAGACGCCGATGCCGGTCGGGATGTCGTAGTGCGCGACCACGCGGTCGGCGGCCAGGTCGTAGGCGCCGACGACGTTGGGGGACAGGCCGCGCGAGCCGGCGTAGAGCACGTTCCCGACGAACTCGCCGTTGCCCAGCGGGCTGGCGACGCTGGCCGGACCGAGGTCGGTGACGGTGCCCGGCGGCGAGACGGCGGAGCGCGTGGAGGCGTGGGCGGGGACCGCGGGCAGCAGTCCTGCGGCTAATCCGAGCTGGAGCAGGCGGCGGCGACGGATCATGGGATCTCCAGGTTGAACAGGGAGGCGGCGTTGCGCCAGGCGATGAGCTCGGCCACGCCGGGCTCGAGCCTGGCCGCGGCGACGGCCCCGTAGGCGGACGAGGGGTCGATCAGGGTGGCGTCGGTGCCGAAGAGCAGCTGCCGGTGGTCGACCGAGGCGACCACCTCGGCGATGCGCCCGGCGGGGAAGTGCGACCAGCAGGGTTCGAGGTAGAGGCGCTCGCAGGCGCGGGCGGCCTCGATGGCGTGGCGGAAGCCGTCGGCGCCCATGTGCCCGGCGATCACCCGCAGCCCGTCGATCTCCGCGCACACGCGGGCCAGGTCCAGCACGGAGGCGCCCCAGGTGTGCACCAGCGCGGGCACGCCGTACGACGCCACCAGTTCCAGGGCCCGGCGCATCTGGGGCGAGGTCACGGGCGAGCCGGTGTAGTCGGTGTGGATCTTGACGCCGACGAAGCGGCCGGTCGGCAGGTAGGCGGCCAGGTCACGCTCGGCGTCGGCCAGGCGGCGGGGGTTGACGGTGACGTAGCCGTACAGCCGGTCCGTCAGCGCCTCGGCCAGCGCCCTGTTGCCCGCGGGCGCGTCGTAGATGACCGCCTCGGTGGCCGAGACGATGGCCAGGTCGATGCCGTAGCGGTCCATGGTGCGATGGTTGGCCTCGGCGACGTCCATGGTGAAGAACCACGGGCCCCAGTGGGCGTGCACGTCGATGATCATGGGTGCAGCAGCCTCCTCGCGTTGCCCCCGGCCACGGCGGCGACCTCGTCGGGCTTCAGCCCGCCGGTGGCCAGCCGAAGCAGGGGGACCAGGGGTTCGTAGAAGGGCGCCCGCGAGCCGTACAGCAACCGGGAGGCGCCCGCCTCGGCGGCGGCGATCTCCAGCGCGTCGGGGGAGTTCAGCAGGCGGGTGGAGGTGTGGAAGCCGGGTTCCTCCTGGGCGGCGACCAGGAAGTCGCCCAGGTGGTAGAAGTGCGTGTCGAGGAAGACGACGTCGAGGCCCAGGCCCGACAGCGGCTGCCAGAAGCGGCGCACGTCGCCGCCGGTGAGCACGACCAGGCCGAGCGCGGCGCAGCGCCGGGCGACGTGCCGCACGCTGGGGAAGCCCGCCTCGACTCCCTGCTCCTCGGGGAAGAGCCGCACGGCACGCACGCCCAGGCCCGCGACCCGCTCCAATTCGCGGGCCGCTCCGATGGGGTCGCGCAGGTCCACCGCGGCGACGGGCGTGAACTCCCGGCGTGCGAGGATCTCGTCGTTGCCCGACTCCACGTCGAAGAGGGCGGCGCGCAGGGAGGCGGCCGCAGCGCGGCGGATCGGGTGCTCGCCCAGCACGTCGTGGACGGGGCGCGGCAGGTCCCTGTCGGGGTAGGCGCCGACGAGCACGTCGATGTCGAGCGTCACCTCCAGCTCGCCGATCAGGTTCCCAGCGTCGAACACGAATCCTCCCTTGACGGTTTCTGCGCGAAAGATTACGGTCTGGGCCATAATTGAGCAAGAGTGAAAGGCTCGCCCGTGGCCGGACTCCGCAGAATCCTCATCGCCTTATCGGTCGGCACCGCTCTCCTGGCAACCCCCGCCCACGCGGCGGACCTCCAGATCGCCAACGGCGACTTCGACGCCGGGCTGACCGGCTGGAGCGGCTCCCACAGCCCCGGCGGCGTCACCGCGACGACCCACGAGGGCCGCACGGTCGCCCGCTTCGACGACCTCGACACCACCAAGGCCTACGGCAGGGAGAGCCAGCCCGGCCTGCCCGCCACGGCGGGCGCCCGCTACCGCGCCCACGCCAGGGTCTGGATCACCAGCGGCTCCGCCGACCTGTACCTGCGCTTCCGCGACGCCTCCGGCACCCTGCTGGCCAGCGCCTACACCCCCGGCACCCAGTCGGGGGAGATCAGCGTGAGCGGCACGGCTCCCGCGGGCACGGCCAAAGTCTCGGTCCTGCTCTACTCGGGCGTCGCCAACACCGGCACGGCCTACTGGGACGACGTGCTGATCACCAAGGACGTCACCGACCTCGGCGTGCAGATCGAGAGCACCGTCCCCAACGCCACCACCTTCTCGGGCGGCACGGCCTACGCCGTCTACACCGGCACCGCGGCGACCTCGCCGCAGCTGGCCGTCATCGACCTCGCCACCGAGACCGTCACCCGCACCGTGCCGATCCCGGGCGCGACCGGCGGCTGGGCGGCGACCACCGCCACCGACGGCTCGATCTACCTGGGCACCTACCCGGCCTCCAAGCTCTACCGCTACACGCCGGGCGGCACCAGCGTGACGAACCTGGGCAGCGCCGAGGGCGGCCACTCCTTCATCTGGGACCTGGACGCCGGGGCCGGCGGCAAGGTCTACGGCGGCACCTACAACGACGGCCGCTACTTCAAGTACCAGAACGGCGCCTTCACCACGATCGGCAGCGTGCCGATCTGGAGCGACGAGGAGTACGTCCGCACCCTCGACCACGACGAGCAGGCCAACGCCACCTACCTGGGGGTCGGCGGCGAGAGCGCGGCGCTCGTGCGGTTCGACAACGTCACGGGCGACAAGTCCAACCTGCTGCCCGAGCCGTACAGCGTGAACTCCATGGTCGGCAACGTCACCTGGACGGGCGGCAAGCTGTTCGCCCAGGTGAACGGCACACTGCTGGTACTCACGGTGATCGCGAACGCCGACGGCACCTACAGCAGCAGCACCGACGCCACGATCACCGACGCGGCGCTGCACCTGTCGCCCGCCCGCGACGGCAAGGTCTGGTTCCTGCGCGACGGCGCGCTGACCTCCTACGACCTGGCCACCAAGACCGTGCAGTCCACCACCGTCCGTCCCGAGATGGACGTGACCGGCTACACCTGGCTGGCCGACGGCACGCTGGCCGGGCTCGGAGCGGGCACCGGCCGCACCAAGATCCTGAAATACCGCCCGTCGACCGGCGCCTGGTCGAACAACGCCGTCGACGGCACCCCGATCCTGCCCGCCGCGATCAACGCCCTGGGCGCCGGACCCGACGGGAAGATCTACACCGGCGGCTACCTGACCGGCGGCACCGGCGTCTACGACCCGCTCAGGGGCGACGGCGACGACATGAAGCCCGACACCGAGACGCTCCACGGACTGCACCAGACCGACAGCATCCAGGCGCTCGACGGCAAGCTCTACATCGGCGTCTACCCGTCGTCCAAGCTCTACCAGTACACCGGCACCTGGCCTCCGGCGCTGCTGTACACCGGCGGCCAGGCGGGGAACATCGAGCACGACTGCGGCCAGAACCAGGGACCGCCGCCGCAGGACCGCCCGTACGCGCTGGCCGGGGCCCCCGACGGCACCGTCTACATGGGCGGAGTGCCCAAGTACGGCAAGCGCAGCGGCGGCCTGACCATCTGGAAGGCCGGCAGCGGCGGCACCACGATCTGCGCCGTCCCCGGCCAGGCCATCGTCTCCCTCGCCTACGCCGGCGGCCGCGTCTACGGCGGCACCTCCACGCGCGGCGCGCTCGGCGTCACCCCCGTCTACCTGCCGGGCGCCGAGGCGACCCTGTTCTCCTACGACGGCACCCAGATCAGGACCCACCCGCTGCCCGCCGCCATCACCGCCCGCACCGCCATCACCGCCCTGACCGAGGTCGACGGCCTGCTCTGGGGCATGTCGGGAGGCTGGCTGTTCGTCTTCGACCCGGCCACGGGCACCTATCCCACGGTCAAGAAGGTCCTGGCCGACCCCGACTACGTCACCAGCCAGGGCAGGGCCTTCCGCGACGCCGTCCTCCTGGAGGTCGCAGGCGCCGTCTACGGCACCCTGGGCGACCAGCTCTTCAGGATCGACAAGACGAGCAAGAACCTCACCGTGCTGCACACCGTGGCGGGCATGGACGGCCTGACGGCCGACCGCCACGGACACCTCTACTACAAGGCCGGCGAAAGGCTGTACCGCTATGCGCTCTAGATTCGCCGTCATCCCCCTGCTCGCCGCGCTGCTGACCGCCTCGCCCGCCGAGGCCGCCACCGCGTGCGAGCCACCGGGATACCAGACCTACGGAACCGCCTCCACGACCGGCGCGATCGTGGGCGCCACCGTCCACGAGGGCAAGGCCTACGTCGTCTCGCGCGGGCCCAAGCCGCCGGTCGTGGCGGAGATCGACCTGGCCACCCGCAAGGTGACCAGGACCGCGACGCTGCCCGACGGCCCCGCGGCGGGAGAGCCCGAGGGCGGCTGGGCCACCGCGGTGTCCGGCGGCAAGCTCTACATCGGCACCTACCCGGTGCCCGACCTGTACAGCTACGACCTGGCCAGCGGCCAGGTGACGCACATCCGGTCCTTCGGCGCCCAGGGCGGTTTCGTCTGGAGCCTGGCCGCTGCCCCCGACGGCACCCTCTACCTCGGCACCTCCTCCGACGGCCGGGTGTGGGAGTACGTGCCCTCGACGGGAGCGGTCCGACGTTACGGCGTGCTGGTCTCCGGCGAGCACTACGTGCGCGCGGTGGCCGCCGACGACACGACCGTCTACGCGGGCCTGCTGGAGAAGACCAGGCTGATGGCCGTCGACCGGGTCAGCGGGGCCGTCCGCGAGCTGGCCCTGGGGCCGGGGGCCGTCGGCACGATCGCCCTGCACGGCGAGCGCGTGCTGGCGTCGAGCGGCACGTCCCTGCTCGACGTGCGCAGGGACGGCACCGACCTGCGCACGGTCGCCTCCAGCGCGGGCACCATCGACGCGTTCGCGCCCGCCCCCGACGGCAGCGTCTACCTGACCGCCCGCCCCGACGGCGCGCTCTACCGCTACCGGACCGGCGACAGCGCTCTCACCAAGGTCGCCGCGCCGCCCGCCGTGGGCGAGGAGACCCGGCTGCTCCACCTGGACGGCGGAACGCTGACCGGCCTGTCCGGCAGCGGCCTGATGTGGACTCTCGACCTGGCCACCGGCGCGACCCAGGTCGACGACCTGCTCGACATCGGCTTCCCGGCGGGCGCGGAACGGGTGCAGAGCATGCTCCTGGTGCCCAACCGGGCGCTCTACATCGGCGGCCACTTCGCCGTCGAGGTGCTCGACCTGCGCACGGGGGACCGGCGGCGCATCCGCGTCGTCGGCGAGCCGAAGGCGATGACGCGCCGGGGCAACAAGGTCTACGCCGCCATGTACCCCACGGGCCAGGTCATCTCCATCGACCTCCGCACCGACGAGGTGCGCACGCTCGGCACCATCGGGCACGGCCAGTCCAGGCCGTGGGACATCGAGCACGACCCGGTCACCGACACGCTCCTGGTGGCCTCCGCTCCCACGGGCGCCAACCTCAAGGGCGCGCTGACCATCGTGGACCCGGACACCGGCCACATGGAGGTCCACCACGACGTCATCCGCGACCAGAGCCTCATGACGCTGGCCGTCGACTCCCCGAACGGCATCGTCTACCTCGGCGGCGACGTGCTCGGAGGGGGCGGCACGCCGGTCAGGACCACGGCCGCGCTGGCCGCCTTCGACCTGCGCACCCGCAGCGTCCTGTGGGAGGCGGAGCCGCTGCCCGCGCACCGCACCTTCCAGGACCTCAAGGTCCACGACGGCCTGGTCTACGCGGTCTACAAGCGGGTGCTCGGCGCGTGGACGGCCTTCGACCCGCGCACGAAGACGGTGGTCCGCCAGGGCCTGCTCTCGGGTCACGGCGAGCTCCAGCAGCACAGGGGACGGCTGTTCACCTCCACCTTCTTCGGCGGCGGCAACGCCTACGAGCTGGGGGAGGAGGCCAAGCTGCTGGCCACCGGACTCGGTGACGAGTGGCACACCGCTCCCCAGTTGCAGTTCGAGCCCGGGTCGTGGAACGCCTGGACCATCATCGGCCGTGACCTGGCGAAGGTCCGGCTGGACCCGGGGTGCCCGGCCTTGACTATTCCAGCCGCCCAAAGCTAGGTTTCGGTCTGTGCCGAAATTCGTGCTCGACGCGCATCGCCTGATCGGGCCGCACCCCTTCGACGACCTGCCGGAGGACCCGCGGCCCGACCTCGACCGGCTGGGCATCGACCAGGCCCTGGTCACCCACACGCTCAGCCTCTACACCGATCCGCAGGCGGGCAACGACGCGCTCCTGCGGATCGACGACCCGCGGCTGATCCCGGTGCCCGTCGTGGTGCCGGGATTCTGCGAGAGCAGCGGCGTCATGGTCCGCCTGTGCCCGGAACGCCACCGCTTCGACCTCACCGGCCCCGTCGCCCTGCGCACCGTCGCCGCGCTCGGCGTGCCGGTCGCGGTCGACCTGGAGGAGAGCTCGCCCGGCCAGCTCCTGCGCCTGGCCGGGGAGGTCCCCAAGCTGCTGGTGCTCAACCCCGGCTACCGGCGCCTGCGCGCCGTCGCCGAACTCATGGCCGAGGCGCCCAACGTCTGGCTGGAGATCGGCACGGTCAACACCCAGCGCGGCGTCGAGTGGCTGGCCGGGCAGTTCGGGGCGCGGCGGCTGGTGTTCGGCACCGGAGCGCCCGTCATGGACGACTGCGGGCCCCGCTTCCTGCTGGACCACCTCGACCTGCCCCAGGACGACATCGAGCTCATCGCCTCCGGGGGAGACCTGCTGTGATCATCGACGCGCACGGCCATCTCGGAACCTGGCCCGACTTCCTCATCCCCGAACCGACCGCCGCCGGCATGGTCGGGCTGATGGACCGGGCCGGCATCGACATGATCGGCATCAGCCACCTGCTCGCCGTCGGCCCCGACGCCGTCGCCGGCAACGAGCTGGCCCTGGCCGCGGCCGCGGAGTTCCCCGGCAGGTTCGGCGTCTGGCAGGTCTACAACCCCCACCACCGCACCCCGCTCGCCACCGAGGGCGTGTGGGGCGTCAAGATCCACCCCGACGTGCACCAGTGCCGCCTCGACGACCCCCGCTACGAGCCGGTCTTCGAGCTGGGCCTGCCCGTGCTCTCCCACGGGCAGACCGACTCGCCCTGGAGTGACCCGTCGCAGTTCGCCGAGGTCGCGCGGAGGCACTCGCGGATCCCGCTGCTGATGGGACACTCCGGGCTCTGGCCGTACGGCTTCGCGCGCGCCGCCCGCTTCTCCAGCGAGCACCCCAACCTCTACCTGGAGACCTGCGGCTCGAAGGCGACCGGCCGGTGGATCGCCCGCCTCGTCGAGCTCGCGGGCGCCCGCAAGGTCGTCTACGGCTCCGACGCCTGCTTCCTCGACCTGCGCGTCGGCTACGGCCGGGTCGCGCTCGCCCCGCTCTCCGACGCCGACCGCGCCCTGGTGCTCGGCGGCAACCTCGCCCGCATCCTGGAGCTGAGCCCATGAACTGGCCCGAATGGCCGCCGCCCCTCGACGACGCGCAGCGGAAACTGGTCAACGACGTGCTGGAGAGCGGCCTGTGGGGCGCCACCCAGGGAGGCGACGTGGTCGCGCGGCTGACCGCCGCCTTCGCCGCCAGGTCCGGCGTGCCGTACGGCGTGGCGGTCGGCAACGCCACGCTCGGCCTGTTCGCCGCGCTGAAGGGCCTGGGGGTGCGGCCCGGTGACGAGGTCGTGGTGCCCGCCTACACCTTCGTCGCCTCGGCCACCTCGGTCCTGCTCGCGGGAGCCGTACCGGTGATCGCGGACGTCGATCCCGTCCACCTGCACCTGTCGCCGGAGGCGGTGACGGCGGCGCTGTCGCCGCGCACGGCGGCGATCATGCCCGTGCACCTGGCGGGCAGTCCCGCGCCGATGGACGAGCTCAACGCCGTCGCCGCGCGTCACGGCCTGGCCGTGGTGGAGGACGCGGCGCAGGCGCATGGCGCGACCTACCGGGATCGTCCGGTCGGGGGGCTGGGCGACGCGGGCGTCTACAGCTTCCAGTCGAGCAAGGCGATGACGGCGGGCGAGGGCGGTCTCATCACCTGTCGTGAAGAATCGGTCCACGAGGCCGTCTGGT
This sequence comes from Nonomuraea sp. NPDC050663, assembly GCF_044456985.1. Lineage (NCBI taxonomy): Bacteria > Bacillati > Actinomycetota > Actinomycetes > Streptosporangiales > Streptosporangiaceae > Nonomuraea > Nonomuraea sp. NPDC050663. The sequence continues at coordinate 163,774 of NZ_JBITGL010000014.1, forward strand.
CGGTGTGCAACGTCGGCCGCGGTCTCGGCGGAGCCTGGTACGGCCATCCGAACGTGGGCTGGAACCTGCGCCTGACCGAGATCCAGGCGGCGCTGCTGCTGCCGTGGCTGGACCGCCTCGACGACGAGATCGACCGGCGTAACGCCTTCTGCGACGCCCTGGACCTCGAAGGCCTGCCCGTCGAGCAGGTGCCGCGGCCGGAGGGCACCACGCGCGACTCGCGGCACCTGCTGATGCTCAGGCTCGATCCCGCGGTCGACAAGGCCAGGGTGCTGCGGTCGCCGGAGTTCGACGGCGGCTACCCGGCGCTGGGGTCGATGCCCGCGCTGCTGGAGGCGGGCGCGCGGGTCACCGACTGCCCCGCGGCCGAGGAGGCCGCGCGTTCCGTGGTGTGGATCCGCCAGAACATCCTGATGGCCGACCCGGGTCGCGCCTCAGAGATCACTGAGAACCTAAATGCGGTCCTAGCCGAAACCTGACCGCATGCTCTAGATTCCGGTCATGACCCTTATTCGACGCGTGTTAGTGGCTCTGCTCGTGGTGGCCGCCTCGGCGGCACCCGCGCACGCCTCGCCCGGCGACCGGATCCAGGACCTGGGCGTCCCCCTCCAGGACGTGCTGCTGATCGGCGGCACCGTCGCCCCCGGGCCGGACGGCAAGACGGTGCTCTGGGGCGCCTCCTCGGGCGCTCCCGCCCACCTCAACGCCGTGGACCCGGCCACCGGCGCCGAGGTCGCCCGCTACGACCTGCCGGGGGCCGGCGGCTCGTGGGCCGTGGAGGCCACTCCCGACGGCAGCGTCTACGTCGGCTCCTACGGCGACGGCCGCCTGTACCGGTGGACCGCCGCGGGCGTGCAGGACCTGGGGCGGCCGATCGCCTCGGAGGACTTCATCTGGTCGGTCGCCGCCGGAGAGGGCGCCACGATCTACGGCGGCACCTCGCCCGGCGGGCGGCTGTTCGGCTACGACCCCGCCACCGGGGTGCGCGACTACGGCAAGCTGTCGGCCGCCCACGCCTACGTCCGCAGCGTGTCGGTGGCCGGCGGCAAGATCTTCGCCGGCACCGAGGCGCCCGCCAAGGTCTTCGAGGTCGACGCCGTCGGCGGCCAGTCCGTCGAGCTGCCCACCCCGCCAGGCCTGGACCCGGTGGGCAAGTGGGCCTACGACGTCAACGCCGTCGGCGGCTACCTCTACGTGCGCTACGGCGGCGCCACCCCCGGCCCGCTGCACGTGTGGGACATCGCCGCCCGCCAGTGGGTGGACGCGCTCGACCAGGCGCACGGCCTGGACGTCTCGCCTCCCGACGCCGAGGGGCGAATCTACTTTGTAAAGGGCGGCGAGCTGGTCCGCTACGACCCGCGCACCCGTACCACCACCTCCACCGGCATGCCGTTCACCGGCCGGGTCGCCAACACGCGCGGCATCGGCTGGGCCGAGCTCGGCCTGCCCGACTACCCCGGCAAGAGCGTCGTGGGCCTTCTGTGGCGCGGACTGATGTTCCGCTACAACCCCGAGACCGGCGCCAAGAGCTTCGTGCAGACCGGCGTGCGCGGCGAGCCCATCGACGTGACCGCGATGTCCGAGGGCCCCGACGGGCGCGTCTATCTGGGCGGCTTCCTCAACGGCGGCTTCGCCGCGATCAACCCGCAGACCGGGGAGCGGGAGGAGTTCCACACCTTCTCCCAGAGCGAGGACATGACCACCCACGACGGCAAGCTGTACGTCGGCGCCTACCCCGAGGCCCGCGTCTACAGCTACGACCCCGCGCTGCCGTGGAACAGCACCGAGTACTCTCCCAGCCCGGAGCCGGGACCCGCGGCCAACCCCGCGCGGCTCTTCGACTTCGCCGCCGACCACCAGATCCGGCCGCGCGCCATGGTCTCGGCGGGCCGCCACCTGGCCGTGGGCACCATGCCCGACCTGGGCCACCTCGGCGGCGTGCTGGCGCTCTACGACGGGACGAACGTCACGTCGCAGCGCCACGTCGTCCCAGACCAGAGCATCGTCTCGCTGGCCTACCGCGACGGCGTCGTCTACGGCGGCACCTCGATCTACAGCGGCCAGAGCGCCACGCCGCCCACCCAGCCGGAGGCCAAGCTCTTCGCCTGGTCGGTGGCGGAGAACAGGCTGCTGTGGGAGATGGTCCCGGCGCCCGGCAAGCCCGCCATCCCGGCGCTGACCTTCGACGACCGCGGCCGGCTGTGGGGCATCGCCGGCGGCGAGGTGTTCGGCGTGGACCTGGGCAGCCGCAAGGTGGTGTCGCGGGTGACGCTGTCGGCGTCGAAGAGCGCCGGCGGCCAGCTGGCCTTCAACCGCAAGGACCGCAAGCTGTACGGCGCGCACGCCGGCCAGTCGCTGTTCTCACTCGACCCGCGCACGCGCCGCCATGCCGTACTGAAGCAAGGACCTGTGCACCACCTCGCGGTGCACAGGTCGGGAGACGTCTACTTCGCCGAGGGTTCCCGGCTCTTCCGGCTTCAGCAGATCCGGTAGGTGTGGAAGTTCTCGTTGCGTGACAGGTACAGGTGCCCGTCAGGGCCCTTGAGCAGGTTCGAGATCGGCCGGGCGATGAGGCTCAGCGCCATCGTCGCCCGGTCGATGCGGTAGGCCTTGCCCTGGACCTTGCCCCACAGGTAGCCGTTGTGGAAGACGATGTTGGTGTCGAGCCACACCTGGACGGCGGTGGACCAGGGGTAGGTGCCGTGCTTGGAGACGCGCAGGGTCCGGCCGGTGGCCGGGTCGACCTCGTAGAGCGCGTCGGGGGTCAGGCCCCACAGCCGGCCCTGGTCGTCGAAGGTGATCGAGCCGAGCGACAGGTCGCCCTCGACAGGGACGGTCTGCCACTTGAGCGCGTCGGCGGCGATGTCGTAGGCGAACAGGGTGCCCTGTCCCTGGGGCGTGCTGATGCCGCCGAAGGCGCTGGTCGCGCCGTAGACGATGCCGTCGCGGTAGGCCAGGCCGATCACCGATTGGCCGGGGATGATGCCGCGCCTGACCCTGAGGGTGCCGGTCGCGGGGTCGAGCAGGCTGAGCGCCCCGCCGAGCGTGCCGGACTTGGGCACGGTGCCGAAGGCCAGCCAGTCGCCCGCCGAGACCATCGCGAACGGGCGGTCCTGCTCCTGCTCGCTGAGGTTGGCCAGCAGCTTCGGGGCGCCGTTCTCGAACTCGTAGATCCGGGCTCCCGGGTAGACGCCCAGGTAGAGCTTGCCCTTGTGGGTGGTGATGCCCTCGCTCTGGCCGACGTTGGGCCAGAACTGCGACTCGCCGGTGGCCGGGTCGTAGGCGGCCAGGCCGCCGGTGAAGAAGCCTCCGCCGTAGACGCGGCCGTCGGGGCCGTTGCCGAGGGATCGGATGCTGACGGGCTGGCCGGTCAGCGTGCCGTCGAGGAGTCTGCCCTTGCCGGTGGTGCGGTTGTAGTGCCAGATGCGGCCGGTCGAGCCGGTGCCGATGAGGGTGTCGCCGACCCAGCCGAGGGTCCTGGCGGCGCCGCCGCCGTAGTCGGTGAAGCCCAGCTTCGTGATCCTGCCGGAGACGAGGTCGTATCTGACGAGTTCCTCGTGCTGGAAGAAGTAGGCGTGGCGGCCGTGCCTGCCGCCGCCGACGGTCAGGCTGTCGACGTCGTCGACCACGTCCTTCCAGGCGCGGCGCTCCAGGTCGTAGACGCCCATGGGGTTGGTGCCGTCGCTGCGGCCGAAGCGCACGAGCAGGTGGTGGCCGACCACGTCGAGGTCGTAGGCGTAGCCGCTGCCCTGCACGGGCGGGTCGATGACGGTGGTGCCGGTCGTGCCGACCACCGCGATCTTCATGCTGGAGGCGCCCATGCCGGCGTAGAGCTTGCCGTCGGGGCCGACGGCCAGGTCGCGGACGAACTGCTCGCCGGGGACCGGGTTGCCCAGGTCGGTGGTGATGCCGGTGGCCGGGTCGTGGCGGAAGAGCTTGCCGCCGGGGGAGGTGCCGCCGTAGACGGCGTCGGCGGTGGCGGCCACGGTCCACACGAAGGTCTCGGTGGCGATGGGGATGCCCAGTTCGACGACCTTGTCCTGGCCGGGCAGGTAGCGGAACAGGCGGCCCATCGCTCCGGCCGTGGCATTGTAGCTGCCGACGTAGACGCTGTGGTCGGGGGCGACGGAGACGGCCCACGAGCCCAGGGCGAGCGGCAGGGGGCGTTCGGCGATGAGGCTGCCGTCGAGGGCGTCGCGGATGCCGAGCTGGGCGGGGCCGGAGGCGCTGGAGGTCACGGAGTAGACGCGCGGGCCGTCCGGGTGGTCGCGGTCGAGCGCGGTGCCGGCCGTGGTGGCGCCGGTGAGGGGGAGGGTGCCGAGGGTGGAGAAGCCACAACCGGTCGGTGGAGCCGCTGCGGCGGATTCGGCCTGGACCGCACTGGTGAGGGAGAAAGCTAACAGTAACGCTGCCAGCTTGGGGAGCATGCCATCCTCCAAGGGATCGACGATACGGTCTTGACCGTAATCCGCAATGGAGGGTCTGGCAAGGGTGTCAGGCGGTCGTGACGATCTCGTCGGCGCGCTCCCTGGTGCCGTCGGCGGCGAACCACTCGCGCTCGGCGGCGAACCAGGCGCGCCACTGCCGCTCCAGGCCGGGGCCGTCGCGCTCGGCGACCCGCCGCCACCGCGCGGGCTCGGGGGCCTCGACCCACACCGTCCAGGCGAGCAGGTGGGCGATCGAGCGCCTGGCCGTACCGACGCCCTCGATGACGAGCACCGGCGCGGGCGGGACGGTCACCACCTCGGCGTAGGCCTCGCGCACCCAGTCGTAACGGCGGAACCTCCCCGTACGGCCGGCGGCCAGCGGGACGAGCACGGCCCGCTCCAGGGCGGGGAACCAGGCGCCCGGCCCTTCGTCCCAGGGCACGGGGAAGTCGTCGCTGCGCACCACCTGGGAGCCCAGCTCCTGGCCGAGTGCCAGGGCGAGGGTGGTCTTGCCGGATCCCGCGGGCCCGTCGACGGCGACCAGCCGCGCCGGGCCGCACGACGGAGCCAGGGAGCGGATGCGGGACGCGAGCTCGGCGACGTTCACCATCGGGCCGATCTTCCCATGTCAGGACCGGCAGCAGCCGCAACGCCGGGCATGAGGGATGATGGTGGCTTCGACCCACGTGGAGGCTGACCTTGCACGGACCCCTCGGTGACATCGTCGTCCTTGATCTGTCTCGCGCGCTGGCGGGCCCGCACGCCGCCCAGATGCTGGGTGACCTGGGCGCCAGGGTGATCAAGGTGGAGCACCCCGACGGCGGGGACGAGTCGAGGGGATGGGGACCCCCGTTCACCGGGCCATCGGGCGATATCTCCACCTATTTCCTGGCGGCCAATCGCAACAAGCAGTCGATCGCCGTCGACCTCAAGGCCCCCGAGGGCAAGGACCTCATCGAACGGCTCGTCCGGCGGAGCGACGTGCTGATCGAGAACTTCCGCACCGGCGTCCTCGACAGGCTCGGCTTCACCGTCGACCGGCTCCACGAGCTCAACCCGCGCCTGGTGATCCTGTCGATCACCGGCTTCGGCCACGACGGCCCCGAGGGCGGCAGGCCCGGATACGACCAGATCGCCCAGGGCGAGGCCGGGCTCATGTCGCTGACCGGCCCGGGGCCCGGCGAGCCGTACCGCGTGGGCGCCTCCATCGCCGACCTGCTGGCCGGCATCCACGGCGCCTACGGCGTGGCCGCCGCGCTGTACGAACGCGAGCGCACCGGACGCGGCACCGTCGTGCGCACCTCGCTGCTGGCCGCCGTGACCGGCGTGCACTCCTACCACGGCACCGCGTGGACCGTCGGCGGCCAGGTGCCCCGGGCGGGCGGCAACCACCACGCCTCCATCGCGCCCTACGGCGCCTTCCGCTGCGCCGACGGCATGATCCAGATCGCCGTCGCCAACGAGAACCAGTGGCGCAAGGTGGCCGCCCTGCTCGACCTCGACAGGCCCGGCTACGCCACCAACCGCGAACGCTTCGCCCGCCGCGACGAGCTGATCGCCGACATCGAGAAGGCCCTGGCCGCCCACGACCGCGCCCACTGGCTGGAGCGCCTGGCCGAGCTCGGCATCCCGGCCGGGGCCATCCGCTCCCTCGACGAGGTCTACGCCTGGGACCAGACCCGCTCCCAGGGCCTGATCGTCGAGGTCGACCACCCCGTGCTGGGCACGATCGAGCTGCCGGGGCCGCCGCTGCGCTTCGACGACCACCCCGAGTTCCGCCACACCGCGCCGCCGCAGCTCGGGGCCGACCGCGACGCCGTCCTGGAATGGCTGGGCAGGGCCGAGGACGAAGCCGAGGGGGGCATGTGAGCCGTCCCGACGCGCGCACGCTGATCGCCACCGTCCTCGACGACGGTTCGTGGCGCTCCTGGGACGACCCGATCACCGACCCCGCGCCGCCCGGATCCTCCTACGCCGAGGAACTGGCGGCGGCACGCGCCAAGTCGGGCTGCGACGAGTCGGTGATCACCGGCGAGGGGCTGCTCGACGGTCGGCGGGTGGCCATCGTGGCCAGCGAGTTCTCCTTCCTGGCCGGGTCGATCGGGGTGGCCGCAGCCGACCGGATCGCCAGGGCGATCCAGCGGGCCACCGCCGAGCGGCTGCCGTTGCTGGCCGCCCCGGCCAGCGGGGGCACGCGCATGCAGGAGGGGGCGCCCGCCTTCGTCCAGATGGTCAAGATCACGACGGCGGTGCAGCTGCACCGCGGCGCGGGCCTGCCCTACGTGGTGTACCTCCGTCATCCGACGACCGGTGGCGTGTTCGCCAGCTGGGGCTCGCTCGGCCACGTGACGGCCGCCGAGCCGGGGGCGCTCATCGGCTTCCTGGGGCCCCGGGTGTTCGAGTCGCTGCACGGCTACCCGTTTCCCGAAGGGGTGCAGACGGCGGCGAACCTGTTCACCCACGGGCTGGTCGACGCCGTGGTCGACGCCGCCAGCGCGCGCGCCGTGGCCATCCGCGCCCTGAGCGTCCTGTGCAGCGACGACGCTCTGACGCGAGCCCGGCCGGACGAGCCCGAGGAGGACCTGCGGCCCGTCGAGGCGTGGGAGGCCATCACCCGCTCCAGGCGCGACGACCGGCCCGGCGTGCGCGCCCTGCTCAAGCTCGCAGCCCGCGACGTCACCCCGCTCAACGGCACCGGCGAGGGCGAGCACGACCCCGGGCTGCTGCTGGCGCTGGCCAGGTTCGGCAGCGCTCCGGCCGTGGTGCTGGGCCAGGACCGGCGCAGGCAGCGGGCCATCGCGCCCCTGGGCCCCGCCGGGCTGCGCGTGGCCCGCCGCGGCATGCGCCTGGCCGCCGAGCTCGGCCTGCCGCTCGTGACCGTGATCGACACCGCGGGCGCCGCCTTGTCGAAGGCGGCCGAGGAGGGCGGGCTGGCCGCCGAGATCGCCCGCTGCCTGGCCGACCTCGTCATGCTGGAGGCGCCCACCGTCTGCCTGCTGCTCGGCGAGGGCGCGGGCGGCGGGGCGCTGGCTCTGCTCCCGGCCGACCGGGTGGTGGCCGCGCAGCACGCCTGGTTGTCGCCGCTGCCCCCGGAGGGTGCGTCGGCGATCCTCTACCGGAGCGTCGACTTCGCCCCGGAGATCGCCCAGGCGCAGCGGGTGCGCGCGACCGACCTGCGCACCGCCGGCATCGTCGACCGCGTCGTCCCCGAACGTCCCGACGCCGCCTACGAGCCGCGCGCGTTCTGCGAGCGGGTGGGCAGGACCCTGGAGTACGAGATCGCCGGGCTGCTCACCCGAGACCAGGCCGAGCGCCGCACGGCCCGCCTGGCCCGCTACAGCTAGGCTCCCCGTCGGCTCACTGGGTGTGCAGCCGTTCCGCCGTGCCGTCCCGGTGGCCCACGGCGATGGCGGCGATCCGCGCCTCACGGGGGAAGCGCAGGAACCAGATCCGGTACGTCGCCCCCGGCGGCCGCTCGAACGTGCCGGGGAAGCGCCGCCCGTCGGCGGCGACCGCGGTGACCGACGTCCAGCTCTCCCCGGCCGCGCCGTACCTCGTGACCTCGGCGCCCTCCGGCGGATAGGTGGTGATCCTTGCGCCGGAAGGGCCGAGCCCGTCCTGCGAGGAGGGGAGGCAGCCCAGGCTGCCGCAGACCTGCCGCCCCTGGCCCGGCACGTCGGCCCACCAGAGCCGGAGGGGCCCGGCGCCCTCGCTGCCGGCCACGGTGACCGGCTCCCCGATCCGCCACCTGGTGAAGTACTCCTCGTCGCCCTCGGTGCGCACCCGCCACAACTCGGCGCCCGACGCGTCGTGGCCGGCCCAGGAGGTCATGGCCGTCTCCCCGCCGGGCACGGCGAACAGGGCCAGCCCGAGCCCCCAGGGGTCGGGCACGGTGTCCACGCCCTTCCGGCCATCGCGGAAGGCGACCGTCACGTGGGCGGTCGCCCCTGAGACGACGCCGAACAGCAGCCCCTCGCCGGAAACCATGCGCGGCGTCTGGACGGGGTCGAGCGGGGTCCTGCCCACCGGCACGCCCCGGCGCGTGAAGAGCACGTCCTGCTGCTCGCCGGTGCGATACGCCAGGATCCCGCCCGTCAGGGTCACCGCCGGGTCCGTCGACGCCGGGGGGTCAGGCAGCCACGCGCGGCTGAGGACGGCCACCTGCCTGCCCTCCGCTCCGGTGAACCGGATCTCGCCGACCTGGTCGGCGGCCTTCAGCGGGATCGACCAGATCGGCAGCGGCGCGCCCTCCGGCTGCTCCATGCGGCCCTCGACCACCGATCCGTCCCTCGTCACCGCGGTCACCGTGGCCGGTTCCCCGCGGTAGACCCCGTAGTCGACGAACTCCTCGGCGCCGGTCACCTCGGTGGTGCCCGCGTACAGGGCCTGCTGCGAGCTCAGCTCGAAACCCGCGGTGATCCGGCAACCGCCCGACCGGGGGCGGTCGATGCGGAAGCACAACTCCACCTCGCCGCGCGGCCCGCGGGCGAACCACAGCTCGACGCCGGCGGGATCGTCCAGGGTGACCGATCCGCCCAGGGGACTGGTGCCGGTCATCAGCTGGTCGATCACCGGATCGGCGGCGGCGTCCGGTTTCGGCGGATCGATCCGCGACACGGCGGGCGCCACCAGGATGGCCGCCAGCGCGACGGCCAGCGCCGCCGGCAGCCACAGCCGCCCGCGTGCGCCACGCTCGGTGCGACGGCGGACCTCGTGCCAGGCGCCGGGGCTGATGTCGTAGGTCTGCGCCCGCGCGTGCAGCGCCGCGCGCAGGCGCTCCTCGATGTCGTTCACAGCGTTCCCCTCAGGGTGGCCAGGGCGCGGCTCGTGTGGGTCTTGACCGAGCCGGTGGAGACTCCCATCGCCTCGGCGATCTCCCGCTCGGACAGGTCGAGCCAGTAGCGCAGCACAATCGCCTCGCGCTGGCGGCGGGGCAGGCGGTCGAGGGCGCCGAGCAGCTCGCGGTGCTGCTCGGCCACGAGCGCCTGGTGTTCCCCGCTGGGGACCGGCTCGGGGGGTTCAGGTCTGCGTAACCGCGCGATCCGCAGGTGCCGTATGCGGTTGCGGGTCAGGTTGCAGACGGTCGAACGCAGGTAGGCCAGGCCGGCGCCGCCGTCGCGCAGGGTGCGGCGGTGCAGCCGGGAGAAGGCCTCCTGGGCGATGTCCTCCGGGTCGTCGGCGCCGAGCAGGCCGGCCAGCCGCACCATGGCGGCGTACTGCGAGGCGAACAGCTCTGCGAAGGAGGGGGTCTCGCGCGCCACCGTCGGGGATTCCATCACGCTCTTAGAGACACGCGAACCGCGCGTGCGTTGACACGGGTTAAGGAACGGGTATCCGCTCCACTCTGATGGAGAAGACCTCCTCAGCTGGGACGATCACCTCGTAGGCGCCGTGGTCGACCATCCAGTAGCCCAGGGCCTCGGCCTTCATGCCGCTGTGGCCGAGGTAGGCGATGTGCAGGCCGCTCTCGTCCTCGTCGAGGACGACGCAGGGCTCGCCGCCGAACGCGCCGACCGTGCGCACCAGCACCAGCCACTCCAGCTCCGTGCGGTGCACGCCGCGCCGCCAGTAGCCCGAGGCCTGCTCGAAGCCGTCGCGCTCCGACTCGCTGAAGAGCACGACCTGGTCGCTGTCGGGCCCGAGCGCGGCGGGGAAGCTGTCGTCGCCGTACTTGGCCACGAAGCCGTTGGAGATGATGGCGCTCATGCGGCCGGCCGCCAGGTCAGGCCGTCGTACTCGGCGAAGGAGCGCCACCGCTCGCCGGTCACGTGCATGATCTCCGCCCCCGCCGGGATCGGCATGGGCATGGTGTGGAACTGCGGCACGACGTGGTCGCGCGAGGTGGTGAAGCCGTTGCCGGCGAAGGGGGCCACGTCGCTCCAGTCGCCGCCCATGTGCGGGCCGTACGGCACGGCGTAGGTGTCGACGTCGCGGGCGTACCAGCGCATGACGTACAGCTCGGGCACGGCGGCGGTCAGCTGGGAGCCGTCGAAGGACAGGTCGAGGCCGTGGTAGAGCTGCTTGGGCGTGGTGAGCCTGGCGCAGTCCTGCACGCGGTAGACGTAGCCGGACACGATGGTGCGCTTGCCTGACAGGTAGGGCACCAGCAGATGCGGTGGCACCACTTTCTGCATCTGCGTTCCGCTCACGATCCCTACTTTACGATCTGTTGACCCCCAGCACGCGGTGTTCCAGGCAGGGCAGTGTTCTCCGGGCTGAAGCAGTCAGTTCCGGGTCTATCCGCACAAGCTGGACGCCGGCTCCACTGCCCAGATCCGCGCGGACCACGCCCAGCGGGTCGACGAGCATGCTGCGCCCGATGCCGAAGCCGTCGGACGACTCCTGAGGGTTGGGCGCCTGCCCGACGGCGGCGGTCCACGTGGTGTTCTCCAGGGCGCGGGCCCGCACGAGGGTGATCCAGTGGTCCTCCTTCAGCACGCCCGACCCCCAGGCGGCGATCACCGCGAACACGTCGGCGCCCTGGTCGACGAGGGCGCGGGCGAGCTCGGGGAAGCGGATGTCGTAGCAGGTGATCAGGCCGACGCGCAGCCCGGCCAGCTCGACGACGGTCGGGCGGTCGCCGGGGGCGACGAGGGACGACTCCGAGGCGCCGAAGGAGTCGAACAGGTGGATCTTGCGGTAGGCGGCCTGCAGCGCGCCGTCGGCGTCGAGGGCGACGGCGGTGTTGTGCACGCGGTCGTCGCCCGGCTCGAACACCCCGGCGATGACGGCGATGCCGTGCTCGCGCGCGGCCTGGGCCAGGCCCGTGACGAAGGGGCCGTCGAGGGGTTCGGCCAGCTCCGTGATGCGCGTGCCGTACCTGGTGAGGGTGGCCTCGGGGAAGATCGCCAGGTCGGCTCCGCGCGCGTGGGCGAGCGCCTCCTGGGCGCGCTTGAGGTTGACCGAGGGATCAGGGGAGACCGGGATCTGGCACAGGGCGATGGTCGTCACGTCGGAAAGATACCCGTTCGAGCCTCGTCAGACAGCGCCAGACCCATTCCAATGGGCCGTAACGGAAGGCGCGCAGCCACCACCAGCTGATCAGCGCCTGCGCGACGATGGCGACCCCGGCCACGACGAGCACCGGCTGGGTGACGAAGGTGATGACGATGGTGCCGGAGACGTAGTTGGTCAGCGCCATGCGTCCCATCGGCTCGAAGATCCGCATGCGCGGCAGCAGCAGGAAGCCAGTGGCGTAGGCGGCGGCGCCCGTGAGCGCGGCCAGGCTGTAGAGGGTCCACGGGCTGAGCGGCGCCGACTGCGGCTCGGCCAGCCACAACCAGGTGAAGGTGGCCGACAGCACCGCCGACAGGGCGAAGGCGGGCAGCAGCCACCGGCGCGTGGGCCGCAGCTCCATCACCGCCATCCCGGCCAGCAGCAGGCCGGGGATGAGCGCGGCGCCGCCGCCGACCCGCATCCCGGCCCACAGGGCCGCCGCCGACAGCAGCGCGATCAGCGGCGCCGGCACGAACGACGCGGGCAGCAGCGCCACCGCGCCCCACACGGCGTAGTCGGTGAGCACCTCGCCCGGGTAGTACATGCGCACGATCAGCCCGAAGCACAGCAGCCAGAACAACCGCCGCAGCAGCACCCAGCGCGAGCCGGTGCGCAGGATGAGCACGAAGCTGACGCCGAACAACGCCGAGAAGATCGGGTAGAAGCGGCCCTGGAACAGCGTCTCGATCACGGGGTCGGAGGTCTGGCTGTGCTGCCAGGTGTTGACCAGCATGATGCCGCACACCGCGAAGCCGCGGAGCGCGTCGAGCTCCCGGATCCTGCTCACATCGCCCAGATGAACCACCATATGAGAAATCCGGCGCCGACGACGGCCGAGGTGATCTGCGGCCATCGCCGCCTGAAACGCAGCGACAGCGCCGACAGCAGCACCGACAGGATCGCCAGCCACGTGACCGGCCACACCGCCGCGGGCACGCCCAGCGCCAGCACCACCTCGTTCTCCTCCAGCTGGCCGTAGACGATCTGGAGGGTGAGCCCGGCGAAGGCCAGGCCGCTGAGCCCGGCGAAGGCGGTCAGCGCCCAGCCGTGCCCGCCGCCCGCCACCAGCTGCAGCACCGCGATCAGCGCGAACAGCGCCAGCGGCGCGGCCAGCCACGGCTCGCTCATCAGCCGGTACGGCGCGGCCGTCAGGTGCACCTGGCCCGCCTCGACCCGCTCGTAGGGCGCGGGGCACGGCGCCGCGGCGGGTGCGGCCGGGTCGGCGACGAAGGCGGCGATGGTGCGCTGCCCGCACCGGGTGGCGAGGAAGACGGCGTGCCCGACCCCGGGGAACTCCACGAAGCGGGCGCCGGGCAACCGCTCGGCGGCGGGCCTGGCCGTACGGCTCGGCGTGGTCGGGTCGAGCGTCCCGGACACGACCAGCACCGGAGCCTCGGTGGTGGCGGCGGCCGGCTTGCTCGACGGCAGCTTCCACTCCTTGCAGGTCCGCCTGTCCTCCAGCGCGGTGAACAGGCGCGGCTCGGCGGCGAACTCGTTGAACGGCACCTCGTCCTGGCACTGCACGGCGTGGTAGAGGCCCCAGTCGTAGCTCGCCAGCGCGGGCGCCGCCCGGTCGAGGATCGGCTGGAGCACCTCGTGGCGCCCGTGCTCCAGCGCGTCGATCAGGGCGGGCAGCGCGGCGGCCACCTGGGCGTCGCGGATCGCCTCGCCCAGGATGGTCATCAGATCGCCCCCGCTCAGCGTGAGGACGAGCCTGCCCCCGGTCAGCGGGTCGGGCGCATCGACGGCGAGCGGCTCGGCGTCGAAGCGGGCGGCCAGCCGCTCGAAGCGCTCACGCACGCCGAGCGCGGCCATCACGTCGAGGATGTTGCGCTCGGCGTCGTCGTACCAGGCGACGCCCTCGGGCAGGAAGGAGTCGAGCACGAGCGCGCGCGTGCCCTCCGGGTCCAGCGCGGCGGCCCGCAGCATGGAGCGGGTGGAGTAGCTGACGCCGAACAGGTTCCACTGCGGGTAGCCCAGCGCCTGGCGCAGGTCCACGACGTCGGCGGCGATCTCCTCGGTGGTGTAGCCGCGCAGGTCCACGCCCTCCTCGCGCAGCCGTGGCAGGCAGGTCTCGGCAGGAGGCTCGCCGGAGCCCGACGGGGGGATCAGGTGCTCGATGATCCGGGTGACCTCTTCCGGGCAGCCCAGGCTGGGGCGGGAGAACCGGCTGCCGCGCTGCTCCAGGGCGATCACGTCGCGGTCGGGGAACATCTGGCGCAGCGTGCCGATGAGCTGCAACGTCCCGGCGCCGGGACCGCCCGCGGTGAAGACCACCGGGTCGGGCTTGCGGCGGATCGAGGGGGAGGAGAAGCGGGCGAAACCCACCTTGATCGTCTTTTCGGGCTTGTCGCGGCGTTCCGGCACCACCAGGAAGCCGCAGCGGGTGCCGCTCGGCACCGCGACGGGGCAGCCGCCCTGCCACTCGATCTCGGGCGGGGCCGCGGGCGCGGATAACAGGAACGACAGCGCGAGCACAAGCCGGGAGATCACGAGGTGAGCCTAATATTCTGGCCACGTGAGTACTGATAGCGCCACGCCGAACCCCCTCGTCGCCAGGATGCGCGGCTTCGGGACCACGATCTTCGCCGAGATGAGCGCGCTGGCCGTCCAGACGGGCGCGATCAACCTGGGCCAGGGCTTCCCCGACACCGACGGGCCCGCCTCGATGCTGGCCCGCGCGGCCGAGGCGATCGCCTCGGGCGCCAACCAGTACCCTCCGGGGCCCGGCGTCCCCGAGCTGCGCCAGGCCGTCTCCGACCACCGCCGCGACCACTACGGCCTGGCCTACGACCCCGACGGCGAGATCCTCGTCACCGTCGGCGCCACCGAGGCCATCGCCGCGAGCGTGCTGGCGCTCTGCGAGCCGGGCGACGAGGTGATCGCGTTCGAGCCGTACTACGACTCCTACGCCGCCTCCATCGCGCTGGCCGGAGCCAGGCTGGTCGCGGTGACCCTGCGGCCGGTCGAGGGCCGCTTCACCTTCGACCCGGCCGAGCTGCGCGCCGCGATCACCCCGCGCACCCGCGCCATCCTGGTCAACTCGCCGCACAACCCCACGGGCACGGTCTTCACCCGCGACGAGCTCACCGAGATCGCCGCGCTGTGCCAGGAGCACGGTCTGACCGCGATCACCGACGAGGTCTACGAGCACCTGACCTTCGACGGAGCCGAGCACATCCCGCTGGCGACCCTGCCCGGCATGCGCGAACGCACCGTCATGATCTCCTCGGCGGGCAAGACCTTCTCCGTCACCGGCTGGAAGACCGGCTGGATCTGCGCCCCCGCCCCGCTCGTGCGCGCGGTGCAGACGGTCAAGCAGTTCCTCACCTTCACCTCCAGCGCCCCCTGGCAGCTGGCCGTCGCCCACGGCCTGCGCCACGAGCTCGACTGGGTCGCGGGCCTGCGCGCCGAGCTTGAGGGCAAGCGCGACCGCCTCATGGAGGGCCTGCGCGCCGCCGGATTCGAGGTGCTCAAGCCGCTGGGCACCTACTTCGTGCAGACCGACATCAGGCCGCTCGGCCACACCGACGGCCTGGAGCTGACCCGCAACCTGCCCGCGCTGGCGGGCGTGGTCGCCATCCCGACCCAGGTCTTCTACGACCATCCCGAGCGTGGCGGCCACTTCGTGCGTTTCGCCTTCTGCAAGAAGGACGAGGTGATCGACGAGGCGGTCGCCAGGCTCAAGGTCCTGGGTCGCTGACTACGTGCATTTACCCTGGTGGCGCGGGAGGCGCTCGCCTACCGTTGACCGATGGCACGCGCCCTCCTGCTCACCCTGCTCCTCCTCGCCGCCGTGGCCGCACCCGCCGTCCCCGCCTCGGCCCAGGCGCCGGGCTGGCGCCACTCCTACGCCGACCCCACGCCCGACGGCCGGTTCACCGACATCGTCACCACCGGGCCCAAGGACGGCTGGGCGGCGGGAGTCGCCGGCGACGCCCTGCTGCTGGCCCGCTACGACGGCACCAGGTGGGTACGGCAGGCGGCGCCCGCCGGATACGTGCCCGGCGGTCCCCATCCCCGCCTGGCCGCCTCGGGATCGTCGAACGTCTGGCTGATCTCCTCGCAGGTCTTCCGCTTCGACGGCACCTCCTGGCATCGCGTGGGCGCGCTGCCGCGCCTGGACGAGGTCCTCGACGCCGAGACCCGCGGCCCCTCCGACCTGTGGATCGCCGACGGCGACGACACCCTGGCCCGCTGGAACGGCGCCGCGTGGAGCAGCGTCAAGCTGCCCGCCAACGCCCGCGCCCTGGCCCGCTCAGGCCAGCGGCTCTGGGCCGCCGGCTACCGCACCTCGGGGCCCGGCGTCGGCAAGGACATGGAGGCCCAGCCCGCCGCCATGCTGCTCAAGGGGACGACCTGGACGCTGACGCCCACGCCCACCTACCGCTTCCCCATCCCCGCGCCCGAGGCCGAGGCGCTGCTCCACCACGTCGCCGGCACCTGGGCGGTGGGCGAGCACACCTTCAACCACGGCGAGGTCTCGCCCGAGCCCACCGACACCGCGATCCTGCTGCGCTGGACCGGCGCACGCTGGTCCAAGGTGAAGATCCCGGCGCGCGAGAAGTACTGCTGCCCGCGCATCGCCCCCGCGGGGCCGGGCCGCGTCCTCTACGCCACCAGCGGCTACGGGCTCAAGCAGAGCTGGTTCGTCCGGCCGGGCGCCGCCCCCGTGACGCTCGCCCCGCTGCCCGCGCTGGCCGGCGCACCCGCCAAGCAGTTCGCCTCGATCGAGGCGATGGCCGCCGGAGGATGGGCGGCAGGACAGCTGTCCGCCAACGGCGGCTGGCGCCGCGCGGTGATCGTCCGGGCGACCGGATGACGGCGTCGCCCTCGCGGTCATAGGGTCGACTCGTGCAGGCTCTGGACCCGGCCGACCCCCGCGAGATCGGCGCCTATCACCTGACCGGCGTGCTGGGCCGGGGCGGGCAGGGCTCGGTCTACCTCGCACGCGCGCCGGAGGGCGGTCAGGTCGCGGTCAAGCTGCTGCACGCCCGCGTGGGCGACGGAGAGGCGCACCGCCGCTACGTCCGCGAGGCCGACGCCGCGCGCAGGGTCGCGCCGTTCTCCACCGCCCGCGTGATCGACGTGGGCGTGGCCGCCGACCGGCCCTACCTGGTCAGCGAATACATCCCTGGCCCTTCGCTGGAGATGCTCGTGCGCGGCGAGGGCCCGCGCGCCGGCAGCGGGCTGGAGCGGCTGGCGGTGGCGACGCTGACGGCGCTGGCGGCCATCCACCGGGCAGGCATCGTGCACCGCGACTTCAAGCCGAGCAACGTCATCATGGGTCCCGAGGGGCCCGTGGTGATCGACTTCGGGATCGCCAGGGCGCTCGACCACACGACGACGCACTCGATCGTCGGCACGCCCGCGTTCATGGCGCCCGAGCAGTTCCACGACGGGCGGCTCACGCCCGCGGCCGACCTGTTCAGCTGGGCGAGCACGATGGTCTACGCGGCGACCGGGCAGCAGGCCTTCCGCGGGCAGACGCTGCCGTCGCTCATGCACGCGATCCTGACCCGCGAGCCCGACCTGTCGGCGGTGCCCGCCGGGTTACGGCCGATCCTGCAGGAGTGCCTGGCGAAGGAGCCCGAGGTACGGCCGGCGGCCGAGGCCCTGCTGCAGCGCCTCCTCGGCGAGCCGCTCACCCTGAAGGCCCCGACGCTCCCCGACCCCCGCCCCTCCGCCGACCCAGGCCCGCAGCAGCGGCCCACGTGGTCGACGGCGCCTCCCACGCGCTTCGTCACCTCGTCGCCCGCCGCCGCTCCCGCGCTCCGCCTCCCGTCGGTGCCCGTCGCGGCGACCGCGCTGGTCCTGGCGATCCCCGCTATCGGCGCCTCGCTGATCATGGCGCTGCTCGCCCTGCGCTTCGCCGTCGACGGCCAGACCCAGCCCGGGTTCGGCTGGACCCGCTGGGAGACCATCCGCAACGTGGCACTCCTGCTCGCCATCCCCGCCCTGGCCGCAGCCCTGTGGCGCGCCGCGGTCGGCGTCGCGGTCGCCGTCGTCGGCCTGACCGCCACGATCGCCCTGCAGCTGGTGTGGGACTTCGCCTTCGAGGGCTACGAGGTGATGCCCCAGCTGATGGCGGGCGCCACCGCCGCCATCCTGCAGGGCCTGCTGTTCCTGGCGGCCGGGCTGCTGTCGGCGCGGGTGAGCGTCACGGCCTGCGCGGCCGGCACGCTGGCCGGGCTGGCCATGCTCGCGGGCGACCTCGGCTGGATCGCGGGAGTCATCACCGAGCAGGACGACACCGCCTACTGGCGGATCGTGCTCGCCGCGACGTGCGTGAGCCGGGGCCTGGCGGCCGTCTGGCTGGCGCTGATCACCGCAGTCCTGCTGGCGCGTGCCGTACGGGCCGGGCAGGCGCGGGCCAAGCGCACCTAGGCCTGCAGAAAGCGCAGCACCTCGCGCAGGAACCCCTCGGGGTCGTCGAAGTGGATCAGATGCCCGACCTCGATCGTCACCAGCTGCGCGCCGGGGATCAGGCCGGCGACGCTGGGGGAGTCGACGTGGCTGGCCGAGCCGCCCGACAGCACGAGCGTCGGCGCGGTGATCTGCTTGAGCAGCCCCGGCCAGGCCGGGTCGGAGCGCACGAACTGCTCCTCGGTGGCGAACATCATCGCGTGGTCGAAGCCGGTCCACTCGTCGGAGGGCACGAGCGGGGGCCGGTGGGGGTGCGGCAGCGGCGGGGGAGGGTCCTCCAGCACCAGGCGGCCGACACGCGAGGGGTGGGTGGCGGCCAGGAAGTAGGCGACGACGCCGCCCAGCGAGTGGCCGACGACCGTGGCCTCCTCGACGCCCATCGCGTCGAGGAATCCCGCGATGTCGTCGGCCATCTCCCGGAAGGAGTAGCTGCCCGGCCAGGCGCTGTCGCCGTGGCCGCGCATGCTCACGGCGTAGACGTGGAAACGTTCGGCCAGGGGGCGGACGACGCCGTTCCAGTCGTTGTGGTTGGCGGTGCGGCCGTGCAGCAGGACGAGCGGTGGAGTGGTCGCCGAGCCGAGCTCGCGGTAGTCGAGGGTCACACCGTTCACCGTTGCAGTCGCCACTCGACCCACCTGTCCACGATCTCGAAGCCGATCATCTCGTTGATGGCCAGCATAGGGCGGTTGGAGTCGGCGTTGCCCGTCAGGATCTTGGTGACCTCGGGCCGCTCGGCGCGCAGCAGCTCCAGGTTGGCCAGCTTGACCAGCAGGCCGAGCCGGTGGCCGCGGTGTTCGCGCAGCACCGTGGTGTCCTCCTGGTCGGCGAAGCCGTCGTCGCGGTCGTCCTCGACGAAGATGCGGGTGAAGGCGGCGACCCGGCCCGTGGCGGCGTGGCGGGCGAGGGTGACGTAGGCACGCTGGCCGCTGCGTTCGATCGCCTTCTCGTAGGTGCGCACACGCTCGACGTCCCACACCATGTCCTCCAGGCCGGTGTCGCCGACGGGGGCGTCGTTCATGCCCTCGGCGAGCCTGGCCAGGTCGGGCAGGAGGTGCTCGGGCGTGGGGCCGGTCCACTGCTCCAGGGTGTAGCCGTGGCTGTGCCGTACGGCCTCGGAGCGCAGCTCGTCGAGGCGGTCGTCGCCGAGCCCGCCCAGGTCCAGGCAGCGGATCGCCTCCGGCATCGCCTCGGTCATGCCGAGGCTGCGGGCGAACGGCACGGCGGGGCCCTCGATGCTGGAGGAGGCGATGACGGTCGTGCGGTCGCAGCCGTCGAGCAGGTGGCGCGCCAGGGCGGTGCCGACGCCCCGGCGCCGGTGCCCGGGATGCACCGCCAGGTTGGACAGGCGGGCCATGTGGGTGTTGTCGGCGACGGGCAGGACCAGGCCGGCGCCGCCGACGACCACCCCGTCGCGCAGCGCGATCACGACCTGGACGTCGTTGCCGGTCCAGCCGGTCGTCGCCCACACCGTGAAGCGGCGCAGGCCGAACGGCGGGACGGGGCTGCCGGCGTAGGCCGCGCAGAAGACGGCGTGGAACTCGGGGATACGATCGGCTTCGAGCGGCACGATGTCCATGGGGTCAGGAGACACCCGCGCGCCGCGCGCGGTCCACCGAATTTCCGCCTCAGCGCGGCGGCAGGTCCGCCGCGGTCGGAGGCTGCGCCCAGGCCGCCTCGAAGGCCGCGGGGTCGGGGTCGGCCAGCACGGCGCAGGCCAGCCAGTGCTCGCCCGGCGGGTGCTCGCCCAGCAACGACGGCAGCCCGGTGCGCGGCACGATCAGGTTCGTGTTGGGGTCGACGACGATCATCTCGCCGGCGCGCTCCCCGCCCAGGTCGACGATGCCGCTGACCCCGGCCCTGGCCGAGCCGGCTCCGGCCTCGACGACGGCACCGTTGCGGTCGGCGGCGAATCCGCCCTCGGCGCTGTGCACGGTGCGGTCGCAGGTCAGCCGGTGCACGCGCAGGTGCCAGGGGGCGTGCGGGATCAGCCAGGTCTCCACCTCGACGCCGGGCATCGGGCTCCAGCGCGAGTGCACGACGTGGCCGTCGATCTTCGACTCAGACTCCTCGCGCACCCGCCAGTGCCGCCCGTCGTCCGACAGGGCGAGCATGCTGTCGGCCGCCGCCTGCCGCAGCCCGATGGAGCCGGTCGGCACGCTGAAGCCGAAGTGGGAGGAGTAGGCGAACTTGGCGTACTTCTCGGCCACGTGGCGCGGGTTCCAGCTCGCCCACTGCCCGCCGCACAACGCCGTGACGTGCGAGCCGGACATCATCACCATGCGCGCGTGCGGCAGGGCGTGCAGCGCGGGCACCTTGGGCATCGCCTCCTCCTGCGCCTGCCAGAAGGGGTGATCCTCGGGCAGGGCCAGGGGCAGGAAGGCCTTCATGGCCCAGTACGGCGAGCCGGGGGAGTTGTAGGCCTCGGCCATGTTGAGGCTGGCGTAGCCGTACCCGATCGACAGCGTGCCGTCGGTCTGGAAGATCGGCCTGCCGCGCCACCAGCGCAGGTGGCGCAGGAGCAGGCCCTTGACCTGGCCCCAGGGCAGCGCCTCGACGCCGGCGAAGGCCAGGGCTCCCCAGAACGCGGCCTGGGCGAAGCGGTAGGTCAGGCTCCTGCCGTACGGCACGGCGGCGCCGTCGGCGGCGAACCAGGTGGCGAAGTCGCGGGCGAACACCGCGGCGCGCTCGCGGAAACGCGCCGCCCGCGGGGTGCCGGGCCGAAGGCCCGCGTAGATGAGGCCGTAGAAGTGCATCGCGAACGGGATGTAGTAGTCGCGCTGCTCGGTGGCGCCGTCGGAGTACCAGCCGTCGGCGAGGTAGAACTCCTCCAGCCGGTCGAGCGCCTTCTCGGTGGCCTCGGGGTCGTGGGGCGCGCCCACGTTCTCCAGGCCGAGGTTGACCAGGACGCGGAAGAAGTGCCAGTTGTTGTCGGCCGGGGTGCGGTGGTTGATCTGGTCGAGCCAGGCGGCCAGCCGCTCCTGCGCGGCGGGGCGCAGCGGGGTCCAGAACCGTTCCGGCGCCAGCGCGAGTGCGAAGCCGATGGCGGCCATCTCCACCAGGCGCTGGTCGTGGTCGCGCGCCTCGCCCCAGTATTCGGCGTGGCCCGGGTCGCTGCCGCTGGTCAGGCCGTCGAGGTAGACGGGCCAGTCGGCGTACTCCCCGCCTCCGGCGGCCAGCGGGGCCAGTCCCCACAGCGGGCGGGCGAACCCCTCGAGCTCGGCCGCTTCCGGGTCGAAGTGGGCGGCGGTGGTGCCGACCTTGACGCGGGCGCCGCCGGGGCTGTGGGTCAGGGGCTCACAGAGCGCGCGGACGGCGTCCTGCAGGTCGTCGCGGGTGCGGAGGGGGTTGTCCATGGGCTCGCTTTCACGCGGTGGCGGGGATGGTGGCGGGGGTGCCGCGCAGGAGTTCTTCGACGACGAGGGTGGCCGCGCCCATGGCGACCGCGTCGGCTCCCAGGCGGCCCAGCACGATGGGCACGGGAGGGAAGGAGCTCATCGTGTTGGCGGCGGCCGAGGCCTGCACGCGGGCGAGCTGCGCGCCGCCGAGCATGAGTCCTGCCCAGCCGCCGATGACCACGCGTTCGGGGTTGAGCAGGTGGATCACATTGGACAACCCTATGCCGAGCAGGTCGGCGCTCTCCTCCACCACCGGCGAGCCTTCGCGGATGAGGCGGGCCAGGGTCGGTTCCTGGTCGGCGGCGTCGGCGGTGATCCCGGCCCTGTCGATGATCGACTCCGCGCCGACGTAGGCCTCCAGGCAGCCCTGGCCGCCGCAGCGGCAGGACCGCCCGCCCGCGACGATCTTCAGGTGGCCGAACTCGCCGGCCGCGCGGCCCGCGCCGCGGTAGATGGAGCCGTCGGTGACGAGCGTGCATCCCACGCCCGACCCTATGAAGACGACGACGGCGTCCCCGGCGTCGCGCGCGGAGCCGAACCACAGTTCGGCCTGGCCCATCGTCTTGGCGCCGTTGTCGACGAACAGCGGCAGCGAGGTGCCGCGGCGCAGCAGGGCGCCGAAGGGCACCGAGTCCCAGCCGAAGGTGGTGGCGTGCACGAGGGCGTCGGGGCCGCCCTCGACGATGCCGGGCACGCCGACGCCGATGCCGAGCACCTTGTCGTACGGCACGGCCGCGTCGGCCACGACGCTGTCGACGCCCATGAGCAGGTGGCGCGCCACCAGCTCGGGATCGTGCCTGGCGGTGTGGAGGGCGTAGTAGGCGCTGGCCCGCACGGTCATCGCCAGGTCGAACAGCTCCACCCTGACGTGGGTCTCGCCCACGTCGACGCCGACCACGTAGCCGTAGTCGGGGTTGACCCGCAGCAGCACGCGGGGGCGCCCGCCGTCGGAGTCGACCTGGCCGGACTCCACGATCATGTTCTCCGCGAGCAGGTCGGCGGTCAGGGTGCTGACCGATCCGGCGCTCAGCCCGGTCGCGGCGCTCAGGGCGTGGCGGTTGGTCTCGCCGGCGAAGTACAGCTCCCTGAGCAGCATCGCGCGGTTGCCGCGGCGCAGGTCTCGGACGGTCTTACGTTCAGACCTGCTCATGGATGCAACCTTTCACGACGCGAGGATAGATGACCCCGCTGTTACCAAAGCGTTTCATGACTTTCTTCAAGGCTTAGATTATCGTCTGGAGCCACCCCCAGTCGATAAGGAGACGACGACATGAGCCGAGCAATCGCGGCGGCGGCGGTTCTGGCCTTCGCATTAACCGCCTGCGGCAGCGGCGACAGCGGCGGCGGTGGGCAGGCCGCGGAGACCAAGACGTTGACCTACTGGATGTACCAGGACCGCACCCCGCAGGCGGGCGAGGTCGTGGAGAAGATCCGCAAGGACTTCGAGAAGGCCAATCCCGGGGTCAGCGTCAAGATCGTCAAGATTCCGAAGGACGACTTCAACACCAAGCTGGGCAGCGCCATCTCCAGCAAGACCGGGCCCGACGTGAGCACCTTGGACCAGCCGCTGGTCTCCAAGTACGCCAAGGACGGCACGATCGTGGAGCTGCCGGCCGGGCTGGTGACCGAGGGCACCTATTTCAAGGGCGCCTACGACACCAACCTGGGCACCGACGGCAAGTACTACGGCCTGCCGCTCGACCAGACCGGCGTGGCGCTGTTCTACAACAAGAAGCTGGTGCCGACCCCGCCCACGACCTGGGACGAGATGAAGGCCGCCAGCGAGAAGGTGCACGCGGCCGACCCGAACGTCGCCGGCATGGTCGTGCCCAAGGGCGACGGTTACGGCGGATGGATGTTCCCCGGCATCGTCGCGGGCAACGGCCTGGAGATGGCCGACGTCGCGAGCAAGAAGATCCTGTTCGACCAGCCGCAGGCCGTCGAGGCGCTGCAGCTGTGGGTGGACCTGCTCAAGTCCTCGCCGCGCAAGATCACCGACTCCGACCAGCCGTTCCAGAACGGCCTGGCGGGCATGATGATCTCCGGCCCCTGGGACGTGCCCACCATCCGCGAGCAGTTCCCCGAGCTCGACTTCAGCGTCGCGCCGCTGCCGTACAAGACCGAGGCCGCCGGAAACATCGGCGGCGAGAACGCGGTCGTCTACAAGACGAGCCCGAACCAGGACCTGGCCTGGAAGTGGCTGACCTTCATCACCAACGAGACCAACAACGGACCGCTGGCCGACGCGCTCGGCGGCTTCCCCGTCCACACCAAGGCCACGGCCGTCGGCTCGGGACCCGAGCACGAGGCCTTCCTGGCCCAGCTGAAGGTGGCGCACGCGCGCCCGGCCGTACCCGAGTGGATCCAGATCAACGACGAGATCATCGCTCCGGCGATCGAGTCGGCGCTGCTGGGCAAGATGACCGCGCAGGAGGCCTTGACCGACGCGGCCAACAAGACCCGCTCGCTGCTCGGGTGGAACAGCTGACATGAGTACTCCGGTCGTGGCCGGGCGGCGTCGCCGCCGCTCGGCCCCTGGACGGCGCAGGGACCACGTGATCGCGTGGCTGCTCATCGCCCCGGCGCTGGTCTACTTCGTGGTCTTCCTGCTGTATCCCGCCCTGTCGGCCCTCTACTACAGCTTCACGGACTGGAACCTGCGCGCCAGCGCCAACTGGGTCGGGTTCCAGAACTACGTCGACCTGTTCACCGACGAGGTGAAGTATCCGCACTTCTGGAAGTCCGTCCAGGTCACGCTGCAGTACACGCTCATCGCCGTGCCTCTCACCCTGGGCACCGCGCTGATCCAGGCGCTGCTCATCAACGCCATCAAGCGGGGCTCCAACCTCTTCCGCCTGCTGCTGTTCCTGCCCGTGGTCACCGCGGAGGCGGCCGTGGGCGCGATCTGGCGCTGGCTCTACGACCCGCGCTACGGCCTGATCAACAGCGTGCTGGAAGTGTTCGGCATCCCCGGGCAGAACTGGCTCAACACCCCCGAGCTGGTCATCCCGGCCCTGGCCTTCATCTCGGCCTGGCAGTGCGGCATCTCCATGATCATCTTCCTGGCGGGGCTCAAGGGCATCCCCGGCTCGATCATCGAGGCGGCCACCATCGACGGCGCCAACGCCTTCCAGCGCTTCCGCAAGGTCGTCATGCCGATGCTCCGGCCGACCACCTTCTACCTGCTGGTCACCGGCGTGATCGCGGCACTGCAGGTCTTCGGCCTGGTCTACGTGATCTTCAGCGGCGCGGGACGCAGCGTCACCGGCGGTCCCGAGCAGTCAGGCCTGGCCTACGTGCTCCACCTGTACCTGTTCGCCTTCCGCTACGACGCGATGGGCGCGGCCTGCGCGATGTCGTTCATCCTGCTGGTCTTCATCATGATCATCACTGCGCTGCAGTTCAAGTTCGTCAAGCAGGAGGCGGCGTGAGACGGCTGTCGATCTACGGCGCGCTGATCATCCTGACCCTGATCTCCGTGGTGCCGTTCCTGTGGATGCTGGCCACCTCGTTCAAGCACGGCTCCGACATCTACACCAAGGTCCCGCAGCTGCTGCCGCTGGACAAGGAGACCGGCGAGTGGGCGGGCACGCTCGAGAACTACTCCTACGTCATGGAGATCGGCGGGCTCGGCCAGGCCTTCCTCAACAGCGTCTGGATCACGCTCGTGCTGGTCCCGGCCAAACTGCTGGTCGACGCGCTGGCCGCCTACGCCTTCGCGCGCATCCCCTTCCCCGGCCGCGACAAGATCTTCGTGCTGCTGCTCGGCGGCATGATGGTGCCGACCATCACGCTGCTCATCCCGCGCATCCACGTCACGCAGGCACTGGGCATGTTCGACTCCCCGTGGGGCCTGATCATCCCGAACGTCGCCTCGGTGATCGACATCTTCCTGCTGCGGCAGTTCTTCCTCTCCATTCCCAAGGAGCTGGAGGAGGCCGCGCTGATCGACGGCGGCGGGCGCATGCAGATCTTCTGGCGCGTCATCCTGCCGCTGTCGAAGCCGGTGCTGGCCGTCGTGACGATCACCAGCTTCCTGTTCCACTGGAACGACCTCGTCTGGCCCCTCGTGGTGCTCAACGACCCGGAGCTCTACACGCTCCCGCTGGCGTTGCAGCAGCTCGTGGCCTCGCCCGACGGCGGACGGGCCTACTACATCATGGCGGGCGCGACGCTGGCGGTCATCCCCGTGATCGTCGTCCTGCTGATCTTCCAGCGGCGAATCCTGGCGGGAATCGCCTTCACCGGTCTCAAGGCCTAAGGAGTCTGCAAGCGTGTCCATCGAGGTACGGGACGGGGTCACCGTCATCGAGGGCGAAGCCAGGGTGCTCGTCAGCGCCGACTATCCCTACTACCGGGACCGGCCGGAGGTCTGGGCCGACCGGCTGACGGCGCTGCGCGACGTGCTGGGGATCGACGTGATCACCAGCTACATCCCGTGGCGCCACCACCAGCCGCTCGCCGACAGCCCGCCGGACTTCACCGGGCACACCCACCCGTCGCGCAACGTCATCGGCTTCCTGGAGCTGTGCCACCGGCTGGGGCTGAAGGTCGTGGCCAAGCCGGGCCCATTCATCCACGCCGAAGTCGACTACGGCGGCCTGCCCGACTGGGTGTGCCCCGACGCCGACCCGGCCATCGAGCCGCTGCTGGACGTCGACGGCAAGGCCTCGCGCTGGTTCTACGGCTCGGGACCCGGCGGCAAGCCGCTGCCCGCGCCGCTGGCCGAGCCGTTCGCCGGCCTGGTCCAGGAGTGGCTGTCGGCGGTCGGGTCCAAGGTGCTGGACGCCGCGACCTGGCCCGACGGCCCGGTGATCCTCATGCAGATCGCCAACGAGGGCATCTACACCAACGGCGCCCGGCCGGTGACGGCCTACGACTTCAGCCCCTCCTCGGTGGAGTTCTTCCGCGCCACCACCGGCCGCCACGAGCCGCCGCGCTCGGCCGGCGAGGACCCGATGCTGCTGGCCGACTGGGGCCGCTACCACGCGGTCTACCTGTCCACCGTCTACCGGCGCTGGGCCGAAGCGGTCGGCTGCCGGGTGCCCACGGTGATCAACCTCAACCCGCCGACCGTCGAGGACCTCGACGACTGGCTGGTGCGGGTCTCGCCGGGGGAGTGGGGCGACATCGCCTACGGCTTCACCAACTGGATGGGCGTGGTCTCCTCCGAGGCCGACGCGCACTTCCGCTACGTGACCGCCGCCAAGCTCGCGCCGGGGCCGAACCTGGAGGAGAACTGGGGCTTCTCCCAGCTCTACGACCCGGCCTACGGCGACGCCACCACCTCCTTCCACCAGTCGCTGCTGGCGCTGGCGGCGGGGGCGACCGGCTTCAACGTCTACACCGGCGTCTCCACCTCCGGCTGGCCGCAGGAGCTCGACTCGCAGACCGCCTCGCCGTACCCGGACTGCTCGCCGATCGCCGCGGACGGCACCGCCACCGTCAAGGCGCCCGCCGTCCGGGCCCTGGCGGACTTCTTCGCCCGCCACGGCGTGGAGTTCCTGGAGAGCACGCCGGTCGTCGGCGGCAGCTTCGGGCTCTACCGGCCCTGGTCGGGCATCGCGGCCTGGGACGTGATGGAGAACGGCGAGGCGCTGCGGGCCTTCCACGCCCGCATGCGGGCGGCCGGGCACGACTACCTCATCGCCGACCTGGCCGGCGACGTCAGCGGGCACGAGCGGATCACCATCCCCGGCGGCCGGTTCATGCACCGCTCGGTCCAGGAGGCCCTGGCGCGCTCCGGCGCGGCGATCGAGGTGCTCGGCCAGGTGCCGGTGCTCGACGAGAACCTCGAACCGTGCACCGTGCTGGCCGACGCGCTCGGCGCGCCGGTCCCGGCGCTGCCGGAACCGCCCGCCCGCGTCGTCGACGGCTCCGCCGACGTCTACGTGCGCAGGCACCCCGAGCGCGACGTCGCCTACCTGACCGTCCTGGTCCAGGACGACAACGCCGGACCCGTCCGGGTGCAGTACGGCACGCGCTCCCTGGAGGTCGTCGCCGCCAGGGGCGGAGCCGCGGTGCTCAGGATCGTGGGCGGTCAGCTCGACGACCTGCTGGTCAAGGGCGTCAACGGCTACCTCGGCTCGAGCGTGGCCGCCTCGGTCTCGCTCGACGGCCAGACCGTGGCATTGGAGGAGCCCGGAGATCTGTACCGGCTTGCCTAAGAAGGGCGCTTTAGTGGGCAGAGATTGCCCATGAACCCCAGGTGAGGGCTCGCTAGCGTCGTCACCGTGGGTGAACGGATCCTCATCGCGCTCGGCGGCAACGCCATGACCGGGCCCGACGGCACGGCCTCTCCGCGCGACCAGCAGGCCGCCGTGGAGCGGGCGATGCGCCACGTGCGCTCGCTCGTCGCCGCCGGGCACCGGGTGATCCTCACCCACGGCAACGGCCCCCAGGTGGGCAACCTGCTGCTGAAGAACCAGCTGGCCGCCTCGGTCGTGCCCCCGGTGCCGCTCGACTGGTGCGGCGCCCAGACGCAGGCGACCATCGGCACGCTCATCCTCAACAGCCTCCAGGGCCGAAGCGCCGCCGTGGTCACCCGCACGCTGGTCGACGTCGGCGACCCCGCCTTCCTCGACCCGGTCAAGCCGATCGGGCGCTACTTCCCCGAGGCGGAAGCGCGCATCTTCGAGAAGCTCGGGCAGAGCTGGCGCTCCTTCGAGCGCGGCTGGCGCCGGGTCGTGGCCTCGCCGGAGCCGCTGGAGATCCTCGACGCGCCTGCCGTACAGGTGCTCATGGACGCCGGATACACCGTCGTCGCCGCGGGAGGCGGGGGAGTGCCCGTCGTCCGGCTGGACGACGGCTCACTGGCGGGGATCGAGGCCGTCATCGACAAGGACCTGGCGGCGGCGCTGCTGGCCCGCTCCGTCCGCGCCTCCGTGCTGATCATCGCCACCGACGTCCCGAACGCCGTCGTGGGCTTCGGCGGCCCCGATCCTCGGCCGCTCGGCGCCATCTCCGTGTCCGAGCTGCGTGTCCTGCACGCCGCCGGGCACTTCGCAGGGGGCAGCATGGGTCCCAAGGTGGAGGCGGCGTTGCGCTTCGTGGGGGCGGGCGGTCGCCTGGCTGTCATCACCGGGCTGGAGTCGCTGGGCGGCGCCCTGACCGGAACCATCGGGACGAGAGTGGAGAGAGATGCCGGATCCGATTGAAGTGCGCAAAGTCATGATCGAGAGCGTGACCGACGCCTCCGGGCTGTCGAAGCTCATCGACGAGGGCGTGATCGAGGCGCACCGGGTGCTCGCCGTCATCGGCAAGACCGAGGGCAACGGAGGCGTCAACGACTACACCCGCATCCTGGCCGACACCGCCTTCCGCGACGTCCTGGCCCGCCACGGCCACCCGTCGCCGTCGTCGGTGCCCCTGGTCTGGTCGGGCGGCACAGACGGCGTGCTCAGCCCGCACGCCACGATCTTCGCCACCGCCGACCCGTCCACGGTCACCCCGTCGGACGAGCCGCGGCTGTCGGTCGGCGTCGCGATGAGCGACATCATCCTGCCCGAGGACATCGGCCGGCCCGCGATGGTGGAGAAGGTCGCCGCCGGCGTGCGGGAAGCCATGAAGGTCGCCGGCATCACCGACCCGGCCGACGTGCACTACGTGCAGACCAAGACGCCCCTGCTGACCCTGGCCACCATCGAGGACGCCCGCAGCCGCGGCAAGGAGACCGTCATCGAGGACACCGGTCCCTCGATGGACCTGTCGAACGCCACCACCGCGCTCGGCATCGCCGTGGCGCTCGGCGAGATCGAGATGCCCACCGCCGCGCAGATCTTCCGCGACCTGTCGCTGTACTCCTCGGTCGCCTCCTGCTCCTCGGGCGTCGAGCTCGACCGCGCCCAGATCGTCGTCGTCGGCAACGTGCGCGGCATCGGCGGCCGCTACCGCATCGGGCACTCGGTCATGAAGGACGCCCTCGACGCCGACGGCATCTGGGAGGCCATCCGCTCGGCCGGGCTCGAACTGCCCGAGCGTCCGCACCACAGCGACCTCGGCGACCGCCTCGTCAACGTCTTCCTCAAGTGCGAGGCCGACCCGTCGGGCCGGGTGCGCGCCCGCCGCAACATCATGCTCGACGACTCCGACGTGCACTGGCACCGGCAGATCAAGGCCGCCGTCGGCGGCGTCACCGCCTCCGTCACCGGCGATCCGGCCGTCTTCGTCTCGGTCGCCGCCGTCCACCAGGGCCCCTCGGGCGGCGGCCCGGTCGCGGCCATCGTGGATCTCTCGACGGACTGACCTGGGCATATCGTCCGGCTGACCGGGAAGGGGAACCGCGAGGAAAGGAGACGACCATGCCTCGCGGTTCCAGCCCGAAACGGGAACGGCAGTACGAGCACATCAAGGACAGCGCCAAGAAACGCGGCGTGAGCGACAAGCGCGCCACCGAGATCGCGGCCCGCACGGTCAACAAGGAGCGGGCCAGGGCGGGGGAGTCCAAGACCGCCAGCCGCACCTCGACGGACGACATCTCCTCGTCCCGGCGCGGCGGGCTGCGCTCGCACAAGGGGGCGGGCGGCCGCACCAAGGACCAGCTGTACGCCGAGGCCAGGAAGCGCAAGATCCCCGGCCGCTCCGGCATGAACAAGGCCCAGCTGGAGAAGGCGCTGTCTTGACCTGGAGTGCGCTCCAGTGCCTAGCGTCGCCCCCATGCGACAAGTCCTACTGGGCCACAGCGGCCTGAAAGTCAGCGAGTTGTGCCTCGGGGCCATGACCTTCGGCCGCGAGAGCGACGAGCGCACCAGCCACGCCATGCTCGACGCCTTCACCGAGGCGGGCGGCGACTTCATCGACACCGCCGACGTCTACTCCTCCGGGGTCTCGGAGGAGATCCTCGGGCGGTGGCTCAAGAGCCGCCCGCGCGAGGACGTGATCGTGGCCACCAAGGTGCGCTGGGGCCCGGGCGGCAACCGGGAGGGGCTGACCCGGGCTCACATCCTGCGCTCGGTCGAGGGCAGCCTGCGCCGCCTCGGCACCGACTACATCGACCTGTACCAGCTGCACGGCTGGGACGACGTGACCCCGCTGGAGCAGACCCTCGGCACGCTCGACCTGCTCGTACGGCAGGGCAAGGTGCGATACCTGGGCGTCAGCAACTGGTCGGGCTGGCAGCTGCAGAAGGGCGTCGACCTGCAGCGCCACCGGGGCTGGGAGCCGTTCGTGTGCCTGCAGCCCCTGTACAACCTGCTCGACAGGGAGAGCGAGCTCGAACTGCTGCCGGTGTGCGCCAACGAGGGGCTCGGGGTCATCCCCTGGAGCCCGCTGCGCGGCGGGTGGCTGAGCGGGAAGTACCACCGGGGCATGGACGCGCCGCCCGCCGGGACCCGGGTGGAGGAGGCGGGCAGGAACAACTGGTCGGAGGACTGGGACACCTACGCCACCGAGCGCACCTGGCGGGTGCTGGAGGAGGCCGCGGCGGTCGCCCGGGAGGCGGGGCGCACCGTGGCGCAGGTCGCGCTGCGGTGGCTGCTGCAGCAGCCCGGGGTGACGGCGCCGATCGTGGGGGCGCGGACCATGGAGCACTTCGGCGACAACCTGGGCGCCGCGGGGTGGGAGCTGAGCCAGGAGCAGATGGCACGGCTGACGGCCGTCAGCGACCGGCCGCTGCCGTACCCGTATGACGTGCTGGCGAGGTCGTCGCGTCGTTGACCTATGACTGACCAGTCAGTCATAATACGATTCATGCCGAAACGAGTGGACAGGGCGGCCAAGCGCGAGGCGATCCTGGAGGCGGCGGTGCGAGTCTTCGCCCGCAAGGGCTTCGCCGCCTCCAGGATCGAGGACATCGCCGCCGAGGCCGGCATCGCCAAGGGCAGCGTGTACCTCTACTTCGACAGCCGCGACGCCGTCCTGGAGGGCGTGTTCGCGGCCTACGCGGAACGCGCCGAGCGGGTCCTGTCCTCGCTCGGCGACGGGCCGCCCCTGGAGCGGCTGGCGGCGTTGATCAGGGGGACGCTCGGGATGCTCGCCGAGCACCCCGACCACGCGAGGGTGCTGGTCGATCTGTGGTCCACGGCCGCGCCGCTCGACATGGCAGCCCTCTACCGCGACTACCGCGAGGTGATCGGGGGGTTGCTGGAGGAGGCGGGGCAGCAACTGCGGCCCGGCATCGGGCGGGCGCACGCCGCGGTGATCGTGGCCGCGATCGAGGGCTGCCTGGTGCAGTGGCTCGTGGACCCCGCCCTGGACCTGCCCGCCCTCGCCGGCCCGGTCATCGACGTGTGCGTGGAAGGAATCCGCGCATGACACCCGACGGCACCCGTGTCAGTCTCACCGACCGCCTCATCGCCCCTGGCGCCACGCGCGGCGAGGTGTCGCTCAGCTTCGGCGTCGCCTTCGCCGGCGCCGCCGTCGCCACCGTCCTGGCCGCCCGCGCGTCCCTGCCCGCCCTCGCCGTCGCCCTCATCGCCCTGGTGGCCTTCGACCTGTACGGCGGAGCCGTCGTCAACGCCACGACCTCGGCCAAACGCTGGTTCCACCGCCCGGGCCGCACCGCCCGCCACCACCTGCTCTTCGTGGCCGTCCACGTCCAGCCCTTCCTCCTGGCCTGGGCCGTACCCGGAGTGACGTGGCGGGCGGCGGCGACGATCTACCTGATCACCCTGGCCGCAGCCCTGGCCGTGGAGTTCACGCCCGCGTCCCTGAAGCGCCCCGCCGCCTTCGCGGCCACCGCGCTGGCTCTGGCCCTCCTGCCCGCCCTGCCCGCGGCCCTGTCGTGGTTCGCCCCGCTCCTCCTCATCAAGCTCCTCCTGGCCCACCTGCTCCCGGAGAGCCCAGCCGCCCGCTGACCGGCGCCCATCAGGCGAAGGCGGCATCCCTGGCCAGCGCCAGCGCCGTCAGCACGGCACCCTGCAGGATCGCATTGCCCTCGACCGTGCTCGCCCGGATCTCGGTCGGCGCCGGAGACCGCGCGGCCACCTTCTCCTGCACCAGCCCGGCCAGCTCGGCGCCGCCCGCCCGTCCGATGGACCCGCCCAGCACCACCAGCCCGGGATCCAGCACCGACGCCACCGTGAAGACGCTGGCGGCGACCAGCTCCACCAGCTCGTCCGAAGCCGTGCCCAGTGCCCGGGTGTTCTCGATCGCGCAGCAGAACGGCTCGCCGTCGAGCTCCAGCAGTCCGACCTCGCCCGCCCCGCCCGAGGCCCCCCGCCGCAGCTTTCCGTCGAGCACGATCGCTCCGCCGACGCCGTCGTCGAGCCAGATCAGCGCGAAGTCGTCGCGCCCGGCCGCGGCACCCAGGCGGTGCTCCGCGATGGCCGCCACGTTGACCTCGTTCTCCAGCACCGTCTCGACCTCGGGCAGCCGGGCCTGGACCGCCGTCCGCAGGTCGGTGCGCCAGCCCGGCACCCCTTCGCCCCGCGCCTCGCCGGTGTGCGGATGCACCAGCCCGGGCGCGCCCAGCACGACGGCCTTGAGGTCGCGCCCGTCGGCCGCCTCCCGCACCGTCGCGGCGATCTCCGCCGCCAGATCGGCCGTCCGTGGCCCGAGCGCGCTCCGCGCCTCGCCCACCCCCCGCCCCGTGAGATCGGCCACCGTCACGTGGACGGCGCTGCGCCGCACGTCGACCCCCACCGCATGGGTCAGCCCCGCCACCAGCCCGTAGAGCTTGGCGTTCGGCCCCCGCCGGTCCTCCCCGGACTCGCCGGTCACCTCGATGAGCCCGTGCGCCTGGAGCCGTTCGATGAGATCGGACACCGTCGGCCGCGACAGCCCGGTGAGTTCGCGCAGTTGGGGCGCGGTGAGCGGCCCGCGCTCGAGCAGCAGGTCGAGAGCCAGCCGGTCGTTGATCGCCCGGGCCAGCGAAGGGGTGGCGGTCTTCACGCCTCCCATAATAAGCAGGGTTCCTGCCTAAAAGGGCTTTTCATCAGGAACCCTTCCTGTTAATTTCTTGGGCATGAACTCCCACCACCGCTCCATCGGTTTGGTCTTCGCCGTCCACGGCATGGTCGCCGGAAGCATGTCCACCCGCATCCCATGGATCCAGGACCAGCTGGACCTGGGCCCCGGCACCCTCGGCCTCGCCCTCCTGTGCCCCTCCATCGGCGCCTTCCTGGCCATGCCGACCGCCAGCCGGCTGGCCCACCGGTTCGGCACCCGTGCGACCACCCGCCTGTTGATCGCCCTGTGGTGCGCCGCAGCCCTGTTGCCCCCCTTGTCTCCCTCACTCGCCTGGTTCTTCGCGACGCTCCTGCTGTACGGCGCCGCCGCCGGGATGTCCGACGTCGTCATGAACGCGCACGGCGTGGTCGTCGAGAAACACCTCGACCGCCCGATCATCTCCGGCTTGCACGGCATGTGGGCGGTCGGCAGCCTGGCCGGCGGCGGCCTCGGCGTCCTGGCCGCCCACTTCGGCCTCGACGCCCGCCTCCACCTGGCCGCGGTGTCGCTGGTGACGCTGGCAGTCGGCGTCCTGGTCGGCCGGGGCCTGCTGGCCGACGGGCCCGCCGGCGCCCACGTCCCCGCGCCCCGCCGTTTCGCCCTGCCCACCCGCGCCATCGCCGCCATCGGCGTCGTCGGCTTCTGCGGCACCTTCGCCGAAGGCGCCAGCGCCAACTGGGCCGCCGTCTACGTCACCGAAGTCGCCTCCGCCGGGCCAGGCATGGCCGCCGCCACCTACACGATCTTCATGCTCTTCATGGCCGGCACCCGCCTGTCGGGCGACCGCATCGTGCAGCGCTTCGGCCCGGTCGCGGTCGTCAGGGTCGGCGGCGCCACCGCCGCCCTCGGCGCCCTCCTCGTCGTCTTCGCCCGCACCCCGCTCCTGGCCATCACCGGCTTCTCCCTGCTGGGCCTGGGAGTCGCGGTCGTCGTCCCGCTCGTGTTCGCCGCCGCCGGCCGCACAGCCGCCACCCCCGGCGAAGGCGTGGCAGGCGTGGCCACCATCACCTACCTGTCAGGCCTCACGGCCCCGGCGATCACGGGGTGGGCCGCGGGCGCCTTCTCCTACCCCACGGCGTTCACGCTGGTCGCCGTGATCCTCGTGGCCATGTCAGCCCTCGCCGGCGCCCTCCGCCCCAAGCCCGCCCCGACCCAGACCCCCGAGCCCGCCCTGCGCTGAGCGCACGCTGCGAGCCTGGCGTGTCACGCCCATGCCGCTCCACTCACCCCGCGGGGCCAGAGGACTCACGCCCACCAATCGAGGTCCGGCAACCGCAGCCAGACATCGGGCTCGCCGGCGATCGCCCGGTCGTCGGTCGGCCGCAGCCCGGCCCGGGCACAGCCGAACGCCACCGGCTGAACGAAGTAGAGAAACTCCCACAAGATCCAGTCGGCCGACGTCGTCTCGTCCAGCCGAACGCCATCGGACGCGACGTACTCCCCGTCCAGATACTCCCGCCACTGGTGACCACTCTTGGGGTTCGAATAGGCGGTGTGGCAGATCGTCCCCGCCGACAGCCGCCGCCCGACCCCAGGAGTGCTCGCGCCGTACGCCCACGGTTGCGTGACCACGCAACCGCCCTGCACCTCGGTCACCCCGACGATCGACAACTCGTCGCCGTCACCCGCCCACGGATCCTCCCGCAGTTCCTCGACGCGCTCCTCTTCGGCGACCTCGGCCCCCAGCCGCCGTGCGACGTCACGCGCCGAGAGGCCGGCGGCGCACGCGAGGCTCCTGCCGTAGAAATCGAACCCACCGAAGACCGCGATCAGCCGCCTCGCCTCATCGACGGCCGCCCGCTCGTCCGGGCTCAGGGCCACCCCGCCCGGTGGCTCGCCGAACAGCCCCGGCTCCCTGCCGGCCAGGCTCAACCGGCCGGGCGACCAGCCCGCCATCATCGGCCGCCACGGGTCCGCGCCGGCCGCGACCAGGGCCCGCGCGTTGTCCGGCCGGTTGGCGAAGACGGCCTCCCACAACGCTGTACGGCCCCGGTGCACCGCCTCGGCCACGGCTCCCGCGGCCACCAACTCCCCGATCGCCTCCGGGCTGCCGTGCCGCGCCGCCATGTGGAGCGGCGGCCTGCGATGACGGATCTCGGCGTTGGGATCGGCGCCGGCGGCCAGTCTCGCGCGGACCTTGGCGGCGTCCTTCCAGTCATGTCCGGGAAAGGGAATCCAACCAGTCACCCGCCCATGACTACACGGCGGCACCGACACTCAAGGGATCTCCGACAGGTGGGCGATGTTCGCCAGATCGGTCTCGTCGTCGCTCGGGCCCGCGGTGAACCACGCGTCGAGAATCTCCGCCAGCACGACCTCGGAGGTCAGCCGCAGGCTCAGCGCCAGGACGTTGGCGTCGTTCCAGGTGCGGGCGCCGGTGGCGGTGTAGGCGTCGCCGCACAGCGCGGCCCGCACGCCCGTCACCTTGTTCGCCGCGATCGCCGCTCCTGTGCCTGTCCAGCAGCACACCACCGCCTGGTCGGCCCTGCCTTCGCCGACGTCGCGGGCCGCCGCTTCCGAGGCCCAGGCCCAGTCGTCGCGTTCGCCGGGGGTCAGGGCGCCGTGGGTGACCACCTCGTGGCCGCGCCGGCGCAACTCGGCCACGACCTTCTCCGCCACCCCGTCGAGGCTGTCCGCGCTCACCGAGATCCGCATGGGGCCATTATCCGCTCCAGGTGGGTGGCTGGCAGACCGCTCGGCGCACGTGTCGGGAAGCGCGCTGGCCCGGCTGATGTGGGAGGGCCGGGAACGGCGGTAGCCTCGACGTTTGTGCCGAGCATTCCCCAGCCTCTCGTCCCGAGCGACGACGGCAGCACCTCGACCGAGGTCGCCGACGCCCTGTCCGCCTTCGCCGCCGGTACGGCCGACGCCACCGCGGTCCTGTCCGCCCTCAACGGCTCCCGGTTGCTGGTGCCCGTCGTGGCCCTGCTGACAGAGTCCGAGGTCGGCGCACACGGGCTGAAGCAGGAGAAGGAAAGCGAGATGGCCCTGCCCAAGCTGGTCGGGCAGGACGGCAGGGAGGCGGTGCTGGCCTTCACCGGGGCCGAGGCGCTGATGCGGTGGCGGGCTGACGCGCGGCCGATCCAGTCGACGCTGCTGTCGGTGTGTCAGGCGGCCGTGCACGAAGGGGCCGCCGCGGTGGTGGTCGACGTGGCGGGTCCGGTGTCGTTCGTGATCGAGGGGCAGGTGCTGGAGGTGATGGCCGCCGTCGAGTCGGGCACGCTGTCGCAGGTCGACGGGGTGACCGTGGCGCGGATCGCCGAGGCACCCGAGGTGTCAGAGGTGCCCGAGGTGTCGGAGGTGTCCGACGCAGGGGTGCCGGAAGCGGCGCCGAAGCGTCGCGGCTGGTTCCGCCGCCGCTGAGCTCGCGCCGCAACACCGCGCCGCGCCCTCACCGTCTCCCCCCGACCCCTGCCTCCGCGCATAGCTCAACCCCGCCCCCGCCTCACCCGTTAAGGTCGGGACGGTGACGATCGCCCTTCTCGCGCTGCTCGGCTTCGTCGCCGGCGTCTACCTCCGCCCCGTCGCCGCCGCCTTCGAGTCCGATCCCGCCGACACCCGGGCCGAGGCGCGGCGCGCGGCCAGGGCGGCGTTGGTCCCCCCGATCCCCGCCTGGCCGCCGCTCGTCGAGCTGGGCACCGCCGCTGTGGTGGCGCTCATCTCGTGGCGGGCCGCGGAGCCGTACCTCGTGGCGTTCGTCTTCGCGGGCCTGGCCGGGACGCTTCTGGCGCTCATCGACTGGCGGACCTACCGGCTGCCCGACGTGATCACGCTGCCCGCCGCGGCGATCACGGCGCTGCTGCTGATCCCTACCGGCCAGGTGGTGGCCGGGCTGATCGGGGCGGCGGCGTTGACCGCGTTCTACGGCGTCCTGTGGTTCATCAGGCCCGAGGCGATGGGCCTGGGCGATGTGAAGCTGGCGCTGCTGATCGGGCTGGTGGCGGGATCGCTGGGCTGGCAGGCGTGGTTGGTGGCGGGGGTGGGCGGGCAGGTGCTGGGGGCGCTCTACGGCATCGGTGTGATTGTCGTGAAAAAGCGAGACAAGAAGACGGACATCCCTTTCGGTCCCTTCATGTTGCTCGGCGCTCTGGCCGCCGTCTGTCTCACCTAGTGGCCTCGCGGACGGTGCACAGGGTCTGATCTGGAAGACTTGACGGCATGTTGCGCTGGTTGACCGCCGGAGAGTCCCACGGGCCCGAACTAGTCGCCATCATGGAGGGCCTCCCCGCCGGGGTCGAGGTCACCACCGAGGCGATCGACGAGGCCCTGCGCCGCCGCAGGCTCGGTTATGGCCGCGGCGCGCGGATGAAGTTCGAAGAGGACAAGGTCTCGATCGTGGGCGGCGTACGGCACGGCCGTACGATGGGCAGCCCCGTGGCCATCCGCGTGGGCAACACCGAGTGGCCCAAGTGGGAGAAGGTCATGGCGGCCGACCCGGTCGACCCGGCCGAGCTCGAGGGCATGGCGCGCAACGCCCCGCGCAGCCGCCCGCGCCCCGGTCACGCCGACCTGGCGGGCATGCAGAAGTACGGCTTCGACGACGCCCGCAACGTGCTCGACCGGGCCAGCGCCCGCGAGACGGCCGCCCGCGTCGCCCTCGGCGAGGTCGCCAAGCGCTTCCTCAAGCAGGCACTCGGCGTCGAGGTCTTCAGCCACGTCGTCTCGATCGGCGGCACGTTCACCACCGGCCTGGAGCTGCCGACCCCGGCCGACCTGGCCCGCATCGACGACGACCCGGTGCGCTGCTTCGACGCGGGCGGCAGCGCGGCGATGGTCGAGACGATCGACAAGGCGCACAAGGACGGCGACACGCTCGGCGGCGTCGTCGAGGTGCTGGCGTACGGCCTGCCGCCGGGCCTGGGCAGCTACACCCACTGGGACCGCCGCCTCGACGCCCGCCTGGCCGCGGCCCTCATGGGCATCCAGGCGATCAAGGGCGTGGGTGTCGGCGACGGCTTCGAGACGGCCCATCGGCCGGGCTCGCGCGCCCACGACGAGATCGAGTACACCACCGCCGACGGCGTCAAGCGCATCACCAACCGCGCGGGCGGCGTCGAGGGCGGCATGACCAACGGCGAGATCCTGCGCGTCAGCGCCGCGATGAAGCCGATCTCGACCGTGCCCAGGGCGCTGGCGACGATCGACGTGAAGACCGGCGAGGCCGCCAAGGCCCACCACGAGCGTTCCGACGTCTGCGCGGTGCCCGCCGCGGGCATCGTCGCCGAGGCGATGGTGGCGCTGGTGCTGGCCGACGCGGCCCTCGAGAAGTTCGGCGGCGACTCGGTCGAGGAAGTCGCCCGCAACCTGTCCGGCTACCTGTCTTCCATGGTGATCAAGTGACACTCAAGGCTGTTCTCATCGGCCCGCCCGGCTCGGGCAAGTCCACTCTCGGCCGCCTGCTGGCCGAGCGCCTCGGCGTGGAGTACCGCGACACCGACGCCGACGTCGAGGCGGCCGCCGGCAAGCCGGTGAGCGACATCTTCGTCGAGGACGGCGAGGAGCGCTTCCGCGAGCTGGAGGCCCAGGCCGTCCATCAGGCGCTGGCCGAGCACGACGGCGTGCTGTCGCTGGGCGGCGGCGCGATCCTGCGCGAGGCGACCCAGGAGCTGCTCGCCGGCCACCCGGTCATCTACCTCCAGGTCGGCCTGGCCGACGCGGTGCAGCGGGTCGGCCTGGGCTCGGCCCGGCCGCTGCTGGTCCTCAACCCGCGCAGCCAGCTGAAGAAGCTGATGGAGGAGCGGCGGCCCGTCTACGAGCGCCTGGCCGTCCTGACCGTCGTCACCGACGGGCGCAAGCCGGTCGAGCTGGTCGAGGAGATCGTGGAGGGCCTGTCCCGATGAGCGTCCCCGTCCACGGCAACATGCCAGCGACCCGCATCACCGTGCGCGGCGACCAGCCGTACGACGTGGTGGTCGGCACGAACGTGCTCGGCGAGCTGCCCGGGTTGCTGGGCGCGGGCGTGCGCACGGTCGCGGTGATCCACCCGGCGAGCCTGCCGGAGCTGTCGCGCCCGGTCGTGGCGGCGCTGACGGACGCCGGGTTCGAGGTCGTCGACCTGCCGGTGCCCGACGGGGAGGCGGCCAAGTCCGTCGAGGTCGCCGCCGGTTTGTGGTCGGCGTTCGGCCGCTACGGCATGACCCGCTCCGACGCCGTCGTGGGCGTCGGCGGGGGAGCGACGACCGACCTGGCCGGGTTCGTCGCGGCCACCTGGCTGCGCGGCGTCAAGGTGGTGCTGGTGCCCACCACGCTGCTGGCCATGGTCGACGCGGCGGTCGGCGGCAAGAACGGCATCGACACCCCCGAGGGCAAGAACCTGGTCGGCACCTTCCTGCCGCCCACCGGGGTGCTGTGCGACCTGGCGACGCTGACGTCGATGCCGCGCGACGACTACGTCGCGGGCCTGGCCGAGATCATCAAGGGTGGCTTCATCGCCGACCCGACGATCCTCATGCTGGTCGAAGACGACCCCGAGGGCGCCACCACGCCCGCGGGCGAGCACACCCGCGAGCTCATCGAGCGCAAGATCAGGGTCAAGGCCGACGTGGTCGGCGCCGACCTGCGCGAGGCGGGCCTGCGCGAGATCCTCAACTACGGCCACACCCTCGCCCACGCCATCGAGCGCCACGAGCACTACCACATGCGCCACGGCGAGGCCGTCGCGATCGGCATGATGTTCGCCGCCGAGCTGGGCCGCCTCGACGGGCGCGCCGACCTGGTCGACCGCACCCGCGACATCCTGACCTCGGTCGGCCTGCCGACCCACTACCGCCGCGACGCGTGGAAGGACCTGCGCGACCACATGCGGCTCGACAAGAAGAACCGCGGCGCCAAGCAGCGTTTCGTGGTCCTCGACGACCTGGCCAGGCCGGGCCGCCTCGAAGACCCGGGCGAGGAGATGCTCGACGCCGCCTACTACGAGGT
Source organism: Nonomuraea sp. NPDC050663 (assembly GCF_044456985.1). Classification (NCBI taxonomy): domain Bacteria; kingdom Bacillati; phylum Actinomycetota; class Actinomycetes; order Streptosporangiales; family Streptosporangiaceae; genus Nonomuraea; species Nonomuraea sp. NPDC050663. Next base: position 203,825 of record NZ_JBITGL010000014.1, read on the forward strand.
GTCGCGATGAGAGTCCTGGTCCTCAACGGCCCCAACCTGCGGCGGCTCGGCACCCGCGAGCCGTCGATCTACGGTGCCGAGACCTTCGACGACCTGGTCAAGCTCTGCCGGAAGACCGGCGAGGAACTGGGCTACGACGTCGAGGTGCGCCAGACCGACGACGAGGCCACCATGATCGGCTGGCTGCACGAGGCCGCCGACGGCCGGATCCCCGTCGTGCTCAACCCCGCCGCCTTCACGCACTACTCGTACGGCCTGCGCGACGCCGCCTCGCAGCGCACCGCGCCCCTCATCGAGGTGCACATCTCCAACCCGCACGCGCGCGAGGAGTTCCGCCACACCTCGGTGGTCTCGGCCGTGGCCACCGGCACCATCGCCGGATTCGGCATGCAGTCGTACGTCCTGGCACTCCGAGCCCTGGCCGCCCTGTGACGCCCCGCAACTACGTCGCCGTGGGCGACAGTTTCACCGAGGGCGTCGGCGACCCCTACCCCGACGGCACCTTCCGCGGCTGGGCCGACCGCGTGGCCGAGGTGCTGGCGGCGCACGATCCCGCCTTCGAGTACGCCAACCTGGCGGTGCGCGGCAAGCTGCTCGACCAGATCGTCGAGGACCAGCTGCCGCTGGCCGTGAAGATGGCGCCCGACCTGGTCAGCTTCTGCGCCGGAGGCAACGACCTCATGCGGCCGGGCAGCGACCCCGACCAGCTGGCCAAGCGGCTGGCGGCAGCCGTACGCCAGCTGCGTTCGACCGGCGCCGAGGTGCTGCTGTTCACCGGCGTCGACCCGCGCGACATGCCGCTGATGCGGCGCATGCGGGGCAAGTTCGCCCTGTACTACCTGCACGTGCGCTCCATCGCCGACCTGAACGGCTGCCTCGTCGTCGACCAGTGGTCGATGCAGGGGCTGCGCGACCGGCGCGCCTGGTGCTCCGACCGGATCCACCTCAACTCCGAGGGGCACCGGCTGGTGGCCGCCCGGATCCTCGACCTGCTCGGCGTGCCGACCGAGCATCCGTGGCGTTACACCTGGCCCGAGCAGGCGGTCGACCCGCGCCGGCGGCGCCGCGAGGACGCGCTGTGGTTGCGGGAGTTCCTGCTGCCGTGGATCAACCGGCGGCTGCGCGGCACGTCCTCGGGCGACGACGTCACGGCCAAGCGGCCCGAACTGGGTCCCTGGAGCTGACGGTGGCGGCCCGCCCGGCGTCGTAGGCGACGTCCATGCGGGTGGCGGCGGCCAGGGCGCGGCGGGCGTGGGCTCCGGCCCTGCGGTGGTGGCCCCGGGCCTGGTGGAGCAGGGCCCTGCCCCAGCCGAGCCTGGCGGCGGCGCCGGGGTAGCGGTCGATGTAGCGCGCCAGGTGGCGGTCGAGCACGCGCAGGCGCCGGCGGGCCGCCCGGTCGGGCGTGCTCGCGTGGAGATGGGCCAGTTCCGCCAGGCCCGACCAGCATTCGATCATGCCGGGCTGGGTGCGGGGGAGACGGGCGGCGAGCGCCAGGATGTGGTCGAGTTCGGCGAGCGTGGCCCTGGGGTCGCGGTCCGAGGGCGGGCCCGGCCGGGCGTGCAGCCTGGCGGTCGCGGTGAGGAGGCGGATCTCCTGGACCAGCCGCGCCGCCGGATCGTCCCTCACCCCCAGGAGCGCTCCGTGCGTACGGCGGCGCTCCTCGGCGGCGCGTGCCCGCTCCAGGATCGCGAGGATCTCGCCGGGATCGGTCCCGTCGATGCGCAAGAGGGTCTCCGCGGTGCCCGTCAGGCACCAGTGGCGGCCCACCTCGTCACCCACCCGTGATGCGGCCAGCTCGGCCGTCTCGGCGAACAGGTCGCGGGCCGCGGCGAAGTCGCCCTGCCAGACGGCGGTCTCGGCGAGCAGGCCCGCGCAGGTCTCCGCCAGGCGGGGGTCGACCGTGCGCCCACGGCACTCGGTGAGGACCAGCCGGGCCTCCCGCAGCCGCCCGGCGTTGAGGTGGGACAGGCCGCGGGCGAGGCGGGCACGATCGGCCGCGTCGCCGTGCCCGAACTCGTGGCGCGGGGGGACAGGGCCTGCGGGGGGCACGCCGTGCCGCGAGGGGGCGGGGCCGGCCGTGGAAGGCACGGCGTGCCGTACGAGGTCGGTGTCGGCGCGGTGGCCGATGCGGTCGGCGAGGCGGCGGCGGCCCGCCACGCGTAAGGAGATCGCCAGGTGCGCGTAGGCCTCCGCCCGCAACGCCGCGTCCCCCGACCGCCAGGCCGTGTTCGCCTGCCCGGCGGAGGCGGCGAGCATGGCGGCCAGGTCGTGGCGCCGGTAGGCGAGCAGCGCGATCAGCGCCAGCGCCTGCGCGGCCTCCGCCGCGTCGGGATCGCACCCGCCGCCACGCGCGCGCTGACGCCGCACCTGGCCGAGCGCGGCCGGCGCCCGCTGCCACAAGCGGCTGAGCACGTCCCGGCCTCGCGTGCGCCGCCACAGATGGCCGAGTACGCCCTGGACCCCCGCGCGCTGCCACAGATGGCCGAGTACGTCCCGGACCAGCGCCGTCATCAGGGCGGGAGCCGACGCGGGCCAGTCGCGGTCCAGCGCGCGCAGGGCCGCCACGGCGTGGCCGGCCGCGTCGGGGTCGCGCCCGAGCTGGTAGAGCATGACGCCGGATAGCCGCAGCCAGCGGGCGCGCAGCCGGGACGGGTCGGCGGTGCGTTCCAGCCGGCGGGAGAGCACCGCCAGCCCCTCCTCGTACAACCTCAGCCGCAGGCACAACGTCCAGTACCGGTCCAGGAACGACGGGTCGCCGTCGCCGCGCGCCAGGGCCAGGCGCAGGTTGTCGAGTTCCGCGCCGAGGATGCGGGCGGCCGCGCCGTCCAGGCCGTCCTCGACGGCGTGGCCGCGCAGGAGGCGGGCGAAGTAGGCGGTGTGCCTGCCCACGACCTCGGGCTCCGCGCGATACGGCAGGTGCGATCCGGCGTACTGCTGGATGATCGGGTGGAGGTGGTAGCGCCCGGCCGGGTCGAGGTGGATCATGCAGTGGTCGGCCAGGCGCACCAGCACGCGCCAGGAGGTGGGCGCCACTTCGAGGGCCGCGTCGAGGGTGAAGCCGCCGCGGAAGACCGACAGAGCGGCGAGGGCCTGCTGGGCCGGCGGGTCCAGCAGGCGCCAGGAGGCTTCGAAGACCGCGCGAAGCGACCCGTGGCGGCGGCGCGGCGCCGACTCGGGGGCGGCGAGCAGGTCGGGGTCGGTGGCCAGGCGCCGGGCGACCTCCTCCAGGGGGAGCGCGCGCAGGAGGCTCGCGGCCAGCTCGATCGCCAGCGGCAGCCCGCCGGTGGCCGCGCAGACCGCCGCCACCAGCGCCGGTGACCCTCCGGGCTTGGGGACCTGCCCCCAGGGGGAGGCGGTCTGTGCTCGTTCGGCGAACAGCGCTTCCGCGGTCGGTCCCGCCAGCCCTCGTACGGCGACGCACACCTGCTCGGGTACGGCCGGCCGCCGCCTGCTCGTCGCCAGCACCCGGACACCGGGAGCAGCCCGCAGCACTCGCGCGAGCACCACGTCGAACCCCGGCAGATGGTCCAGATTGTCCAGCACCAGCAACACCGGCCGATCGGCGAGCGCGGCGACCAGCAGGTCCTCCGCCGGGCGGGGCGGCGACAGATCGACCCCGAGCCGCCTGGCCAGCGTCGTGACCACCGCCTCCGCGTGCACGCCCACGAACGACACGAAGGCCCGCTCGCCCTCCCCGTCCCACCGCTGCGCCGCCGCGATGGCCAGCCGCGTCTTGCCCACCCCTCCCGGCCCGTGCAGGGTCACCAGGCGCTCGGTGACGAGCAGGGCCAGCACCTGCTCGATCTCCGCCCGCCGCCCCACGAGCGAGGTGCGCGGCACGGGAAGCCCGGCCCGCCCGGACACGCCGGGAGCCGCCCGGCCGCCCGCCCGCGCGAGCTCCTCCCGGCCGCCGGCCCGCGCGAGCTCCTCCCGCAACGCCACGGTCTCCGGAGCGGGAGCCACGCCGAGCTCCTCCCGCAGCCCGCGTCGCAGAGCCTCGTAGGAGGTCAGGGCCGCCGCCCGGTTGCCGGTGCCTGCCAGGGCCGCCATGAGCAGCCGTCCCGCCTCCTCGTCCAGCGGATCCAGCGCGGTCAAAACCCGCGCGAGCCGCACCAGGGCGGCGTCGGGATGGCCGGCATGGCGCAGCACGACCTGGCGCAGCATCAGGCGCGTGCGCTGCCGTTCGCCCTCCAGCCAGGCGGTGAACGCGGGCGCGTCGTCGAGGCCGACCCCGTCGAGGAAGTCGCCGCGCCACAACCGCAGGGCCTGCTCCACGCCGGGCTCCCCGGCGAGCGCCGCGTGGTCGACGAAGCATCCGGGGCCGAGCCGCAGGGCGATCCGGTCACGGGAGATGTCGAGCCAGGCCCCCGCGTCGCGACGCAGCTCCAGGACGGCCAGCCGGAGACTGCCGCGGGCCCGCGCGTCGGGGCGCTCGCCCCACAGCAGCCCGGCCAGCTCGGCCCGCGAGCGCGGCGTCCGCGTGGCCGCCAGGTAATACAGGAGCGCGCGGGCCTTGGCCGACCTGATCGGCAGCGGCCGGTCTCCCAGGAGCAGGTCCGGCGGGCCCAGAAGCAGGATCCTGAGCGGGTCTCCCATACGACGGGACGCTAGAACGGCCCGCGCGACCCGTCCACGCACCAGCGCTGAGCTGGCCTTTAACGAAGCACTGACGGCCGGCTCCGCAGCCTGGGGCGAACACTCCACGGGGAGGACCCATCATGCGCCGACGCTCCATCCTCTGCGGGATCGTCCTGACAGCCGGACTCGTCCCAGCCGCCCCCGCCCACGCCGCCACGGCGGGCACGAAGGCGACCTACTGCTCAGTCTCGGTCTACTCGGTGTACGCGGGAGACGTCGCCGAGCGGGACGGGCGCGACGAGATCCGCATCAAGGCGGGCGGCAACCTCTACCCCGGCGACGGCTTCTACAAGAAGTTCAGGACCGGCGACACCTTCTACGGCTCCGCCTTCGACAACGCGGCCACGACGGTCGACGAGGACAGCGACGCGAGGTTCAGCCTGCGCGAGGTGAAGCCCCCGGCCGCCGGCGGCGGCACCAACCTGGGCTCGTTCCGCGTCAAGTGGAAGGACTGCAAGAACCTGCAGGTCGGCGCATACGCGTACTCCACCACCAAGCAGGTCAGCGGCAAGCACCAGACGAAGTACGACTACCGCGTCGTCCTGAAGATCACCGGCAAGGGCTGAGACCTATAGGGGATCTATAGCGGCCGCCTCTAGCCTGGAATCTTGGAGGCCGGCCGGAAGGACTGGGGCTCGGCCGGCTTCCGGTGCGGGCTCAGGGTGTCATCTGGTCAATGGCTCCGGGGCCTCGAGCGTGGACATCTCACGTTCGCCACGCGCCTCATCAAGGGGTTCATGAGGCCGAGGCCGCGAGGATGTCCACGCTCGCGCCGGATCCGGCCGGATCGGGTCTCTACTGCCTGGAAAGGATCACCACGGGGATCTCACGGCTGGTCTTCTTCTGGTAGTCCGCGTACGCGGGCCACACCTCGACCATCCGCGGCCACAGCCGGGCCTTCTCCTCGGCCGTGGCCGTACGCGCGACCGCGTCGAACCTGTCGGCCTCCACCTGGACCCCGACTTTGGGGTCGTCGACCAGGTTCAGGTACCACAGCGGATGCTTGGGCGAGCCGCCGAGCGAGGCCACGATGACGTAGTCGTCGCCGTCGCGGTCGTAGATGAGGGCGGTACGGCGAAGCAGGCCGCTCTTGCGTCCCGTGGTGGTCAGCAGCAGGGTGGGGGCACCGTGGAACTGGTGCCCCTTGGCCCCGTCGGACTCCACGTACTGCTTGATGTGCTTGGCGACCCAGCCGGTCGGGCTGTCGTGGATCTCGTCCATGACGATCACCCTAACCCGGCCACGCCGGTCTTACCGGACCCGGGTCGCGACCGACTCGTAGCCGCCGCCACCGGGGTACTCCCAGGCTCCGCTCAGCGTGTCGCCGTCGGCGCTGAACGTGCCCCGGTAGCAGGCGCCCGAGTCCTTGAAGCCGCCCCAGATCGTCAGCTCGTCGCCGTCGATCTCGTAGACGTAGGCCAGGGTGCTCCCGCTGCTGCCGTAGTAGCGCGACTTGATCTCCGGGTCGGGGGTCTCGCTCCCGAAGGGCTTCTCGTGGCCGATGATCTCCAGGCCGCTCTCGCCGCCGAGCTCCACGTCCTGCAGGAGGAAGTGGCCGCCGTCCATCCAGCGGTAGGTGACGGTGCCCTCGGCGCCGCCGGTGACCTTCCAGGTGCCCACGAGCCGGTCGAGTGCCTTGACGTCGGACATGATTCCGGTCCCTTCGTTCGTCAGTGATATCCGTGAGACCGGACGGCGCGGAGAAAGGAATCGGTCCTTCTCAAGATTTTTCTAGAGGGTTGTCTCCAGGCCGAAGGCGGGCAGCAAATCGGCCCCGAACGTGGTGATCTCGGCGATCAGGCCGTCCTCGAAGCGCAGCACGTCGATGTTGACCGCGGTGAAGCGGCTCTCGCCGGGCCTGCGCGCGTAGTTGGCGACTGCGAGCTGCCGGTTGGCGGCGATCTCGACCGTGCGCCACTCGTCGCCGGCATGGCCGCCGGCGAGGGCTTCGCGCCACATCGTGACGATCGCCTGCCTGCCGTCGAAGAGCAGGTTCGCGGGCGGCATGGCCTGGCGGGCGTCGTCGCGCAGGAGCGTGGCCAGCTCGTCGACGTCGGCGCTCTGCGAGGCGGCGATGTAGCGGCGCAGCACCTCGCGCTCCCGCTCGCCCGCCGCCGAGCCCCACTCGTGGCGGTCGGTCGGCAGGGTGGTGCGCAGGGTCTCCCTGGCCCGCTGCAGGGCGCTCTTGGCCGCGGGGACGCTCATCTCCAGCGCTGCCGCCGCCTGGTCGGCCGGCCAGCCCAGCACGTCGCGCAGGATTAGGACCGCCCGCTGCCTGGCGGGAAGGTGCTGGATGACGGCCAGGAAGGCCAGCTCGACCGTCTCCCTGGCGATCGCCACCGCCTCCGGGCCGCGTTCGGCCTCGTCGAGCAGGTGGTCGGGGAAGGGTTGCAGCCAGGTGATCTCGGCCAGGGGCGAGCGCGCGTCACCGCCGCCCGAGTCGGCGGTCATGACGATCTCGCGCGAGCGGGAGGGGGCGGCGAGCATGTCGAGGCAGACGTTGGTGGCGATGCGGTAGAGCCAGGCCCGCAGCGCCGAGGGGTCGGTGAGGGTGGCGCGGTGTTTCCAGGCGCGCAGCAGCGTCTCCTGGACGAGGTCTTCGGCGTCGGTGAACGAGCCGGTCATGCGGTAGCAGTGGACCCGCAGTTCGTGCCTGTGCCGCTCGGCCAGCTCGGAGAAGCCCCCGCCGTCCATGGTCACCACCTCGCCCCGTCGTACACGCCAGTGGTTGTGTGCCCCCAGACCCTAGTCGCCCGCGAGCCTCTTGAGGGCCGCCCGCGGCACCGCCGGGTCGGTGGTGCGCCAGAACGGCGGCAGGGAGTTGAGCAGGAAGCCGCTGTAACGCGCGGTCGCCAGCCGGGGGTCGAGCACCGCCACCACGCCCTTGTCGTCGTGCGAGCGCAGCAGCCGCCCCACCCCCTGCGCCAGCAGCAGCGCCGCGTGGTTGGCCGCCACCGCCATGAACCCGTTGCCGCCGCGAGCCGCCACATGGCGCTGCCGGGCCGAGGTCAGCGGGTCGTCGGGCCGCGGGAACGGCACCCGGTCGATGATCACCAGCCGCAGCGAGGGCCCCGGCACGTCGACGCCCTGCCACAACGACAGCGTGCCGAACAGGCAGGTCGGCTCGTCTTCCGCGAACTGCTTGACCAGCAGCATGGTCGAGTCGTCGCCCTGGCACAGCAGCGGCACGTCGATGCGCTCGCGCAGCGCCTCGGTGGCGGCCTTGGCGGCGCGCATCGAGGAGAACAGCCCGAGTGTGCGCCCGCCCGCCGCCCCGATCAGCTCGGCGATCTCGTCGAGGTAGGCCTCGGGCAGCCCGTCGCGGCCCGGCTGGGGCAGGTGCTTGGCGACGTAGAGGATGCCGGCGCGCGGGTGGTCGAACGGCGAGCCGACGTCGAGCCCCTCCCACTCGCCGTCGGCCAGGCCCCACTGCTTGGCCAGGCCGTCGAAGGTGCCGCCGAGGGCGAGCGTGGCGGAGGTGAGCACGACCGTGCGGTCGCCGAAGAGCTTGTCGCGCAGCATGCCGCCGACGCCCAGGGGCGCCACGCGGAGGATGGGCGGGCGCCGGTCGGTGCCCGCTTCGAGCCAGACCACCTCGGCGCGGTCGACCTCGGAGTCGTGGCCGTAGGCGTCGAGCATGCGCACGGCGGTGTCGTGGACCTCGTCGAGCGCGGCGAAGGCCATCTTGCGCTGGCCGCCCTTCTCGGGGTCGTCCTTGTCGGCGTTGCGCGAGCCCATGGCGGTGATGCAGGCGTGGGCGGAGTCGCGGACCAGGGCGAGGGTGAGGCCGAGCACCTGGGGCAGTTCGTCGATGCGGCCGGAGGGGGCGGCGGCCAGCAGCGCCTTGAGGTCTTCGCCCGCCTCCTGGAGCCGGTCGGAGATCGGCTGGTCGATGAGGCGCGCGACGCGGCGCACGGCCAGGAAGACGGAGTTCTCCGACAGCTCGTCGGTCACCACGGAGGTCACCCGGTCGACGAGTTCGTGGGCCTCGTCGACGACCACCACGTCGTGCTCGGGCAGGATCGCCATGCCCTCCATGGCGTCGATGGCCAGCAGCGCGTGGTTGGTCACCACGACGTCGACCTCGCCCGCCCGCTCCTTGGCCAGCTCGGCGAAGCACTCGCCGGCGCTGGGGCAGCGCTGGCCGCCCAGGCACTCCTTGGCGCTGACGGAGAACTGCCGCCAGGCCTGCTCGTTGACGCCCGGCACCAGCTCGTCGCGGTCGCCGGTCTCGGTGGTCTCGGCCCACTCCTGGATGCGCTGGACCATGCGCCCGGTCGCGCTCACCTCGCGCGGGTCGAAGAGCTGGTCGCCCTCGTCGTCGTCGGGCCAGCCCGCGGTGGCCTTGTAGCGGCACAGGTAGTTGCGCCGGCCCTTGAGGATCGCGAAGGACGGCTCGTGGGGCAGCTCCTTGGCCATCGTCTCGGCCAGGCGTGGCAGGTCGCGGTCGACGAGCTGGCGCTGGAGCGCGATGGTCGCGGTCGAGATCACCACGGTGGTGTCGGAGCCCATCGCGTGGCGGATCGACGGCACGAGGTAGGCCAGGGACTTTCCGGTGCCGGTGCCAGCCTGGACGGCCAGATGCTCCTCTTTGTCGATCGCGTGCTGCACGGCACGCGCCATGCTCACCTGACCTGGTCTCTCGCTCCCGCCGAGGGCGGAGACGGCGGCCTTGAGGAGTTCTTCGACAGGGGGAAGGAGGGAGTCCGGCACGGCGACAACGCTACCCCGATCCGCACCCCGCTCCGGGCCGGTCTGTGGACAACCATGACCCCGGACATACGCATCCTGGCGGTCCTGGACCCGCCTCGGGTCACCCCGTGGCACACTGACGAAACGACCGGAAGGTTCAATAAAGATCTTCCTGTGACCGGTGAGAAGCCCGATTTTGCAGGGTTTTCAGAGGCTGAGTGGACGAATACGGGCTGGTAAAGGAAAAATGTCCTCCATGTCGGAAGTTGTGCCCCTGCCGTCGTTCGGCGAAGTGTTCTTCGATGCCCGAGGTCAGGAGCGGTGCCTTCGGGTCACCTGGCACGAGGGAACCCTGGTGCTGAGCCTGTGGCGAGGCGAGATGTGCACCGGAAGCTTCCGTATGCCCATGGACGACGTGGGCCGCCTCCTCGACACCCTCGACGACGGCTACGCGGAGGCCACCGGCGAGCAGCCCGCGGTCGGCGCGTCCGGAACGGTCGTCGGCGAGGAGCCGATCCCCGGCACCGGGCAGTACAACCGCCCGCCCGAGGGCTTCCCGCCCGGCCAGCCACCCGGCCATCTCGACGAGCGCCCCACGGCCGCCATGTCGCCCAGCGACGTGCTCGTCGCCCGCGGCACTCCCGCGCCGCCCGACAAGCTGGTCGCCTCCTTCGGCGAGACCACGGCGCCGCGCGACTCCTACTACGCCGAGCCGATGGCCGCAGCCGCTTCGGGCGAGGCGGTCTACCAGCTTCCCGGCGAGCCCCAGATCCGGCGTTCCGACCCGCTCGGGCTGGCCACCCCGCCCGCCGACCCGTACGGCCAGCGCTCCGCCGACCCGTACGGCCAGGCGCCCGGCGACCCCTACGGCCAGGGCGACCCGTACGGCCAGGGCGGCCAGGGCGGCCAGGGCGACCCCTACGGCCAGGGTGGTTACGGGCGCCAGCCCGCCGACGCCTACGGCCAGCAGCGCCCGGCACCGCCGGGCGACCTGTTCGCGCCCCAGCCGAACACCCAGCCGAGCCACGACCCGTTCGCGACGCAGCACGCGTCCGACCCCTACGCCGCGCAGCCGCCCCACGCCACCGGCCCGTTCGCGGCGCAGCGCCCTGCCGACCCCTGCGGCCAGGGCGGGTACGGCCAGCAGCCCGACCCCTTCGCCCAGCAGCAGGACCCGTTCGCCCAGCAGGATCCGTTCGGCCAGCAAGACCCCTTCGGCCAGCAGGATCCGTTCGGCCAGCGGGGCCAGCAGCTGCCGCCGCAGCACTACACCGGCCACCAGACCGGCCAGCAGATGGCCGCCCAGCCCGTTCCCGGTCCGAGCACGCCGGGCCTCGGCACGCCCATGCACGGCATCCCCGGCGCGGGCCGGCGTTCCCGCGACCAGGGCCATCCCCAGCAGCAGCCGCCGCAGGCGCCCAACCCGGTCGACTCGCTGCTCGCTCTGGCCACTCCGCAGCAGCAGCCCGAGCCCGGCATCTCCCGCCCCTACGTCAGCGACGAGATGTTCGTCACCGGCGAGCGGCTGCGGCCGGACCAGCAGTACGACGACAGGAACTGGTAGCGCTTACGCCAAGCGTGGGCAATCCGTGATCGCCGGGACGGGGCGCAGGCCTTAGCCTGCGTCCCGTGCGCAAGGATCTTGCCCGTGTGGCCCTGCTGGCGGCCGTGAGCCTGCCCGCCGGTCTCGTCGGCGCCCCCGCCCTGCAGTCCGCCCCGGCACACGCCAGGACCGACCCGGCGCGCCCCGGCTGGCACGGCTCCGGCGTGGCCCCGTTCTTCGCCGCGCCCAGCCGGTCGCTGCCGGGCACGGAGACGACGGTCGCCTGGCAGACGACGCCGGCGGCGAAGAGGGAGGCCGTCCCGCTCGCGCAGCCGGGCGAGCCGCTGTTCGCCGACTCCTTCACCCTCGCCATGACCGGCGACATCCTCCTGCACCAGCCCTTGGTCGCCCAGGCGCGCTCCGACGGGGGCGGCCGCCCCGACTTCCTGCCGATGTTCTCCGGCATCCGCCGCGTCATCTCCGGCGCCGACCTGGCCCTGTGCCATTTGGAGACGCCGCTGGCGCCCAGGCGCGGCCCGTTCAGCGGCTACCCCACCTTCAGCGCCCCTCCGCAGGTCGTCACCGCGATCAAGCGCATCGGCTACGACGGCTGCTCGACCGCCTCCAACCACACCGTCGACAAGGGCGAGCCAGGCGTGATCCGTACGCTGCAGGCCCTCGACCGCGCGGGCCTGCGCTACGCGGGGTCGGCGCGCACCGCCGACGAGGCCAGGCTGATCACGCTCTACAACGCCAACGGCGTGCAGGTCGCCCACCTGTCGTACACCTACGGCACCAACGGCCTGCCCCTCCCGCCGCGCAAGCCGTGGATGGTCAACGTCGGCCTGGCGCCCAGGAAGATCGCCGCGGCGGCAGCCCGCGCCAGGCGGGAGGGCGCCGACGTGGTGGTCGTCAGCCTGCACTGGGGCGAGGAGTATCGCCACGCGCCCACCGCCGAGCAGCGCAGGGTCGCCAGGGCGCTGCTCGGCTCGCCGTCGGTGGACCTGGTCGTCGGCCACCATGCGCACGTGGTGCAGCCGTTCGAGCGGATCGGCGACAAGTGGGTCGCCTACGGCCTGGGCAACCAGGTGGCCAATCCGTCGGCCGGGATCGCGGCCACGCACGAGGGCGCGATCGCCTGGTTCCGCTTCGAGCGAACCGCGGATGGATGGAGAGTGCATCCGTCGTTCGCGCCCACGAAGATCGGTGCCGGCCCGCCGATCAGGCTGGCCGTCACGCGCTCACCGTCCGTCGCGCAGGTGGTCAGGTCGCTGGGTGAACGGGTGCCGCTGCTGAAATAGTTCCATCGGGGTTGCCGAGGTAGGGAGTCTGGCGTGGAGTCTGGCATCGAGCTGGCGACGGTGCTTCAGGTGCTGCTCCTGGCCGCCGGCGGCCTGGCGGTGGCCTGGGCGGCCAGGCGCCGCGGCTGGCCCGCGCCGCTGCTGCTGGTGCTGGCGGGGCTGCTGGTCTCGCCGTTGATGCCCGACGACCTCGTGCTCGACATCTTCGTCAGCGAGCCCGAGCTCATCCTGTTCGTGTTCCTGCCGCCGCTGCTCTATTCGGCCGCCCTCGACAGCTCCTACCTGCGCCTGCGCGACGTCAAGAAGCCCGTGGCGCTGCTGTCGGTCGGGCTGGTGCTGTTCACCATGACGGTGGTCGCCCTGGTCGTGCACTGGATGGTGCCCTCGTTGCCGATGGCGGCGGCGTTCGTGCTGGGCGCGGTCATCGCCCCGCCCGACGCGGTGGCGGCGGTCGCGGTGGGCCGGCGGCTTGGCCTGCCCCGCCGCGCGCTGACGATCCTCGTCGGCGAGAGCCTGTTCAACGACGCCACCGCGCTGACCGCCTTCCGCGTGGCGCTCGGCGCCATCGGCGGTGAGGCCTTCACCCTGCTGAGCGCCACGGGCCAGTTCCTCTACTCCGCCGTCGTGGGCGCGGTCATCGGCATCGTGCTGGCCCTGGTCTTCGGCTGGATCCTGGAGCGGCTGCGCGACTCGCTGGTAGAGAACACCGTGATGCTGCTCATCCCGTTCGCCTCCTACCTGGCGGCGGAGATGGTGCACGCCTCCGGCGTCATGTCCGTCGTGATCGTCGGCCTCTACATCGGCAACCGCATGCACCGCATGGGCTTCGGCACCCGCCTGGTGGCCGACGGGGTCTGGAAGGTGCTCGACTTCTTCCTGGAGACGGTCGTCTTCGCCCTCATCGGGCTGCTGTTCCTCCAGGTCATCCCCAAGGGTTACTCAGGCTGGCAGCTCGTGCTGTACGCGCTGGTCGTCTTCGCCGTCACCGTGCTCGCCCGCTTCGTCTGGCTCGTCCCGTTCTCCTACTTCCAGAAGAACCGGCCCCCGATGTCGAACGTGGTGGTCGTCGGCTGGGCGGGCATGCGAGGCGTCGTCTCGCTGGCCGCGGCGTTCATCTTCATCCTGCAATACCCCGAGCTCGACCTGGTCGCCTTCCTGACCTTCACCACCGTGCTCGGCACCCTGCTCGTCCAGGGCCTCACCTTCCCGATCCTGATCAGGCGCCTGAAGATCTCCTCCGCCGAGGAGGACTTCCAGGACGACCTCACCGAGGCCGCGGCCAAGCAGGAGGCGATCGCCGCCGGCACCGCCGCCCTGGAGGCGGCGATCCAGCGCGAGGGACTGACCGACGAGATCGTCGCCGACGTCGTCTCCCAGCTGCGGGCCAAGACCGAGCGCCGGGCCCTGAACGCCTGGGAGCGCCTGGGCGGCGGCACCGGCCAGGACGGCTCGGAGACGCCCAGCACCCTGTACCGCCGGCTGCGTCTGGAGATGCTCGAAGCCGAGCGAGGGGTGTTCGTACGGCTGCGCGACACCCGGCGCATCGACGACGAGGTGCTGCGCCGCGTCATGGCCGAGCTCGACTTCGAGGAAGCCATCCTGGAGCGCTGATCCGGTCAGGCTTTGACAGACCGGTCACGAATCGAGAAGCGCAGGTCGAGAGCCCCCACGTAGCGTGAACGCCATGGGCACCACCCGTCACGAGCGGGCGGGCCCTCGACGCGAAACGGCAGGAACTCGATATGACCGAGGGCATCAAGACCGTCCTTCACCCGGTGTCCGACCTGGAGAAGGCGAAGAAGGTGTACACCGCCCTGCTCGGTGAGCAGCCGACCGCTGACTCGTCCTACTATGTCGGTTACGACGTCGGGGGACAGCACATCGGGCTGGTCCCGGGCGGAGCGGACCAGGGCATGACCGGTCCGGTGGCCTACTGGCACGTCGCCGACATCGAGGCCAAGCTCGAGGAGCTGACGGCCGCGGGGGCGACCGTGAAGGAGGCCGTGCGCGAGGTCGGCCCCGGACGCGTGGTGGCCACCGTGATCGATTCGGACGGTAATGTTCTGGGGTTGCTCCAGGACCGATAGGCGCCACGGAGCCGGGGAGGCGAACCCCACGCATGGACGGAGAGACGATGAGCAAGAGCACGGACCCGCAGTCGCCCGCGCTGCACGCTGCCGACAGCCATGACATGATCCGCGTGCACGGCGCACGCGTGAACAACCTCAAGGACGTCAGCATCGAGCTTCCCAAGCGCAGGCTGACGGTGTTCACCGGGGTCTCGGGCTCGGGCAAGAGCTCGCTGGTCTTCAGCACGATCGCGGCGGAGTCGCAGCGGCTGATCAACGAGACCTACAGCGCCTTCGTCCAGGGATTCATGCCGACGCTGGCGCGGCCGGACGTCGACGTGCTCGACGGCCTGACCACGGCGATCATCGTCGACCAGAAGCGCATGGGCGCCAACCCCCGCTCCACCGTCGGCACCGCCACCGACGCCAACGCGATGCTGCGCATCCTGTGGAGCAGGCTGGGACAGCCGCACATCGGCTCGTCCCAGGCCTTCTCCTTCAACGTCGCCTCGATCAGCGGGGCGGGCGCCGTCCAGATCGAGAAGGCGGGCAAGACGGTCAAGGAACGCCGCGACTTCAAGATCGTCGGCGGTATGTGCCCGCGATGCGAGGGCATGGGCGTCGTCAACGACATCGACCTGAGCCAGCTCTACGACGAGGAGAAGTCCCTCGGCGAGGGCGCGCTGACCATCCCCGGCTACACCATGGACGGCTGGTACGGCCGGATCTTCTCCGGCAGCGGCTTCTTCGACATGGACAAGCCGATCAAGAAGTTCACCAAGCGCGAGCTGCACGACCTGCTCCACAAGGAGCCCACCAAGATCAAGGTCGAGGGCATCAACCTCACCTACGAGGGCCTGATCCCCAAGATCCGCAAGTCGATGCTCTCCAAGGACGTCGAGTCGCTGCAGCCGCACGTGCGCGCCTTCGTCGAGCGCACGGTCACCTTCACCACCTGCCCCGACTGCGACGGCACCCGGCTCAGCGAGGAGGCCCGCTCCTCCAAGATCAAGGGCATCAGCATCGCCGACGCCTGCTCGATGGAGATCCGCGACCTGGCCGAGTGGATCCGCGGCCTCGACGAGCCGTCGGTCGCGCCCCTGCTCGGCAAGCTGCTGCACACCCTCGACTCCTTCGTCGAGATCGGCCTGGGCTACCTGTCGCTGGAGCGCCCCGCGGGCACCCTGTCGGGCGGCGAGGCGCAGCGCACCAAGATGATCCGCCACCTCGGCTCCGCCCTCACCGACGTCACCTACGTCTTCGACGAGCCGACGATCGGCCTGCACCCGCACGACATCCAGCGCATGAACGACCTGCTGCTGCGCCTGCGCGACAAGGGCAACACGGTGCTGGTCGTCGAGCACAAGCCCGAGGCGATCGCGATCGCCGACCACGTCGTCGACATCGGCCCCGGCGCCGGCACGGCAGGCGGCACGGTCTGCTTCGAGGGCGACCTCGACGGCCTGCGCTCCAGCGGCACGGTCACCGGCCGCCACCTCGACGACCGCTCCGCGCTCAAGGAGCAGGTGCGCACCCCGAAGGGCAAGCTGGAGATCCGCGGCGCCACCCGCCACAACCTGCAGGACGTCTCCGTCGACATCCCGCTCGGCGTGCTCTGCGTCGTCACCGGCGTGGCCGGATCCGGCAAGAGCTCGCTCATCCACGGCTCCATCCCCGGCTCCGCGGGCGTCGTCTCGGTCGACCAGGCGCCGATCAAGGGATCGCGGCGCAGCAACCCGGCGACCTACACCGGGCTGCTCGACCCGATCCGCAAGGCCTTCGCCAAGGCCAACGGGGTCAAGCCCGCGCTGTTCAGCGCCAACTCCGAGGGCGCCTGCCCGACCTGCAACGGCGCCGGAGTCGTCTACGTCGACCTCGGCATGATGGCCGGCGTCGAGAACCCCTGCGAGGAGTGCGAAGGCAAGCGCTTCCAGGCATCCGTGCTCGAATACCACCTCGGCGGCAAGGACATCAGCGAGGTCCTGGCCATGCCCGTCAGCGAGGCCGTGGAGTTCTTCGCGACGGGAGAGGCCCGCACGCCCGCCGCCCACGCGATCCTGGAGCGCCTGGCCGACGTCGGCCTCGGCTACATCAGCCTGGGCCAGCCGCTGACCACGCTGTCGGGCGGCGAGCGGCAGCGGCTGAAGCTGGCCACCCACATGGCCGACAAGGGCGGCGTCTACGTGCTCGACGAGCCGACCACCGGGCTGCACCTGGCCGATGTGGAGCAGTTGCTGGCCCTGATGGACCGGCTGGTCGAGTCGGGCAAGTCGGTGATCGTGATCGAGCACCACCAGGCCGTCATGGCGCACGCCGACTGGATCATCGACCTGGGACCCGGCGCCGGCCACGACGGCGGCAAGATCGTCTTCGAGGGCACCCCCGCCGACCTCGTCGCGGCCCGCTCCACGCTGACGGGCGAGCACCTGGCCGCCTACGTCGGCGCCTGACGCACGACCCGAGAACGGCCCTGCCTGAACAGGCAGGGCCGTTCTGTGTTCTCAGGACCGGTCAGCCGATCTTGCTGTCGACGAAGCACCAGCGCCACGACTCGCCGGGTTCGAAGGACTGGATCACCGGATGCCCCTCGGCGTGGAAGTGGGCGGTGGAGTGCTTGCCGGGCGAGGAGTCGCAGCAGCCGATGTGGCCGCACTCCAGACACCGGCGCAGGTGCACCCAGCGACCGCCGCTGGCCAGGCATTCCTCGCAGCCCTCCGGCGTGCGTGCGGGCGCGTCGCCGGCCTCGGAAAGATGCTCGCAAGTTGTCATAGGAAGAAGATTACGACCAGAGCAAGGTTCCAATTTGGTCGCGCCTATTGATCGAGCGCTTGGTGATGGGGAACCTGTCGTCACGGGGGAGTGACGTAGGACACAGTGCTAGGAGCTCGTGTGCTCGACGTGCGCAACCTCGAAGTCGTCTACGACGACGTCATGCTCGTGCTGAGAGGCGTCAGCCTCACCGTCCCGAAGGGGGCGATCGTGGCCCTGCTGGGGGCCAACGGCGCGGGCAAGTCCACCCTGCTGCGTGCCCTGTCCGGCCTGCTGGACGTGCACGACGGCGAGATCACCAAGGGCTCCATCACCCTCAACGGCGAGCCCATCCACCACCTCAGACCCGCCCAGGTCGTGCAGAAGGGCGTCAGCCAGGTGATGGAGGGGCGCCGGATCCTCGGCGAGCTCACCGTCGAGGAGAACCTGCGCGTCGGCGCGCACACCAGGGCCAAACAGATCGACGCCAACCTCGAACGGGTCTACGGGCTCTTCCCCGTGCTCAAGGGCCGCCGGCGAGGCGTCGCGGGCTACCTGTCCGGAGGCGAGCAGCAGATGCTCGCCGTCGGCCGGGCGCTCATGGCCAGTCCGGAGGTGCTGCTGCTGGACGAACCCAGCCTGGGCCTGGCCCCGGCGCTGGTCGGGCAGATCCGCGAGCTCATCGTCGAGATCAACAAGCAGGGCACCACGGTGCTGCTCGTCGAGCAGAACGCCACCATGGCGCTGTCGATCGCCAGCCACGGCTACGTGATGGAGACCGGCAAGATCGTCATGGACAAACCCGCCGCCGACCTGCTGTCCGACGAGGACATCAAGGAGTTCTACCTCGGACTCGGCGCGGAGGGCGCCGCCAAGTCCTTCCGTGACGTCAAGCACTACAAGAGGCGCAAGCGATGGCTGTCCTGACCTTTCAAGACGTGCACCTCAGCTTCGCCGGCGTGAAGGCGATCAGCGGCGTCAGCTTCGAGGTGGCCGACAAGGAACTGTTCGCGATCATCGGGCCCAACGGCGCGGGCAAGACCTCGATCTTCAACGTGCTCTCCGGCGTCTACCGGCCCCAGCAGGGCGGGGTGAGCTTCCTGGAGCACGACCTGCTCGGCCTGCACCCGCACGCGATCGCCGCCATGGGCATGGCCAGGACCTTCCAGAACGTCGAACTCTTCGACAACCTGACCGTCCTCGACAACCTCATGCTCGGCCGCCACCACCACTTCCGCTACGGCGCGCTGTCGGCGGTCCTGTGGTACGGCAGGGCGCGCAAGGCGGAGCTGCAGGCACGCGCCAGGGTCGAGGACATCATCGACTTCCTCGAACTGGAGGTGTGGCGGCGCCACCCCGTCAGGCTGCTGCCGTACGGGATCCAGAAACGCGTCGAGCTCGGCCGCGCCCTGGCCATGGAGCCCAAGCTGCTCCTGCTCGACGAGCCGGTCGCCGGGATGAACCTGGAGGAGACCGAGGACATGGCCAGGTTCGTCCTGGACATCCGCGACGAGCTGGGCATCCCCATCGTGCTCGTCGAACACGACATGGGCCTGGTCATGGACCTGGCCGACCGGGTGCTGGTGCTCGACTTCGGCAAGCCGGTGGCGCTCGGCGCGCCCTCGCAGGTGCAGCAGGACCCCAAGGTCATCGAGGCCTACTTGGGAGGTGCGGCATGACCGTGACCGCTGTTCAGACCGTTGAGACCATCGTGACCCGGGTGCGCGACCGGGCATCCTCGAACGCCGTCGCCCTGCGCCACAAGGACTTCGGCGTCTGGCAGGAGATCACCTGGGCGGAGTACTGGAACCAGGTCGAGATCGTCGCCCACGCCCTGCTCGCGCTCGGCGTCGAGCCCGGCGACCGGATAGCCGTGCACTCGGAGAACCGGCCGGAGTGGCTCTACGCCGATCTCGGCATCGTCGCCGTCCGGGGCGTCACCGTGGGCCTCTACCCCACCAACCCCGCCTCCGAGGTGGCCTACCTGCTGGCCGACTCCGGCGCGAAGATCCTCATCGCCGAGGACCAGGAACAGGTCGACAAGGCCCTGGAGGTGCTCGGCGAGTGCCCCGAGCTGGAGCGCATCGTCTACCTGGAGCCACGCGGCATCCGCGGGCGCTACGACGACCCGCGCCTGCTGCACTGGGACGAGTTCCTCTTCATCGGCGTGGAGCACCGCGGCGAGCACCAGGGCGCGGTCGCCAGGCGCATGGCCGAGACCCGGCCCGCCGACGTGATGACCCTGATCTACACCTCCGGCACCACGGGACCGCCCAAGGGCGTCATGCTGACCGTGGCCAACGTGGAGTTCGCGGTCGAGGTGCTGGTCAAGAGCGGCGGCTTCACCTCGCCGCCGCCCAACGAGCGCGACCAGACGTTGTCGTACCTGCCGCTGTGCCACGTGGCCGAGCGGGCCTTCACGGTCTGGTTCAACTCCGCCGCCGGCGTGCAGGTGAACTTCGCCGAGTCCATCGAGACCGTCCAGGCCAACCTGCGCGAGGTGCAGCCCACCATCCTGTTCGGCGTGCCGCGCATCTGGGAGAAGGTGCTGGCCCAGGTCAACATCAAGCTCGACTCCGCCTCCTGGTTCAAGCGCACGACGACCCGCTTCTGGCTGCGCGTGGCCGACCGCGTCGGCGACTCCCTGGTCCGCACCGGCGGCACCCACACCGCCGCGACCCGCGTGCTGTACACGATCGGCTGGATCTTCTGCTTCCGCGCGCTGCGCGAGCGGCTCGGCATGCGCCGCGTGCGCTACGCCTCCTCCGGCGCTGCGCCGATCGCCCCCGACGTGCTCAAGTTCTTCATGGGCATCGGGGTGCGCATGCACGAGGTGTACGGCATGAGCGAGAACACCGCCATCGCCACCGCCAACCGGCCGGGACGCGTCAAGCTCGGCACCGTCGGGGAACCGCACGACGCCATCGAGCTGAAGATCGACGAGGCGACCGGCGAGATCCTCACCCGCCACCCCGGAACCTTCGCCGGATACTGGGGCAATCCCCGCGCCACCGCCGACGTGCTCGACGACGACGGCTGGCTGCACACCGGCGACGTGGGCGAGTGGGTCGACGGCACGCACGTACGGATCACCGACCGCATGAAGGACATCATCATCACCGCGGGCGGCAAGAACGTGGCGCCCAGCGAGATGGAGAACGCCCTGAAGGCCTCGCCGTACATCAAGGAGGCCGTCGTCATCGGCGACCGCCGGCCCTATCTGACCGCGCTCATCGGCATCGAGCTCGACGTCGTGGGGGAGTGGGCGCGGCGCCGGCGCCTGCCGTACACCACCTATCGCGACCTGTCGGACAAACCCGAGGTGCGCGAGCTGGTGCAGGGCATCGTCAACGGCGTCAACGAGCAGTTCAACCGGGTCGAGCAGATCAAGCTCTTCGCCTTCCTGCCCAAGGAGCTCGACCACGAGGACGGCGAGCTCACCCCCACGCAGAAGGTCAAGCGCTCGGCGATCGCCCGGCTCTTCGAGGACCTCGTGGAAGGGATGTACCGTCGTTGAAAGGTCTGCTCGAGACCGTCGTCAGGGGGCTGGGGAACGGGTCGGTCTACGCCCTGCTCGCCCTCGGCTTCGTGATCATCTACAAGGCGACCAAGGTCATCAGCTTCGCGCAGCCCGCGCTGATGCTCGCGGGCGCCGTGGCCGTGTCCTATCTCGTGGAGGTGACCGGGTTCTATCTGGCCGTGCCGCTGGCCGCGCTGCTGATCGCGGTGCTGGCTCTGGGCATCGAACGCGTGGCGATCAGGCCCATGGTGGGCCGTCCCGTGTTCGTCGTGGCGATCATCACGCTGGGCATCGACATCGTCATCCGGGTGGTGGTCAATCACTACATCGGCCGTGACGTGCGGCAGATGGGCGACCCGTGGGGCTTCGACCAGGTCGCGCTCGGACCGCTCGTGGTGCAGGAACGCTGGCTGGCCATGCTCGCGGTGACCGCGGTGCTGGTCGGGCTGCTGTTCGCGTTCTTCCGCTACACCAGGTACGGCCTGGCGATGCGGGCCGCCGCCTACGACCAGGAGACGGCCCTGGCGCAGGGTGTCTCGGTGGGCGCGGTGTTCGCCCTGTCGTGGGGGCTGGCGGGCTTCCTGGCGGCGATCGCCGGCATGTTCGTCGGCACCGGGCAGGGCGTCGAGCAGCTCACCTGGATCATCGCGCTGAAGGCGCTGCCGGCGATCATCCTGGGCGGGCTCGACTCGCTGGGAGGCGCGGTCATCGGCGGGCTGACGATCGGCGTCGTGGAGTCGCTGTTCCAGAGCTACCAGGGCGACATCGCGCCGTGGCTGGGCCAGAACTTCGCCGTGGTCTCGCCGTACGTGGTGATGCTCCTGGTCCTGCTCGTCCGGCCGTACGGACTTTTCGGCACGCGGGAGGTCGAGCGCGTATGACCACCGTCAGCCGTGATTCGGACATACCGACCGGACGGTCTCGCAGGGTGCGCGGGCGCCCCCTGCTCTACACCTCCTACGGCCAGGACATGGCCCTGCTCGACACCACGGCCAAGCGGATCTGGACGCTGGTGCTGGTCCTGGTCGCCTTCCTGCTGTCCGGCGTGCTCGCCGACCGCTCGCTGGAGGTCCTGGCGGGCGCCTTCGTCCTGGCCATCGGCGCCATCGGGCTCAACATCGTCTCCGGCTACGCCGGCCAGATCTCCCTCGGCCACGCCTTCTTCGTCGCGATCGGCGCCTACACCGCCGCCGCGTTGTCGGGTCCCGTCGACGGCCGGAACCTGGGTTTCGGGCTGACGGAGATCTGGATCTGGCTGCCCGCAGCCGGCCTGCTCGCCGCCCTCGCCGGCGTGCTGGTCGCGCCGCTCGCCGTACGGCTGCGCGGGCTGTACCTGGCGGTCGTCACGCTCGGCCTGGTCTTCCTGGGCGAGCACATCTTCAAGGAATGGGACCACCTGACCGGCGGGCCCGGCGTGGGCCGCCAGGCGGCGCTGCCGACGCTCTTCGGCACCCGCCTCGACGTCGACGGGCCGCTCGGCACCCGCGAGCAGTCCCTGTACACGCTGATGCTGATCATGCTGATCATCTTCGCCGTGGCCGCGCGCAACCTCGCCAGGTCGCGCATCGGCCGGGCCTTCTCGGCCATCCGCGACCGCGACATCGCCGCCGAGGTCATCGGGGTGCCGCTCACCCGCTACAAGGTGCTCGCCTTCGGGATCTCCTCCTTCTACGCCGGGTGCGCGGGCGGGTTGCTGTACGTGATGACCGGGTTCGTCGAACCCGGGTCGTTCTCGCTGCTGCTGTCGGTGCAGTTCATCGCGATGGTGCTCATCGGCGGGGTGGCGACCGTCTCGGGATCGATCATGGGCGCGCTGTTCATCGTGCTCATCCAGCCGCTCACCCGCTCGCTGCCGGGCTTCGTGCCCTTCGTCAGCGGCGACACCACCGTCACGCCGAACGTGTTCCAGGTCGAGACCGTGCTGTACGGCCTGCTGATCGTTCTGTTCCTCGTGTTCGAACCACGCGGGCTCTTCGGGATCTGGATCCGCGTGCGCAACTACTGGAAGAGCTGGCCCTTCTCGTATTAGGGAGCCCCTGCAATGAAACGACTGATCGGATATATCGCGATAGTCGGGCTTCTGTCCGGTTGTGGCATGTTCCGAGGAGAGTCCTCCACGGAGAGTACGGCGGCGGCCAACGCGCCGGGGATCACCAGCGAACCGTGCCCGATCGCGGTGGACAAGAACAAGGGCTGCATCTACCTCGGCACCATCTCCGACCTGACCGCCGGGCCGTTCGCGGCGCTCGCCGTGCCCATCACCGACGCCCAGAAGGCCTTCTGGAAGCGCGTCAACGAGGCCGGCGGCATCGGCGGCAAGTACGAGGTCGACGTGCAGGCCTACGTGCGCGACAACAAGTACAACCCCGAGACGCACCGCCAGGTCTACAACGAGATCAAGGACAAGGTGCTCGGGCTGGCCCAGACCCTCGGCTCACCCACCACCGCCGCCATCATCGACGACCTCAAGGCCAACAGCATCGTCTCCGCCCCCGCATCCTGGACCTCGGCCTGGGAGTTCGAGGACGTCATCATCGAGACCGGGTCCAACTACTGCATCGAGTCGATGAACGCCGTCGACTACGCCGTCGAGACCTACAAGCCCAAGTCCATCATGGCCGTGCACCTGGCCGGCGACTACGGCGCCGACGCCGCCGCGGGCGCCAAGATCGCCGCCGAGAAGGCCGGCGTGACCTTCACCGCCCTCGAGACCCCGCCGGGAGCCACCGAGCAGGGCCGCGCCATCACCGAGATCACCAAGAACAAGCCCGACGTCGTCATCATCACCACCGGCCCCGCCGACATGGCCACCATCGTCGGCCAGACCGCCGCCGCCGGGTACAAGGGCCGCTTCATCGGCACCGGCCCCACCTGGAACCCCGCCCTGCTGAAGTCGCCCGCGGCGCCCGCGCTCAAGGCCCTGTACGAGCAGTCGTCGCCCGGCAAGTCGTGGGGCTCCGACACCCCCGGCCACAAGGCCATGCGCGACGCCCTGCCCAACGTCACGCCCAACGACGGCTACACCTCCGGGTGGGCCTGGTCCTACCCGATGAAGGCGGCGCTCGACAAGATGGTCGCCGGAGGGGACGTGTCCCGCAAGGGCCTGCTCGCGGCCGTCAAGTCGCTGGCGACCGTGGACTACGAGGGCATGCTGCCCGCCGACGCGGGCAACTTCGCCGGCGACGCCAACGCGGCCACGTTCCGGCAGACGCTGATCAACAAGGTCGACGAGGCCGCGCCGACCGGGGTGTCGATGGTGAAGGACTTCTACACCGGGTCCACGGCGCAGGGGTACACCATGGACGGGCCCTGCTTCCAGAAGCTCTGACCTCTTCCGCCTTCCCGCCCTTCCCCGCCCACCGCCCGCCCACCCACCCGCCCCCGGTCCTGCTCGGGCCGGGGGCGGGTGGCAGTGACCGTTCGTCGCGGGCGGGTGGTGCCTTGGCCGCCGTCGTGGCCCTCGCCGTCTGACGAGGGCCACGTGGTGCGCGCGCATCGGTGGCGCGTTGGTGGGATGGTCCGCCGTCATGACCCCGGGAACCGTCAAGCAGCTATTGGGCTACGACACCACCCGAGGATTGGTCCCGTCCCACTCCGACAGCGGCGCGCAGTGCCACCGCCACCCCGCCTGACGTTCCAAGCCAGGCAGGTCCGCTCGCCCGTTGGCCCACAACAGCGTCTCCCAGGGATCGCCCCCCTCCGGCGCCCAGGGGAACAGCCGCCGCAGTGTCGCCGAGGCCAGCTCCGGGGACGGTTGGAACGGCACGCCCAGCCCGGCCCCGATGTCGGCGGTGTGCACCAGCATCTCGTCGCACGCCATCCCCGCGAACCCCGAGGCGTCGGCGAGCCCGTGCGGGTGCCAGCCCCGCACGTCGGGCCCGACCCCGTCCACGGCGTGCGCGAGGAGGGAGGCGAAGGTCCGCAGGGTGGCAGCCAGGTCGTCGGGCGCAGACTCGGGCCGCACCCGCATCTCCATCGTGCTCAGCTCGCGGTCTCCGGCGACCAGGTCGGTGGCGTACCACAAGACCGTCTCGCTGATGTGCGCCGCGACCTGGGCAACGTTCCAGTCCATGCCGGGCACGCCGGTTTCTGACCACTTCTCCCCGGTGACCGATTCGAGGTAGTCGCAACATTCCGACGCAACGCGGCGAACGATCTTCCCATCCATGCACACACCCTAAGCGTTGGGTAGGGTCCGGGCATGAAGCGAATGTTGGCCATGACCGCGGCTGCGGCCATTCTCCTGACCGGCTGCAGCGAGATCAATAGCACGATCGACAAGGCTCAGGCCTGCCTGGAGGCCCCGAAGATCCTCACCGATCTGGGTGCCGAGCTGACCCGCCTCAAGGACGACCCCCAGGCCATGAACAAGGCGCTCGACGACTCGGCCGCCAAGCTCAACGACCTGGCGGACAAGGCGTCCAACACCACGATCAAGGAGGCCACCGACAACCTCGCCGCCGAGCTCGGCAAGATCAACGTGAACTCGGTCAACGAGGCCGTCGACACGGTCCAGAAGGTCAGCAGCGAGACCGTCACCTACCTCGACGAGCTGCGCAAGGCCTGCACCTAAGAGCGTGACAGGTGCTCGGCGAGCAGGGTGGCTCCGAAGTCGGCGCCGGGCCGTCTGAGCACGCTGTGCGCGTGGGTGGCGCCGTCCTGGGTGTTGTCGTATTCGATGACCAGGTCGGCGCCCTGGATCCGGTAGTAGTGCCCGAGGCCGCGCGCGGTGGGCCCGGCCCAGGCGAACGACAGGTCCGACAGGGCGGGCCTGACGGCGGGGTCGAGGCGGTCGGTGTAGGTCGAGGCGAGCCGGGTGAGCAGGTCGCGGGCGGCGTAGCCGAGGTCGGCGGCGCGTACTCCCAGGGGTGACAGTTCGGTGACCTCGGTGGCGTCGCCGGTGAGGATGTCGTCCGGCGCTGTGGCGTCCACGATGGCGACCGAGCGCTGGGCGGGTGTCAGGGCGGCGAGGAGGGCGCGGGCCAGGTCCTCTTCGAGGGGGAGCGGCCGGATGACCGGCGCTGTGCCGTACAGGACGGAGACGGGTCGCGCGCCGATGAACACGGGCCCGACCTCGCGGCGGCCGTCGATGGAGGTCGTGGTGACCGACAGGTGGTGTCCTTCGAAGCGCCAGGCCCAGGTGGGGGAGGCGGGGTCGCCGAAGACGGCCAGGTAGTAGTCGTCGCTGTGGCGTCCGCGGCGTCCGCCCTCGTCGAGGTCGATGACCTCCTCCATCGCCATCACCGTCACGGCCTGCGCGAAGGCGTGCCGGGTGAGCACCGAGGCCAGCAGGCGGTGGGCGGCCTTGCGCGCGGCGGACGAGAGCCCGAGCAGGGGCACGCCGGGCCGGGCGCCGGGCAGGTAGGTCCACTGGAGGCGGCGGGGGTCGGCGAAGGAGTGCTGGGCGGCCTGGCGTTGGGCGTCGGTCAGGGCGTTGAGGAAGTCCACGTTCCTAGCATGGCGGGTCCTTGACGGTCCTGCCGCTGAGGGCCTGGGTGAGGGAGTCGGACGCGTCGAGGAAGACCTGTTCGCTGACGCGCCGGTTGATCACGCCGGTGGCGCAGCTGCGGAAGGCCTTGCTGAACTGGGAGTAGTAGGCGGTGCGCGGGCGCATGACGGATCTGTCGATCGACGTCTTGATCTGGGCCGCGAGATCTTTCAGCTCGGCCGGGCCGATCTCCACGACCTCGGAGGCGGCGGTGGGCCTGGGCTGCTGCAGCAGTGCGGCGCAGTCGGGGCCGTGGCCTCCCGCGTAGGCGGTGTAGACGGAGGCCAGGACGGGCGCGTACCCGCCGCACGCGAACAGGCGCAGCTGCACGTCGTGCCGCGTCAGGTCCTCGATGAGCTGCAGCGCCTGCCGTTCGCGCTCGGGCCCGATGTGGGCGGAGACGGCCAGCACCGAGCCGCCCAGCACTCCTCGTCGTGGCGCGCGGATCCGGAAGGCGAGCGTGCCGTCCTGGCGGCGCATGAGCGGGTCGGCGGCCAGCCGGTGGAAGGCGATGGGCCAGTTGCGCATGTGGGTGACCTGGTTGCCCAGGTGGGTCCTGCCGTCGCGGAAGGCCTTCAGGCTGGAGTCCTCGTCGTAGGAGAGGGATTCGGCCAGCACCGGCTCGCGTCCCGCCGAGCGCTGGTAGTCGCGCAGCGCCCGCCATCCGGCGCTGTCGAGCGCGACCCGGTCGCCGTCCAGGACGTCGGCCAGTTCGAGCATGTTGATCGTGCCCGCCTCCGCGTCGTCGAGCTGGAGCGCCCATCCGGTGGTGTCCACCTCCTTCCTGGCGTACTCCAGGGGCGCGTCGGCGGCGAACGGCACGCCGTACTGCCTGCCGTCGTACCTGCCGGCCTCCAGCGGACCGGGCAGGAAGCGGCTGTCGTCGGCCAGGTCGATGGGCTTGATGTAGCCGAACTCGGCGAACTCGGCGACGTGCGCCACGTCCAGGACGAGGATGTCGTATTCGCAGCTGCCCGCCTGCGCGGCCGCCGCGAGCTGGGCCCGCCGCACGTCGGTGCTGCCGGAGACCTCCAGCATCGTCGCGGAGATCTTCCGCTCGGCGCTCCAGTCGGCGATCACGTCGCGCCGGTGGCTGCCGCGGCTGATGTCGTCGCCGGTGGCGACGGTGAGCCCGGCGCGCGGCGTGCAGGCGCCGGCGTTCGGCGCGGGGACCGGCGCCGCGCTCACCTGGGCGGGCGAGCCGCTGGCGGCTCCCGCCAGCGGTTCGCGCTGGAACGGCAGCGGCTGGTAGAACCACACCCATCCGGCCAGCAGCCCCACGAGGAGGGCCGCGATCGTCATCCTCGTGCGGCTCATCGCCACCCCTTCGCGGTGAGCACGGTGTCGGCGAGCGCCTGCGGCACCTCGGCGACCGCGCGGCAGGCGTACGGCTTGGCCGTACCCTTGAGCGCGGTGACGCGGCAGGTGCCGCCCCCGACGACCAGGACCGACAGGCCCGTCACCGGCCCTGCGCGCTGCAGCGCCCGGCCGATGGTCGCGGCGGCGTCGCCGTCCGGTTCCTCGTTGTCCAGCCTGCCGTCGGTGAGCACGACCACGGCCTGCGGCTCGTCGCCTTCCACCTTCTCCAGCGCGGCCGAGACGGCGGCGTCCCAGCCGCGGAACTCGGCGGCCTCGACGGCTCTGGCCGGTTCGTCGAGTTCCTCCAGGCCCGCCCCGCGGGTCAGCTCGTCGAGTCGCGCCGGCCCGGCGCGTGATCCCGCGGCCAGCCCGGAGACGCTCACGCGGTCCTTCGGGCCGAGCACGTCGGGCAGGGCGCGGATCGCGGCCGAGGCGGGCGCGCGCAGCAGCTCGCGGGCCGAGCCCGACATGTCGACCAGCACGTGCAGGCCGAACGCCGGCCTGATCTCGGTGTCGAGCCTGCGACGGGTCTCGGCGAGCGTCTCCTTGTCGTACAACTCCTGCGGCGCGGACTCGCTGAACAGGGGATGCGCCCGCAACCACGCCGCGAAGTGGTCCACGACCGCCTGCCGCGCCGCCGAGTGCTGCCGCGGCCACCGCATCGACACGAACGGGTAGTCGAGGGCGTGCATGCCCTGCAGCCTGACCGCCTCCAGCCGGTCGCTGCCGAAGAGCCCGATCTCCGGACATCCTTCGCGCTTGGCCTGCGCCGTCAGCTGCGCGTCGTTGTAGTCGGCGACGCTGTGCGCCGGGATGAACAGGGCGACCTGCTCGGACCTCCTGGCGTGGAAGGCGCACAGCAGCTTGGTGACGGTCAGGCTGGGCAGCGGCGCCCGCAACATGCCGCGTTCGGCCTGCTCCAGGCCCGCTTCGCGCATGTCGGTGGCGCCGCTGAGGGCCGCGGCCGACGTCTCGGGGTACGGCCTGGCCACCCGCATGCCGAGCTTCCCGGTCACGACGTCCCAGGCGCGGCGGAGTTCGACGCCTTCGGCCGCCTTCAGCTCCCGTTCGACCCGCCGGGCGGCGCCGGGCAGCATGGCCAGGACCAGCTGGTCGCCCGCCACCGGTGCCCCGATCGTGAGCAGGTCGGGATCACGGACGGCGGCCTCCACCAGGTCTGCCTCGCCCTTGCTGGTGGCGATCCACCCGTCGGGCTGCAGCCCTTCCAGGCGCACGTACGGCTCGGTGCCGCCGGTGTCCTGGCGCTCCCAGTCGCTGTTGAGCGCGTCGATGAGGCGGCCCAGCGCCGGCGCCTCGGCCACGGTCACTCGCACGGGCGCGCACCCGTCGGCGAGCTGCTCCTTCTCGTAGAGCCTGGCCTTCTCGGTGAGATGCCAGAGCGTCTCGGCTGCGGTGATCATGCGGATCTCGGTGGCGGGGGCACAGGGTTCCGGGGTGCTCAGGTCGACGATGAGGGAGAAGGCGAAGACGACCCCGATCCCGGCCATCACGGCGACCGCGAGCCGGGCGGCGCCCAGCAGCCGCGGCGCCGACTTCCGTAAGGTCGAGAGCGCTTTCGGCACCTGTTTGATGCGTTTCGCGCCATACCACGCCAGACCGGTGGAAAGGAAAACCAGGATTCTCGCCCACGGCGGAAGCGGGTCCAGCACCTCGGTGACACTGTCGAAGAAGGCGGCCAGGAAGGGAGGCAGGACGAAATCGCGCCAGGTGGGTTTGCCCTGCTCGGCCTGCTGTGTGGACACGTTTACATCGGCCACTCACCGATCGTAACCCGCCATCTCTAGGGGAAATGCCGCTGAATTAACGTTGTGATATGAAAGAGCCCGACCCCCGTTTCACCCTCGCCAACGAGCGGACGTTTCTCACGTGGATCAGCACCGCGCTGGCCCTGAGCGCGGGCGGGGTGGCGATCGCGGCCATCCCCGACACCGTCTTCGTCCCGTGGGTGCGTACGGTGCTGGGCGTCATGCTCGTCTCCCTCTCCGCGCTCGCCGCCGGCCTGGCCTACCCGCGCTGGCGCAACATCCAGCGGGCGCTGCGCCAGGAGGCACCCCTGCCGCCGCCGGCCCTGGCCGCGGTGTTCGGGTACGGCGTGGCGGCGGTCGCCGTGGTGGCGCTCGTCCTGATCATCCTGTCGGCGTGAGCCCCCATGTCGATGGAGATCTGGGACCCCGGGCTGCAGAGCGAGCGCACCCGCCTGGCTTGGGTGCGGTCCGCCGTCGCCCTGTCGACGGGCGGGCTGGGCGCGGCGGGCGCGGCGCTGCGCACCGGGATGCCGATGATCGCGGTGGCGGCCTTCGCCGTGGCGGCGTTGTGCGGGGGAGTGCTGCTGGTGCGCACCGGCGCCAGGTTCAGGCGCGTGCAGGAGGCGCTGCACGAGGGCCGGTCGCTCGACGAGAAGGCCGACGCCCTGCTGGCGTGGGTCGGAACGCTCGCCGTGGTGGCAGCGGCGGGGGTCTTCTTGCTGTTCAGAGCGTGACGGCGGACACTGGAAGGGTGGACACGGAGAACCGGACCGTGCCGTTCGAGTGCCGGCGCTGCTGGCACGTATGGGAAGAGGACTTCATCGTCCTCACGGAGACCGACCGGCACGGACACGACAACGAGTTCTGGACGCTGCACGGAGTGCGGGTGCCACCGCCGTCGGCGGAGGCGTCCTGCGTCAAGTGCGGGTGCCAGCAGGTGACGACCTTCCCGTCGGGCTATCTGAGCCGACATCCCGAGGTCGTACGGCAGGGCGAGCCGGTGGCGCCTGACGCGTCGCTGCTGCGCAGCCCGGCGCCACCGAGACCCTTCTACCTCTAGGCGAGGCTCTCCAGCCACGCCCGATGCAGACCCGCGAAGCGGCCGTCGGAGCCGATGAGCTCCCCGGGCGGGCCGTCCTCGACGATCTGCCCGTGCTCCATGACCAGCACCCGGTCGGCGATCTCCACCGTCGACAGGCGGTGCGCGATGATCAGCGCGGTGCGGTCGGCCAGGATCGTGCGCAGCGCCCGCTGCACCAGCCGCTCGCTCGGCACGTCCAGCGACGAGGTGGCCTCGTCGAGGATGAGCACCGCAGGGTCGGCCAGGAAGGCGCGGGCGAAGGCGACGAGCTGCCGCTGACCGGCGGACATGTGGCCGCCGCGCTTGCCGACCTCGGTGTCGTAGCCGTCGGGCAGGTCCACGATGAAGTCGTGGGCGCCGATGGCCTCGGCCGCGTGCCGTACCTCGTCGATGGTCGCCTCGGGCTTGCCGAACCTGATGTTGTCGGCCACGGTGCCGCTGAACAGGAAGTTCTCCTGCGTCACCATGACCACCGCGCGGCGCAGCGTGCCCTCCTCGAGGTCGCGCAGGTCCACGCCGTCGAGCATGACCCGGCCCGCAGTCGGGTCGTAGAAGCGGGAGATCAGCTTGGCCAGCGTGGTCTTGCCCGCGCCCGTCGAGCCGACCAGCGCGATGGTCTGCCCGGCCGGGACGGTCAGGTCGAGACCGGGCAGGATCGGGCGGTCCTCAACGTAGGCGAAGCGCACCTGGTCGAAGCGGACCTGGCCCTTGGGCCTGGGCAGCGCGGCGGGAGCCGCCGGCTCGGCGACCGCAGGCTCCTCCTCCAGCACGCCCGACAACTTCTCCAGGGCGGCGCCGGCCGACTGGAGCGTGTTGTAGAACTGGCTGATCTCCTGCATCGGCTCGTAGAACTGGCGCAGGTAGAGCAGGAAGCCGGTGAGCACGCCGACCATGAGCTCGCCCTGCAGGACCAGGTAGCCGCCGTAGATCAGCACGCCCGCGATGGTCAGGTTGCCCAGCAGCTTGATGCCCGGCATGAAGATCGCGATCAGCTGCATGCCGCGCGCGTTGGCGTCGCGGTAGTCGGCGTTGAGCTTGCCGAAGATCTCCTGGTTGCGCGGCTCACGGCGGAAGGCCTGCACCGCGCGGATGCCGGTCATCGACTCCACGAAGTGCACGATGACCAGGGCCACCGTCTCGCGCGTGCGCCGGTAGGCGGCCGTCGACTGGTTGCGGAACCAGCGGGTGAACAGCAGCAGGATCGGCAGCGGCAGCAAGGCCACCAGGCCGAGGTGCACGTCCATGACCACGAGCAGCGCCGCCGTGCCGAACATGGTCAGCACCGCGGTCACCAGTCCGTCGAAGCCCTGCTGCAGCAGCTCGGCGATGGCCTCGACGTCGGAGGTGAGGCGGGAGATGACCCGGCCGGAGGTGTACTTCTCGTGGAAGGACAGCGACAGCTTCTGGAAGTGGGCGAAGACCCTCCGCCTGAGCTCCAACAGGATGTCCTGGCCGATGCGGCCCGACAGCTTCAGGAAGTACTGCCGGGTGTAGGCCTGCACGCCCGCGGCGGCCAGGATCGAGGTCACCGCGATGATCAGAATCCGCGGTCCCTCGCCCCTGGCCATGGGCGGGATGCCCTGGTCGATGCCGTAGGCGACGAGCAGGGGGATGGACAGCCGGGCCGCGTTGGAGATCACGATCATCGTGATCAGCAGGTAGATGCTCCGCCTGCGCGGCCCGATGAGGTCGGCCAGCAGCCGCCGAGAACGTTTACGGAGCAGGATGGAGACCTTCTCGTCGAGGTCGTCCTGGTTCTCCGCCGCCACGCCGCGCCAGTCGGTCGCCTGCACGGTCATGCCAGCACCTCCTCGGCGGCCAGCAGCTCGCGGTACTGCGGCACGGTCTCCAGGAGCTCCTGGTGCGTTCCCACGTGGGTGATCGTGCCGTCCTGCAGCAGCGCCACCTTGTCGGCCAGCAGCACCGTGGAGGCCCGGTGCGCCACGACGATGCCGGTGGCCTCGCGCAGCACGTGCTTGAGCGCCTCCTCGACCAGCGCCTCGGTCTCCACGTCGAGAGCGCTCAGCGTGTCGTCGAGGACGAGGATCTTGGGCTTCGACAGGACGGCACGCGCCAGGGCCAGGCGCTGGCGCTGACCGCCCGACAGGGACATGCCCTGCTCGCCGATGCGGGTGTCGAGACCCCAGGGCAGATCGTGCACGAACCCGGCCTGCGCGGTCTGGATGGCGCTTTCCAGCTCCTCATCCGTGGCCTCCTTGTTCCCGAGCGTGAGGTTCTCGCGAACGCTCATGGAGAACAGGGTCGGCTCCTCGAAGGCCGTCGCCACGATCTCGCGCAGGGCGCTCAGCCGGAGATCGCGAACATCGTGGCCGTCGACCGTCACCCGGCCCTCGGTCACATCGAGCAGGCGGGGCACCAGGGCGGTCAAGGTCGTCTTGCCCGAACCCGTCGCGCCGACCAGCGCCACCGTCTCGCCGGGCCGTACATCGAGCCAGACGTCGTGCAGCAGCTGCTTGTCGTCGTAGGCGAATCCGACGCCTTCGAGCCTCAGGTGACCCCTGGGCTCGGCGACCGTGCCGGTGCCGTCGACGATCGACGGAGGCGTGTCCATGACCTCCATGACGCGGTCGGCGCTGGTCATCGCCTCCTGAGCCATGGCGATCAGGAAGCCGAGCGCGGAGATGGGCCACACCAGCGAGAGCATCAGCGTGGTGAAGGCCAGGAGCGCTCCAAGAGTGATCTCGCCCGTGCCGACCGCCCACGCGCCGATCAGCAGGACCAGGGCGAGGGTCACGTTGGGGATCACCTCGAGGAAGGTCCAGAACTTCGCCGACAGGCGGACCCGCTGCATTGTGGAAGCATGCAGCTGAGAGGCGCTGTCGTCGTAGGTGCCGAACACGTGCTTGGCGCGGCCGAACGCCTTGATGGTGCGGATGCCCAGCGCGGACTCCTCGACGAGCGTGGCGAGGTCGCCCTGCTCGTCCTGGACCTGCCGGGAGACCTTGATGTACTGCTTCTCGAACTTCAGGCTGAGCAGCACGATCGGGACCGCCGAGCCCAGCACCAGCAGGCCGAGCGGCCAGTACTTACTGAGCAGCACCCCGGTCACGACCGCGATCTGGATGACGCTCATGAACAGGAAGAGCAGGCCGAAACCCAGGAACCGCCTGAGCATCGACAGGTCGGTGGTCGCCCTGGACAGCAGCTGCCCGGACTGCCACTCGCCGTGGAAGCGCATCGGGAGCCGCTGCAGGTGCTCGTAGAGATCGTCACGGATCTCCGTCTCGAGGCCGAGCACCGGCCCGACGAGCATCCAGCGGCGGGTGAAGATCAGCACTGCCTCGGCCACGCCCACACCCACGGCGAGCAGGCCGAGGGGCAGGAGCCCGGCGGGATCGTTGTGGCTGACCGGTCCGTCGACGACCGCCTCGCCGACGAGAGGGAAGGCGATGCTCGCTCCGATGCTCAGGAGGGCGGAGGTCCAGATCAGGACGAGCTTGCCGGCGTAGGGGCGGAGATACGATCTCATCCGCCAGAGGGAGTTGGTTGCGAGCAGGGGACGACTGGGGGAATGGGTATCGGGAGGCATCCCTTCTAGGCTAATACGTGGGATCAACCCATTTTCGTGCGGGGATGCGGTTTCCCACTTGCGGCCTGCACCGTAATGCACGCATCTCCCCGATCCACCGTCACCGCCCGCCTTCCCGAGCCCGGCACCCGCCGCAACGCCGCCAAGCTGGGCTCGTGCTCATCGGAGCGGCCTGCTCCCGGGCACCGTGGAGGAGTTCACCCTCCACGCCACGATCGCGCTCCACCCGCACCCAGCCGGACCGCCGAACGCGCCCTGGCCGCAGGAGGAGATCGTACGGCCGAGCGAGCGTTACGAAAGGCTCACCTGCGAGGAACTCCGGCCGCGACTCGTCCTCGACGGCCTGCGCGATCATCACCGGCCGGAGTTCGTGTCCGCACGATGGCTCGCGGGCAGCCGGGGGCTGCAGGCCACCTCGCTGATCCTGGCCGGACGGCTGCTGCCGCTGTCCGATCTCGCCAACGGCGCCGCGCTCCCTCACGGCTTCGGCACGGACAGCAAGGCCGACGGTGCCTGGAGAGCGTCGTCGAGATCCTGGGTAGGCATCCGGGCCTGGGCCTGCCGCTGATCGAGGCGGCGCCGGGCAACCGGATGATCCGGTGCCGCCGTACCGCGCTCGCCGCGTCGGCAGCCTGGCCCGCGTCATCCGTGCCGGACGAAGCGGGGCGATGGGTGTGTGAGGCGCTGGGGCGTCGAGCCGGACGCCGACCTCCCTGCGTAGCCGGCGCGTTTTGTCGGAGCCGATCCCTAGGGTTCGACCATGAGCGACGAGCTGTGGCGGCAGATCCTCCAGCTGATCCGGGGCGACGACCTCGGTGCGTTGCGGGCCCGGCTGCACGCCCTCGACCCCGCCCGGCGGCGCGACGTCGCCGGGCGGGTGGCCGGGCTGCTCTCCGAGGAGTTCCCCTGGGCCGCCACGCGGCGCCACACCGTGGCCGTGCTGGTCGCGGGCGCGGCCGCCCTGCGGACCGCGGCCCAGGTGGCGGCCTGGCTGAACCGTCGTGAGCTGCGCTTCACGGCCAGGCTCGAGAGCAGCGCCGCCGACCTCGCCGCCGCGGTCGCCGACCGCCCGGCGGACTGGCGGCGCGACCTGGCCGACCGGCTCGCCGCCCGGTTGCCCGCCCCCAGCCGGCCATGGCCGCGGGGCATGCAGGGCTGGGACCTGGTCGCCCGCCTCGTCGTGGAGCTGGGCGACGAACCTCCGGCGCACGACGCATTCGTGGCCGGGTGGGCGTGGCGGCAGGTCGCCCTCGCGGAGCGGAGCGAGCCCCACGCGGCCGCCGTCGAAGGTCGGCTCCTCGTCGAAGGTCGGTTCCCCGTCGACGGGCGCGACCCGCTGCTCTTGGCCATGGTGCCGCGGCTGTTCCACGCCGACGGCGTCGTCGCCGCCCTGATGTGGGCGCAGGGCCCGTCACCCGGGAGCGTGATCGTGCACCGGCTCGCGGCGCTGGCCCACGCCGGGGTCGTGCTGCGGAAAGTGCTGCTCGACGGCTGCGCGGGCCGGTTCCTCAGAGGGGGCGACGTCTCCGAGACAGCGCCGTTCGTCACGTTGTGGCGCGAGCTCCACCCGTCGCCCGAAGAGATCCCCGTCCTCGACCTCGTCCGCGTGCTGGCCTCGGGAGCCTCGCCGCTGGTGCAGCTCGCGGTCACTGAGCTGCACCGAGCGGAAGAGGCGCACGGGATCGACCCCGGCCTGTTCGCCGAGGCGGTGCAGGCCCTGGCCTTCCGCCCGGAGAAGAAACACCTCACCGCCGCGCTCCAGTGGATCGGCAGGAGCGGGCGCCTGCACCCCGACGGCTCCCTCGAAGCCCTGGCCATGACTTTCTGCCAGGCCGACGCGGTGCTGCGGGCGCGTGCCGTACGGCAGGCGGTCAGGCTCGCCCCGCACGCAGGCGAGGCGGGATTCACGGCGGTGCGCCAGGCCGCTCCCGAGCTGCCCGCCGATCTGCGTGAGACGCTCGCCGGACACTACGGTCCCTTCGACGACGTGCCGGAGGAGCTGCCCTCCGCGGCGTGCGCGGCCCCGCTTGCCTCGTTGCCCCCGCTGCTGCCGCCCATCGACTCGCCGTCCGAGCTCGCCGCAGAGTTCGAGAGCACGCGCCGGCCACGCACACCCGCCGAGTACGAACGCATGCTCGCGGCGTTCGTCGAGCTGACCCACCGCGACCGGGCGGCGGTGGCCGGCGCACTCGCCGCCTGGCAGGCCACCGCCTTCGTCCGCGACTCGGGCGGGGAGATCTACCCCGACCGCTGGCTCGACGAGCATCCGCACACGCTCCTCTCACGCTGCGCGCTCGCGGTGGTCGACCCCGAGGGCAGCTGCCGGCTGACGCAGGCACTGGGAGCCGAACCCCCCGGTCCCCAGCCGCACCTGCTCGTCCAGCGACGTATTCGCGAGGTCATCCACCTGCTGGAACGCGGCGACACTGTCCCGTTCCTCCTGGCGACGCCGACGCATCCCACCGGTCACCTCGACCCCGAGACCCTCATCGCCAGACTCGAACGGTTCGCCGGCGCGGAGCCGCTCGCGAACGACTTCCTGCAGGCGATGCTCCGCCTGCCGCCGGACCCCGACCCCGCCATGGCCGCGCGGGCCGAGCGCCTCACCTCGGCCGCCGGGCAGCGGCTCGCCGCACGCTTTTCCGCCGGGCAACGGCTTGCCGCACGCTTTTCCGCCGGGCAACGGCTTGCCGCACGCCTTTCCAGCGGGGCACCGCGGCCGACCGTCACCTGTGGCACCGACCTGCTCGGGCCGCACGCGTGGATGCGCCCCCAACTGCATGCCCGCATCACCCCGCCCGCCGACTGCCCACCCGAGCCGGCCTTCCTGTTCGACCTCGAACCGGCCGCCGGATACGGTCACACCGATGTCGACCTGGCCTGGTGGCCGTGGATCATGCCGTCGCACCGGGAGGTCGTCGCCGCGTACCTGCTGAAGTACCTCCCGTCGCGCATGAACAGCTCCGACGGGCAGGTCGGCACCCTCGCGGCCGCCATGCACGGCGCCGGCCCCGTCGGCGCCGCGACCGCGGGCGCGCTGGCCATCGGCATGGGCCACGAGCGTGCGGAGCAGCGAGCGGCGGCCGTCGAGGCCGTGCTGACGCTGATCGCCCGTGGCGAGTTACCGGCCGCGGACCTCGGACGCCTGATCGGAGAGTTGGTCGGCCTGAACTTCATCGTCCTCAGCCGGGTCACCGAGGTCCTCGACCAGGTGGCGGTCTTCGCACCGGCCGAGATGTGGACGGTGCTGGCGGAAGCCCTCGCCTCGATCCTGCCCGAACCGGGCGCCAAGCCCCGCACCGGCCTCGCCGACCTCCTCGCCCTGGCCACGCGCTGCACCGAGGCGGGCACGAGCGTCACGCCGGGTCCGTGGTCGCCGAGACTGGCGGAGATGGCCGCGCGCAAGGGCGGCAGCCGGGCCGTCCTCGAGGCACGCAGACTGGCCGCACTCACTTATCAAGGGTTACCCGCGTCCATAGGATGATCACGTGGATCCCTTACAGACCGTCGTGAATCCGGACATTCCGAGCATCGCCCGCGTCTACGACTACATGCTCGGCGGCAAGGACAACTTCGCCGCCGACCGGGCCGTGGGTGACCAGCTCTTCGCCCTCAATCCCGACTCCAGAGCCGCGACCCTCGAGAACCGAGCGGTCCTGGTGCGGGCGATCCGCTACCTCGCCGCCGAACGCGGGATCACCCAGTTCCTCGACATCGGCTCCGGCCTTCCCACCCAGCAGAACGTGCACCAGGCCGCCCAGGCGATCAACCCCGACGCCAGGGTCGTCTACGTCGACAACGACCCCATCGTGCTCGTCCACGGGCGAGCCCTGCTGGCCGAGAACGACAAGACCGTCGTCATCCAGGCGGACATGAGAGACCCCCAGTCGATCCTGACCGACCCGCACGTGAAGGCGATGCTCGACTTCGACGAGCCGGTGGCGCTGATCCTCTGCGGGGTGCTGCACCACCTCGACGAGGCGGAGGACCCTCGGGGGGTCGTCAGGTCCTTCATGGACCGGATGCCCGCGGGCAGCCACGTCTTCATCACCCACTTCGCCCGGTCGGGGCCCAACAGCGAGATCGCCGAACGCATCCTGATCGCCGGCATCGGCTCGGGGCGCTTCCGGACCGCCCAGGAGATCGAGGAGCTCTTCGAGGGGTACGAGCTGGCCGAGCCCGGCGTGGTGTTCGCGCCGGAGTGGCGGCCGGAGGAGCCGATCGAGGAGGAGCTGGAGGACTGGCAGCGGCTGCTCATGGGCGGGGTGGCGGAGAAACGCTGAGGTCGGCTGCCCACCTCCGCCTGAGCAGCCCTCCGCCCCTGCGCACGCCGTCCCCCTGGCCGGCTCCGTGAGCGGCCAGGCGGACGTTCTCTGCCAGGCAACGAGGCCCACTGCGTAGAGCCCACGGCAACGGGGCCCACGGCAACGGGGCCGACGGCAACGGGGCCGACGGCAACGGGGCCGACGGCAACGGGGCCCACGGCAACGGGGCCGACGGCAACGGGGCCGACGGCAACGGGGCCGACGGCAACGGGGCCCACGGCAACGGGGCCCACGGCAACGGGGCCGACGGCAACGGGGCCCACGGCAACGGGGCCCACGGCGAACCCATGGCGTCGAGGTCCACGGCGGCGAGCCCAGGGCGTCGAGGTCCACGGTGGCGAGGGGGTCAGCCCTCTGTGCCGCCCATGGCGATCGTCTCCGCGACCTCCTCCGCGCGCTCCGCCTCCTCGGCGGCGAATCGCTCGGCGTCGAGTTTGTCGGCGATGTCCTCGTCCTGCTTCATGAGCGCCTCGAGCGACTGCCCGGCCATCTCCAGCACGCCCATGTCCGCGTACGCCTGCTGCAGGCGCGGCGACCAGAGGCCGATGTCCTTGACGCAGGGCACGATGCGGCTGAACAGCAGCGAGCGGAAAAGCCGGAGGTACTCGGACTTGTCGACGGCCTCCATCGCCTCGTCCACCTCGGACTTCGACAGCCCGATCGTCTCCCACGTCTCCTTGCCGCGCAGCCGGTCGCGCATGAGGTAGCAGCCCTCGATCACGAAGTCCTCGCGCTCGCGCAGCTCGCTCTCCGACAGGTTCTCGTAATAGTCACGCAGCGCCATGCGCCCGAAGGCCACGTGCCTGGCCTCGTCCTGCATCACGTAGGCGAGGATCTGCTTGGGCAGGGGCTTGGTGGTGATGTCGCGCATCACGCCGAACGCCGCCAGGGCCAGGCCCTCGATGAGCACCTGCATGCCGAGGTAGGGCATGTCCCAGCGCGAGTCGGACAGGGTGGAGTCGAGCAGCGCCTTGAGGTGCTCGTTGATGGGGTAGGCCAGGCCCACCTTCTCCTGCAGGAAGCGGGCGTAGGTCTCAGCGTGACGTGCCTCGTCCATGGTCTGGGTGGCCGCGTAGAACTTGGAGTCGAGGTCGGGCACCGATTCGACGATCTTGGCCGAGCAGATCATCGCGCCCTGCTCGCCGTGCAGGAACTGGGAGAACTGCCAGGCCGCGCTGTGGCGGCGCACCTCCTGGCGCGTCTGCTCCGACATGCGCTCCCACAGCGGCGTGCCGTAGATGGCGATGGTCTGGTCGGGGATGCCGAGCACGTTGTACGGATCGACCTCGAGGTCCCAGTCGATGCGCTTGGTGGAGTCCCACTGCTTGTCCTTGCCCTTTTGGTACAGGGCGAGCATGCGGTCGCGGCCGTCGTCGTATTCCCAGGTGAACCGCGACGAGCCGGACATCTCGACGTCCCAGGTCGCCAGCGAGGCGGGGATGGTGTACAGCTCGTGCGTCGACATAGGAAGGGCCTCCCGGAGAGGTACGTACGCCGTACGTCCTCACGGTGACACGTACGCTGTACGTGCGTCAATAGAATGGCTCTGTGCCCCTGAACCGCAGCATGATCGTGGACGCGGCGATCGCCCTGATCGAGCGCGAGGGGGCCGACGCGGTCTCCATGCGGCGCATCGCGGCCGATCTGCAGGTCGGCGTGATGTCGCTCTACAACCACGTGCCGAACAAGGCCGCGCTGCTCGAAGGCGTGGCGGAAGCCGTACTGTCGAAGATCGAGTTCAGGGACGACCCTGACGCGCCGTGGCGTGACCGGGTGCGCATGCAGGCGCATGCCTTCCGGCAGATCGCGCACCACTATCCGCGCTCCACGATGGTCGTCGTCAGCCGGCAGCTGCACTCCTCGACGGGGCTGCTGCCGGTGGAGCGGGCGCTCGCCACGTTGCGGAGCGCCGGGTTCGAGGGGGCTGATGCGGTGCGGATGTTGCGGATCTTCATCGCCTACATCGTGGGATCGCTGCTTCGTGAGGTGGGGGTGACGCCGACGTTCGCGCCGACCCACATGCAGGCCGACGTCGACCAAGACGTGGACCCGGCGCTGTTCCCGCAAGTGAGCGAGCTGGCGCCGTTGCTGCGGCAGTGTGACCATGAGGAGGAGTTCGAGTTCGGGATCGAACTGCTCATTCAGGCGATCGCCGTTCATCCGAGACGGAGGCGGCAGGGCACCGTCTGAGATTTGCGCGGGTGGAAGCGTGTGCCGCTTGGCCTTGCGAGCCTGAGCGTGCTGGGTGGGCTGGCGAACTGCAAGGCCCTGCTGGGGGCCTCATGTGGCCGAAGAGGGCAGGCCTCGCTCACGAGGTCGCTGAAGGGAACGGGCCTGGCTCGCTTGTGGCCGTTGGCTGCAGGTCTGGCTCGCGGGTGGCTGCGGGCGGCTGGTCTGGCTCGCGGGTGGCTGAGGGGGGCTGGGTGGGCTCGCGGGGAGTGGTTCGGGTCTGCTTGAGGAGGTGGGCCGCCAGTAGCGATGCCCAGCTCCAGCCGGTCACGGCCAGTAAGCGGAGCATGAGGCTGAGCGGCTGGGGGTCGGCGCCGCCTCGCGACAGGACGCCGGACAGGGCGTAGATGACCGGCAGCGCCACGCCGACCGTCGCGCAGATGATCGCCCAGGGTCGGTCGCCGGCGACGGCGAAGCGCCTTGTGAAGACGAAACACGCGGCGATCAGTGAGACCAGGACGATGAAGAAGCCGACGCCGTGCAGCACGTAGGCGATGTCGATGGAGTCGGTGGGCGGGGCACCCAACGGCGGTGAGGTCGATGGCGGGGGTGCGGTGACAGCCGACGTTTCGGGGAT
Organism: Nonomuraea sp. NPDC050663; assembly: GCF_044456985.1. NCBI lineage: Bacteria > Bacillati > Actinomycetota > Actinomycetes > Streptosporangiales > Streptosporangiaceae > Nonomuraea > Nonomuraea sp. NPDC050663. The sequence goes on from NZ_JBITGL010000014.1 coordinate 244,711, forward strand.
GGGCGTGGTGCCCGAGCCCGGTGAGGGGGTCGGGAGCCGCGACGTGCCCGGAGGCGGTGACATGCCAAGGGGGGCTGGCCCGTCCGGGAGCGGTGAGGTGCCCAGGAGGGCTGACCCGTCCGGGAGGGGGGCGGTACCCGGGAGCGGTGAAGTGCCCGGGAGCGGTGATGTGCCCGGGAGGGGTGAGGTGCCCGGGAGGCCGGTTGGGGCGCCTGGGGGATAGCCCCAGCTTGGGGCGGTGCGGAAGATGCCGGCGGTGATCAGGCCCGCGCCGAAGGTGCCGATGAACAGGGGGCCCCATCGCCTCGGCGATCGGGCGCATGCCGATCGCCGAGGCGATGAAGAGCAGGCCGGTGATGACGAAGGTGGCGATCTGGATCCAGCCCAGGTCGCCGAGGCTCAGCAGGCTCAGCGGATGTTTGCGCGGGTCGAAGTCGGGGCGGGTGTAGTCCTGGATCAGGACCATGGCGATGAAGAAGGGGCCGGCGATCACGCCGCAACGCAGGAGCAACCTCATGATCCACCTTCCTTAGCAGTGCTAAGGAGGCTCATCCTTCCTTAGCGCTGCTAAGGTGTCAAACCATGGCGCTCACCAGGCAGACCCTGATCGAGACGGCACTGCGGTTGCTCGATGACGTCGGGCTCGACGGGCTGACCGTGCGCAGGCTCGCCGGCGAGCTGGGTGTGCAGTCGCCGGCGCTCTACTGGCATATCCGCACCAAGCAGGAGCTGCTTGACGGCATGGCGGATGCGATCGTGCTCGCCGGGGGGATGGGGCCGCCGCGTGATGGGGAGGGGTGGCGGGAGTGGCTGGGGCGGCGGGCTCGGGGTTACCGGGGGGCTTTGCTGGCTCATCGTGACGGGGCTCGCGTGATCACGATGGCGGCGAGTCTGGGGCCGGGGACGATCCGGCAGTTCGATGAGGAACTCACGGCGTTGGTGGGGTGCGGGTTCACCCCGGTGCTGGCGTTGCGCACCTTGGCGAGTTGCACCAGTTATGTCAACGGGTTCGTGTTGCGGGAGCAGGCGGAGCGGGGGGCGGTGACGAGCGTCGCGGAGATCGCCGGGCTGCTGGAGGGCGGGATGGAGTCCACGCTGCTCCGGGCGATTCGTGAGGGTGGGGGGACGATGGGGGAGGAGGCCTTCGAGCACGGGCTGCGGCTGCTCATCGACGGCACGGCGGTGGCGCTGGGCTGAGGGGATGGGCGGAGCGCGTGCGGGGGCTCGTTGGCGGGGGCCAGTGGAGGGGAGACGGGGCCTCGTGAGCGGGCGCCGGTGGAGGGGCGAAGGCCTCATTCGGCGGGCGCCGGTGGAGAGGGCGGGGGCTCGTTGGCGGGTGCCAGTGGACGGGGGAGGCGAAGGGGCTCTCCTGGGGGCGTTGCGTCGGCATCGTGGGTGTCGCCCAACGAAGCAGAGGGCCGACCGCGTCAAGCGGTCGACCCCCTGCGAAGCAGCCGTTCCTTCCCCCGAGCGGCTGCTAGTACCAGTTGTGCGACCTGAAATGCCCCCAAGCCCCGCACGGGCGCCCGTAGCGGTGCTTGATGTACTTCAGGCCCCAGCGGATCTGGGTGGCCGGATTGTGCCGCCAGTCCCTTCCCGCGCCTGACATCTTGCCCCCAGGCAAGGCCTGGGGAATGCCGTAGGCGCCGGACGAGCGGTTGTGGGCCCGATGGTTCCAGTTGCTCTCCCTGGTCCAGAGGCTGTTGAGACACTGGAACTGTCCGGAGGACCATGCGCGTTGCCGTAGCAGCCCGCGGGCGATCTCCTTGTTCCTGGCCTTGCCCGGCCTCTTGACCCGGGCTTCCGGTTGGTTGGGCATGCGCCAGGCGCCGGCGCGGTCCACGGTGGGCTTGGCGTGGGTGCGCCAGGTCCTGCGGTGGATCCGCGCCGGTCCGTCGTCGGCCCGCCAGACACCCTGACGGGCCTCGCCGGATCCGGCGTCGGCCTCCCAGCTCCGGAAGTGGACCGCGGTGGCGGACTCGGTGTCCGTTTCGGCGGTCGCGGTGCCCGTCTCCATCGCCCCAACGGTCAGGGCGACGATGGCGAGCGTGCCGCACAGAGCGCGTTTGCTGTCCAAATCGATCCTTGCTGTCCGGTCGCGTGCGGACAGGCGCCGGTTCCTCCTGCGGCGTCTGGCTCCACCAGCGCCCCTGGCGGGGGCGTGGAGGGTCCGCGTGGCCTGGCCGGGATCTGGTACCGCCCAGACTTCGGACGGCCCGGCAGGCCCGCGACGTGCTCTAGAGGCGGTTCTAGTACGGCGGCGCGCGCCGCGACCGTGCACGAGCTACGCGGCTGGAAGGGTGTTTGCCGCGGACTGGGGGCGCATGACCGATTCGGGTGGTTGACCTACCTCATGGGGGGTGGTCGTTGACCAATACGTGAGGAAGGGGGTCAGTACCAGCCGCGTGCGAGGAAGTGCCCCCAAGCTCGGCACGGCGCGCCGTACCTGCTCTTGATGTAGGAAAGCCCCCAGGAGATCTGGGTGCGGGGGTTGGTGCGCCAGTCGCTGCCGTGGCTGGCCATCTTGCGGCCCGGCAGTGCTTGGGGGATGCCGTAGGCGCCGGAGTACCGGTTTCCGGCTCTGTGGTGCCAGCCGCTCTCGCGGCTCCACAGCTTCTCCAGGCAGTGGAACTGGGTGCGGCTCCAGCCGCGTTTGGCCACCAGGGGGCGGGCGATCGCCTTGTTGCGTTCCTTGATTCCGGCCGTCTGCGCCTCGGCGGCCGACGCGGTGCCCGTCGTCCCCGCCGCCACCAGTGTGGCGGCCGCGATCAGAGCGCTCGTACGGCGTAGCGTGGGCATGAGGGATTCCCTTTCGGATGGACTCGTGAGGGACCGCGACACCCTCCCGCATGCCGTCCATGCGCCGCTACTCGATCATGCGTTTGAAGATCGGTTTGCTCATGATTGATTTGTCGCCCGCCAGGGGATTTATCGGAAAAATGTGGAACGGGTCACAGTTTTCGCGCGAAGGTCGTTAAGTAGGGTTGGGCGCATGAGTCTCCGTGAGATCCCGTTGCGCACCCTCGACGACGCCCCCACCACCCTGGCCGAGCTGGCCGGTGACAAGGCGGTGCTGGTCGTCAACGTCGCTTCGAAGTGCGGGCTGACCCCGCAGTACACCGGTCTGGTCAAGCTCCAGCAGACCTACGGCCCGCGCGGGTTCACCGTGGTGGGCGTGCCGTGCAACCAGTTCATGGGGCAGGAGCCGGGCAGCGCCGAGGAGATCCAGGAGTTCTGCTCGACGACCTACGGCGTCGACTTCCCGCTGCTGGAGAAGGTCGAGGTGAACGGCGAGGGCCGTCACCCGCTCTACACCGAGCTGACCCAGGCCGCCGACGCGGCGGGCGAGTCGGGCGACATCCAGTGGAACTTCGAGAAGTTCCTGGTCGACCGCTCCGGCGCCGTCGTTGGCAGGTTCCGCCCGCGCACCGAGCCCGAGGACCCCGAGGTCACCGGAGCGATCGAGAAGCTCGTTCAGGCGTAGACGCGCGCGTGCAGGGCCCGGACCTCGTCGGCCAGTTCGGGCGCCGGGCCCTCCACCACCGCGCCGGGCACGACCTCGCGGATCGGCAGCGCCCGCACCGGCGACTCCGGCGCGCCCAGTTCGGCGCGCCAGGCCGTCAGCTGCTCCGACGACGTCGCGTAGACGATGCGGCCCAGCCCCACCCAGCCGTGCGCGGCCGAGCACATCGGGCAGTGCTCGCCCGAGGTGTAGACGGTGGCCGCCGCCCGCTGCTCGGGGGTGAGATTCCCGGCCGCCCACCGGGCCAGCTCGAACTCGGGGTGGCGGGTGTAGTCGCCGCTGGACTCCTCGTTGTGGCCCTCGGCGAGGATCTCACCCTCGCTCACGAGCACCGAGCCGAACGGGAAGTTGCCCTTCTCCAGGGCCTGGCCCGCCAGCTCCACACAACGCCTCAAATAGCGCAGATCCTCATCGTTCACTTCTTCAGTCTAGGTCCGCAGCTCCCGCGGATGATCAGCTCGGTCGGCAGCAGCACGCTGCGCGGGCGGCGGCGGGGATCCGCCCGCAGCACCAGCTCGGCGGCGCGGTAACCCAGGTCGCGCGCGGGCTGGGAGATCACCGTCAGCGGCGGCGCGCACAACTCCGCCCACGGGACATCGTCGAACATGATCAGGCTCAGGTCGCGCGGGATGCGCAGGTCGAGCTCCCTGGCCGCCAGCACCGCCGCCTCGCCCAGCACGTTGCCCCCCGCCAGCACCGCGGTCACGTCGGGGTTGCTCTGGAACAGTCCGGAGGCGGCGGCGTAGGCGGCGTCGCGGGTCGCCTCGGCCAACACGACCAGGCCGTCGTCGGTCGCCTCGCGGAAGGCGGCCACCCGGCTCGCGTGCCCGGTGTTGCCCAGGAAGGCAATGTCGCGGTGCCCCAGCCCGCGCAGGTAACGCACCGCCGTACGGATGCCTGCCCGGTCGTCGGCCAGGACGGCGGGCAGGTCGGGGACCGAGGGCGGCTTGACGCGGCGGGGCAGCCCGTCGAGGGCCTCGAGCTCGTCGAGGGGCTCGTCGTACGCGGTGTCGAACTCCGAGGCGGGCTCGCTGGGCAGCCGGTCGGCGAAGACGACGGTCATGCCCGACCGGATCGCCGGGGCCCACGCGTCGGGGCCGCCGGCCGGCACCGCGATCACCCGGTCGACGCTCTGCTCCAGCAGCATGCCGATCAGCTCGGCCTCCTGCTCCGGGTCGCCCCCCGTGGAGCCGACCATGACGGGCTCGCCCGCCGTACGCGCGCAGGACAGCACGCCCTCGGCCAGCCGGCCGTAGAAGGTGTCGGTCAGGTCGGGCACGAGCAGCCCCATGCCGCCGGTGCGGCGCTGGCGCAGGTTGCGGCCCAGGGCGCTGGGGCGGTAGTCGAGCTGCGCGGCCACGGCCAGCACGCGCTCGCGCGTCTCGGGGCTCGCCGAGCCGCCGGACAGCACCCGGGACACCGTGGCCACCCCGACGCCCGCGGCCTCGGCCACTTCCTTGATCGTCACCCGCTCCATGGAAACGATTCCATCATGACGTTCCATCGCGGTCGAGCTCAGGGGGATAACAGTCCAGGTCCTCTTGACAGGGATGTCCGTTTCGGGTGAGATGCATGAAAACGTATCCAAGCCGAGGTAATCCCCCGGTAGCGCGAAGGACTGTTATGGCATCCATCGTTCTTAGCAACGTCGACAAGGTGTACGCGGGCGGCGTCAAGGCCGTCAACGGGCTCAACCTTGAGATCAGGGACGGCGAGTTCATGGTGCTCGTCGGCCCCTCTGGATGCGGTAAGTCCACCGCGCTCCGGATGATCGCAGGGCTCGAGGACATCAGCGGCGGCGAGATCTCCATCGGCGACAAGGTGGTCAACCACCTGCCGCCCAAGGACCGTGACATCGCGATGGTCTTCCAGAACTACGCGCTGTACCCCCACATGACCGTCGAGGAGAACCTCGCCTTCGGTCTGAAGCTCCGCAAGATGCCCAAGGCCGAGATCGCCTCGCGCGTCAACGACGCCGCCAAGATGCTGGGCCTGGAGCAGTACCTCAAGCGCAAGCCGGCCGCCCTGTCCGGTGGTCAGCGCCAGCGTGTCGCCATGGGCCGCGCCATCGTGCGTAACCCGCAGGCCTTCCTCATGGACGAGCCGCTGTCCAACCTCGACGCCAAGCTGCGTGTGTCGATGCGCGCCTCGCTGAACCAGATGCACGAGCGCCTGCGCACCACCACCGTCTACGTCACCCACGACCAGGTCGAGGCCATGACCCTCGGCGACCGCGTCTGCGTGCTGCGCGACGGTCTGCTGCAGCAGGTCGACACCCCGCAGAACCTGTTCGACAAGCCGGTCAACCTGTTCGTCGCCGGCTTCATGGGCTCGCCGTCCATGAACTTCGCCACCGCCGAGCTGGTGCGTGACGGTGGCGCCTCGGTCACCTTCGCCGGCATCAAGCTCTCCATCCCGGACTCGACCTTCGCCGAGAAGCCGGGCCTCGACAAGTACATCGGCCGCCAGGTCATCCTCGGCATCCGCCCCTCCGACTTCGAGGACGCCGCCTCCGCCGGCCAGCACGCCAACGGCTGGGCGACCCTCCCGGTCAAGGCCGAGGTCACCGAGGAGCTCGGCTCCGAGATCAACGTGCTCTTCCTCATCGACGCCCCGCCCGTCGAGCACAAGGACACCGTCGCCGCCGCCGACACCGGCGACGAGGACGAGTCGGCGCTGCCGCTGTCCGGCGACAAGTCGCTGTGGACCGCCCGCGTGAACGCCCGCTCGCACGTGCGTCCCGGCCAGTCGATCGACCTGGTCATCGACACCCACAACCTGCACTTCTTCGACAAGGAGTCGGGTCTGGCCATCGGCCACGAGGCCAACATCGGCCGCTGACGCCCGACCGGGCCGGATCGCTCCCCGCGAAGCCGGCCCGATCCGGTGATCCCCCTGCCCCAGGCCCCCGCCGCGACCCCCTCCCGCAGCGGGGGCCTGCTCATGACCTCAGTGCGTGTGCGAGCCCGCCACCAGCCGCGTGGTCACGCCGACGCGGTTCCAGAAGTTGATGGTCGCGATCGCCATCACCAGCGCGGCCAGGGTCTCCTGGGGGTACTCCTTCTCGGCCGCCTGCCACACCTCGTCCGGCACCGCGTTCGGGTTGTCGGCCAGCCGGGTCGCCGCCTCGGCCAGGTCGAGGGCGGCACGTTCCGCGTCGGTGAAGTACGGCGCCTCGCGCCAGGCCGCCACCGACCACAGCCGCTCGTCGCTCTCGCCCGAGGCCTTCAGGTCGCGGGCGTGCATGTCGACGCAGTAGCCGCAGCCGTTGATCTGGCTCACGCGCAGCTTGACGAGCTCGTAGGTGGTGCGGGGCAGCGAGCTGCGCCGCATGGCGGCCTCCACGCCGGTCATGGCCTTGTAGATGTCGGGCACCAGCTCGAAGGCGTTGAGACGAGGCTGCATGACATTCTCTCCAATCGGGATGAAAAATATCCAGAATTAGTCCACGGAGAAGCTCACATGAGCTGCCCGCGGGTGCGTGAGGAAGCGTCGGGATGGTGGCGTTCCACCTGGGCGATGACGTCGGAGATCGTCTGGGCGGCCAGTTCCCGCCGCCAGGCGAGCTCCGCCTTGCGCATGCCGATCGACACGGCGCAGGTGCGCCGGTAGTCGACGTCGTCGCGCCCGCCGGGACCCTCGCGGAGGATCTGCTGGCAGCGGAAGGCGTCCTCGCCGCCCTCGATGGCGGTCACCACGTCGAGCAGGGTGATCGCCGTGGTCGGGCGCGCGAGGCGGAAGCCGCCGCGCGGGCCCGGCGTGGAGGTGAGGATGCCCGCCTTGGCCAGCAGCTGGAGCTGCTTGTTGAGGTAGGCGGCGGGCAGGGAGTAGAGCGCGGCGAGCCGGGCGGCGGTGACGGCCCGGCCCTCCATCCAGGCCAGGTTCACGCAGCTGTGAAGCGCCCATTCGACGCCCTCGCTCATCCGCATATCCTGGATATTACATGTCCAGGATTAGTCGCGTCGACCCAGCCTCGCGTTGACGGCGTGCTGCAGCGACTTGGGCACCAGCGTGCCGAAGGTCACGATGGCCTTGTAGAGCGCGCCGGGGACGCTGACCCTGACGCCCCGCGCCAGGTCGCGCATGGCGGTCCTGGCCACGGCGTCGGCGTCGAGCCACAGGAACTCGGGTGTGCCCGACATGTCCATCGAGGCCCGCGAGTGGAACTCGGTGCGCACGAAACCCGGGCACAGGGCCATGACCCGCACCCGTGGCGAGCTGATCTCGGCCGCGACGGACTCGGTGAAGTTGACCACCCACGCCTTGGAGGCGCTGTAGCTGCCGCGGTTGAAGAAGGCCGCCACCGAAGCGACGTTGATGACACCGCCCCGGCCGCGCGCCTTCAGGACCGGCACGGCGGTGAGCGTCAGGCGCAGCACGGCCTCGCAGTGCACCTTCAGCATCGCCACCTCGTCGGCGACCGGGGTCTGCAGGAAGGCCGTGCGGTGGCCGAAGCCGGCATTGTTGACCAGCAGGTCGATCCCGTCGCGGATCCGCTGCTCGACCAGCTCCAGGCCCTCGTCGGTGGCCAGGTCGGCGGGCAGGGTCTCGACCGCCGTGCCGTACCTGAGCTTGAGGGTCTCCGCCGACTCGGCCAGGCGCTGGGAATCGCGGGCCACCAGAACGAGAGCGAAACCGTCGGCGGCGAGGCGACGGGCGAAGGCGGCGCCGATGCCCGCCGTGGCGCCGGTGATGAGTGCGGTTGGCATGCCCAGCAATCTACTGGGCGCCTTGCGGGGAACCTCAGGCCCACGCGGGCAGGATGGAGGCGTGGGAAAACTACCCGGCACCACCCTCCTGATCGCGGCCGTCGCCCTGGGCGGCTGCACGGCGGCGGAGCCCGCCGTCGTGTCCACGAGCGCGCAGGCCACCGCGTCCGCAGCGCCCACCCCGACGGTGACCCAGGTCGAAGGCAAGCTGCGCTTCCGCCAGATCGCCCGCTTCGACAAGCCGGTGGCCTTCGCCACCCGCGACGGCGACGACACGCTCTACGTCGCCGAGCAGTCCGGCAGGCTCAAGGCGCTCAAGGACGGCAGGCAGCGCACGATCGTCGACCTGTCCGAGGAGGCGAGCACGGGCGGTGAGCGCGGCCTGCTGGGCGTCGCCTTCCACCCCAGCGGCGACTGGCTCTACCTGGACTGGACGGACGACCAGGGCGACACCCGCGTCACCGAGTGGGCCTTCGACGGCACGAAGGCGAGCGCCAGGCGCGAGGTGCTCAGGCAGGACCAGCCGTACGCCAACCACAACGGCGGCCAGCTCGCCTTCGGCCCCGACGGCTACCTCTACATCGCCTTCGGCGACGGCGGCAGCGGGGGAGACCCGCACGGCAACGGGCAGAAGTTGTCGACCTGGCTCGGCAAGATCCTGCGCATCGACCCCAGGGGCGGCCGGCCCTACCGGGTCCCGCCCGACAACCCCTTCGCCGCACGGCGCGGCGCCAAGCCGGAGATCTGGGCGTACGGCCTGCGCAACCCGTGGAGGTTCGGCTTCGACCGGCAGAGCGGCGACCTGTGGATCGGCGACGTCGGCCAGGACCGGTGGGAGGAGGTCGACGTCCAGCGAGCCTCGTCCAAGGGCGGCGAGAACTACGGCTGGAACGTCTACGAGGGCACGTCGAGGTACGGCGAGGGCCAAGTCCGCGACCACGCGGAACCGGCGATCACCTACCCGCTCGGCGAGGGCGGCAACTGCTCGGTCATCGCCGGATACGTCTATCGCGGCACCGCCATCCCGTGGTTGCGCGGCCGGTTCGTCTACGGTGACTTCTGCGCGGGCTGGGTCAACACCACGCCCGCGAGCAGGCCGGGCAAGGGAAGCAGGGCGGGCACCGTGAGACAGCTGTCGTCGTTCGGCCAGGACAACCAGGGCGAGCTGTACGCCCTGAGCCTGCGCGGCCCGCTCTACCGCGTCGAGGCCGTCTCGTGAGGCTGCTCATCGTCCACCACACCGCCTCGCCCGCCACCCACGAGCTGTTCGACGCGGTACGGCGAGGCGCGCGCGAGGTGCCGGAGGTGGAGGTGGCCAGCCGGGCGGCACTCCAGGCGACGGCCACCGACGTGTTCGCCGCCGACGGGATCCTGCTGGGCACGCCCGCGAACATCGGCTACATGTCGGGGGCGCTCAAGCACTTCTTCGACGGCGTCTACTATCCCTGCCTGGAGGAGACCAGGCGCCTGCCGTACGGGCTGTACGTCCACGGCAACAGCGACACGACGGGCGCGGTCGCCGCGGTGGAGTCGATCGCCTCGGGCCTGGGCTGGACCCCGGTGGCCAGGCCGGTCGTGGTGCTCGGCCCCCCGTCGAAGCCCGACCTGGACGCCTGCTGGGAGCTGGGCGGCACGCTCGCCGCGACCATCGCCCCGTAGCGCGCCCGTCAGCCCCTGGCGGTGCGTTCGATGAGGTCCTCCGCCTGGCGGTCCAGACGCGCGCCGCGCGCGGCGCCCGCGTAGTGGACGACGAGGGCGACGACGGCGCGCAGTTCGCCGGGCGTCAGGTCGCCGGTGCGCAGCGCCGCGTCGAGCTGGATCTCCAGCTCCTCCTCCAGGCCCTGGGCGACGAGCAGGCCGACCAGCACCAGGCGCCTGTCGCGGTCGCTGATCTCGTGGCGAGACCACACGTCGAGGAAGCGGCGCTCGGCGAGAGGGTCGTCCATACTGGGAAGTCGGATGTGAGCGCCCCGCGCGTTACACCCTTCCCCGGCCACCTGACCCCTCTGTCACAGGTAAAGCCAAGGTACGGCCAAGATTTGGTCAAGATTTATCAGCTTCCAGGCGCACTAAACCCGCATGAAACAGGGCACAAAGACCTCGTTGGGCCTAAAGCGGAGGTAAGCCCTGGTGAAAGCATTATGGGCTTGGAAACGGCTGACCGCGATCACGATCGCGGTCTTTGTGATGACAGGGGCCGCCTCATGCGGCCAGAACGAGTTCACCTACGTGCGGGATCGGGAGGGAACCACCTACTTCAAGGTGCCCGCCACTTTCGCCCAGGTCGAGTCCTACGGCATCGACCTGTTCCTGAGCGGCGACAATCCCGAATCCGAATCGGCGCGACTGGCCAAGCAGCGTGTCTGGTCGACGGCCTTCGACCAGGCGACAGAACCGACACCCGAGCATCTCATCAGCTCGACGGAACCCTTCGTCTACGCCACCGTGCACAAGCTGACCGAGGACCAGGTCGGCGCCATCTCGATGAACCGGCTGCGCGACTTCTTCCTGCCGGTGACCAAGGACCTGCGCAGCGCGCTGGAGCAGCAGGCCGCCATGGCGGGCCGGGAGATGCGGTTCACGAAGTTCGAACTCCTCGCCGACGATCTCCTGTCCCTGGAAAACGGCGCACGAGGCGTCCACGTCCGCTTCAACTACGAATTCCAAGGGAAAGTGCAGACCTACGATCTGACGTCCCTGCTGGATGAGAAGGGCGCCACGGTATCCGCCCTGGTCATCAGCTGTCACTCCCTGTGCTTCAGGGCCCGGGCGGGTGAGTTCGACAAAATCAAGGACTCCTTCAAGCTGATCCGGATGCCGGGTTAAAAGGGGCGCACGTGAATCAGACGACCTATCACGAGGGACTGCGCGCTCCTGACAGTGGTCCCGACGACGGCCAGGTGTACCGCAAGGCCCTGCCCATGTGGGACCGCATCAAGTTCCTGATCCTGCTCACCGTGGCCTTCCTCGTCCTGACGTGGAAGACCATGGCCGACTACCAGGGCATCATGCCCTTCGTCGAAGCTCTGCGCTCGATCGCCGCGGAACACCAGTGGATCTTCTGGTTCCTCGGCATCGAGGTGCTGCGCCAGATCCACTTCCTGATCAGCGAGAAATCCTCCGGCTACCACCGCTTCTGGAGCAAGAGGGTCTTCGGCGGCACGGAACGCTGGAGCAAACGCCGCTTCAGCGACTGGACCCGCTTCCGCGTCTCCCGGTGGGCGAAGGTCGCCTTCTTCGTCACCGTGCTGGCCCTGGTCCTCGGCGCGGTGCTCGACACCAGCCCGTTCATCGCGATCTTCCAGGCGCCCGCGCTGCTGTTCATGGCCCTGCCGTACGTGGCGCAGCTGGCCTTCGCCTTCTTCTTCGTCATCTTCCAGTTCGTCGGACTGTTCTGGTTCCTGTCTCGCGGCGGCATCGAGACCTACTTCCCCGACGACATCAAGACCCGGTTCAAGGACGTGTGGGGCCAGGACCACGTCGTCGAGCGCGTGCGCGAGAACATCGTCTTCCTGGAGCGGCCCGAGGCGATCGAGGACAAGGGCGGCTACGTGCCGGGCGGCCTGCTGCTGTGGGGGCCGCCGGGAACCGGCAAGACCCTGATGGCCGAGGCGGTGGCGGGCGAGACCGGCAAGCCGTACGTCTTCGTCGACCCCGGCGCCTTCATCAACATGTTCATGGGCATCGGCATCCTCAAGGTCAAGGGGCTCTTCCGCAAGCTGCGCAAGCTCGCCCTGCGCTACGGCGGAGTGATCGTCTTCTTCGACGAGGCCGACTCGCTCGGACGCCGCGGGCGCCTGGCCGGCCAGCCGCAGCCGGGACAGGGCTTCACCCACACCGGCTGCCACGGCTTCGACTACCTGGCCGAGGACAGCAGGTCGAGGCTGACCTTCAGGACCCCGCAGGAGGAGCCGGTCGAGAAGCGCCGCTTCATCATGGGCGGCGGCATGAACGGCGGAGGCGGCGACATGGGCACGCTGCAGGCGCTGCTCACGGAGCTGTCAGGCCTGAAGAAGCCGCGCGGCTTCTTCAACCGGCTGGTACGGCGGGCCCTGGGCATGCGGCCCAAGCCCCCGCCCAAGTACCGGATCCTCGTCATGATGGCGACCAACATGCCCGACGTCCTCGACGAGGCGCTCCTGCGCCCCGGCCGCATCGACCGCATCTACAAGGTGGGCTATCCCTCCAAGGCCGGACGGGTGCGCACCTACGAGGGCTACTTCGCCAAGGTCGAGCACGACCTGACGGCCGAGCAGATCGACAAGCTCGCGACCATCACCCCGTACGCCACGGGCGCCACGATCAAGGACATGGTCAACGAGTCCCTGATCACCGCGATCCGCGACGGCCGCGATGTGATCACCTGGGCCGACGTGCTGCGCGCCAAGCGGCTCAAGCAGCTCGGACCGCCCGAGGACGTGGAGTACATCGAGCGCGAGCGGCACGCGGTAGCCGTCCACGAGGCCTGCCACGCGGTGATCGCCTACCGCACCCGCTACCACCTCGAGATCGACGTCGCCACCATCGAGAAGGGCGCCGACTACCTGGGCATGGTCGCCTCCATCAAGCCGGAGGACCAGTTCACCCGCTGGAAGTCGGAGTACGAGGCCGACATCATGGTCTCTCTGGCCTCCCTGGCCGGTGAGCGCATGTTCTTCGGCGAGGACAACTCCTCGGGCGTCTCGGGAGACCTGCACTCGGCGACGTTCCTCACCGCCCTGATGGAGTCGCACTGGGGCATGGGCACCGGCGTCACCTCCCTGCCCGCGCTCCAGCAGCTGGAGATCATGGGCGGCGGCAAGGCGATGCCGCGCCAGCGCCCGCCCGGCGGGCCGATCTCCATCACCGACCGCGACCCGGCCAACCGGCGAGCGGCCGACGAGGAGACCCCGCACGTCCTGGGCGAGCGCATCGAATGGAACCTGGTGCGCCTCATGGGCATGGCCGAGGAGTTGCTGCGAGAGCACCGCCGAGACGTGCTCTGCCTGGCGCACGCCCTGGAGACGCACAAGACGCTCAACGGCGACGACGTCGTGGCGATCTTCGAGCGGCGGCGCGGCACCCTGATCGACGGATCGATCTACGACTCCGACGAGCTGTTCGCCGAGATCGAGGAGTACCACGTGGAGGCGGCGCGGGCGCACCGGGAGCACAGCCCGGTCATGCGCGAGCTGCCCGGCGCGGTGGAGGAGCCGGAGTCGTACGGCGCCATGGTCACCCCGGCCCACGGGACGCCGGCGCACGTCGCCGTCGCCCCGATGGCGACCGAGGTGGTGATCGCGCCGCCGCCCCACGCGCCGGTCGCGCTCGCCGAGAACGGCAGGCAGCCGGAGTTCGTGCCGTGGGCCGCCGATCCCCAGCCGATCCCGGAGGCCACGCCGCTCGCCGCGTCCGCACCGCCCGCGGCCGAGGTGCCCAGGAGCCGGGGCAGGGGCGTGCTGGTGGTCGTCGGCAGCCTGGTCGCGCTGGTCGCGGTGGCCGTGGTCGGCGCGCTGGTGGCCACGGGAGGCCTGCCTGGCTCGGCGTCGTCCGCGATCTCGGGCGTGGCCTCGCCCGGACTGCTCGCCGTGCTGTTCATCATCGTCGTCGCGGTCATCGTGGGCCTCGGGGTCGCGATGATCATGGTGAGGAACATGCGGTCCGCCCAGGCCAGGGCCGAGCAGGACAGGGACCGGGCCAACGCCCGCGCCCAGCTGCTGGCCGCGGCCATGGATCCGGAGACGGCGATGCGCCTGCTCGGCTACGACGGGAGGAAGGAACCCTAGATCAAATCACCGGCGGGGGGGGGGGGCCCCCCCCGGGGGGGGGGGGGGGGGGGGGGGGGGGGGGGGGGGGGGGCCCCGCCCCCCCCCCCCCCCCCCGCCCGCCGAGGCCGGGGCGGGCATGCGGGCGCCTGTCACGACTACGGGCTGACCGTGGCGCCAAGCCGCG
>NZ_JBITGL010000015.1:0-248677 GCF_044456985.1 Nonomuraea sp. NPDC050663
CCCGGTGGGCCCGGCGGCCCTCCTCCCACGCGCAGGGGCCGCGACGACGACGGTCCCTCCAAGCCCGAGAAGGCGCGGTGGCGGCGGTTCCTGCCGAGCTGGAAGATCGTCATGGCGGGCGGCGTCATCCTGGTGGCCGGCCTGTTCGGCATGATCGCGGTGGGCTACGCCAACACCCCGGTGCCGGAGAACTACAAGGAGTCGGCGACCGCGCAGGGCAGCATCATCTACTACAACGACGGCAAGACGCCGATCGCCGAGCTGGGGGAGAAGCGGCGCATCGTCCCCTTCTCTGACATCCCCAAGCACCTGCAGGACGCCGTCATCGCCGCGGAGAACCGTGAGTTCTGGGAGGACTCCGGCATCTCCTTCAGCGGCCTGGCCCGCTCGGTGTGGATGACCGCCACCGGACAGCAGATCCAGGGCGCCTCGACCATCACCCAGCAGATGGCGCGTGGGTACTACGAGGGCATCGGCACGGAGGTCTCGCCCAGCCGCAAGATCAAGGAGATCTTCGTCGCGGTCAAGCTCAACAAGAGCAAGCCCAAGGAGTGGATCCTCGAGCAGTACCTGAACACGATCTACTTCGGTCGCGGCGCCAGCGGTGTCGAGGCGGCGGCGAAGGCGTACTTCAACACGAGCGCCAAGGAACTGACCGTGCCGGAGGCCGCCTACCTGGCCGGGCGCATCCAGAACCCCTCGCGCTTCGACGAGGCCGAGGCCAAGGACAACATGGCGCTCACCAAGGAGCGTTTCAACTACGTGATCGGCGGCCTGCAGACCATCGACGCGGCCAAGTACGGCGAGTTCAAGGGCGCCAAGTTCGAGGACCTGAAGTTCGCGTCCTTCAAGCCGAAGGAGGCCTACACCGGGCTCAAGGGCTACATGCTCAACATCGTCGAGCGCGAGCTGGAGTCCAAGTACGGCATCAGCGAGGAAGCGCTCCGGTCGCGCGGTCTGAAGGTCGTCACCACCTTCGACAAGCAGCTCATGATCGAGGCCAAGCGGGTCGTCGACGCGCGCACCCGCACCTTCGGGCCTACCGTGCACGCCACGGTGGCCTCGGTGAACCCGAAGAACGGCCGCGTGGTCGCCTTCTTCAGCGGCGACGACTACACGAAGAACTACACCAACCGGGCCTTCGACACGGTCAAGCAGGCCGCGTCCGCCTTCAAGCCGTACGTCCTGGCCGCCTGGCTGGAGCAGGGCTGGTCCCTCGACAGCTACATCGAGGGCATGAAGACCTACAAGGCTCCGGGCACCAAGGACATCAGCAACGCCGGCAACAGCGCCTATGGCTCGATCAACCTCGCCACCGCCACGGCGAAGTCCGTCAACACGGTCTTCGTGCAGATGGGCGAGAAGGTCGGCATGGACAAGGTCGCAGAGATCGCCAAGAGCGCCGGAGTCGGCGAGCGGGCGCAGTCCGCTTACAGCAAGGGCATCGACTGGGCCGTCGGCGAGCACAACTACGCCGTGACCATCGGCAGCGCCTCGGTCACGGCCGTGGAGCAGGCGGCGGGCTACTCCATCTTCGCCAACGGCGGCAAGTACACCCCGTGGCACACGGTCATCTCAATCACCACCTTCGACGGCACGAAGGTCGGCGAGGAGAGCAAGGCCTCCAGGACGGTCCTCACCGAGGGCGTGGCCGCCGACGCGACCTACGCGCTGCAGCAGGTCGTCAAGGCCGGTACCGGCGGCGCCGCCAACATCGGCCGCCCGGTGGCGGGCAAGACCGGTACGAACAACGAGTCCAAGGACGCCTGGTTCGTCGGCTTCACTCCGCAGCTCTCGACCGCTGTCGGCATGTACAAGGAAATGCCGTTCACTACGAACTGCAAGAAGGAACTGAAGTACGACAAGTACGGCAACCCGCTCATCCACAAGAAGAACCCCAAGTACGAGGTCTGCTGGAGGGAAGTGTCGCTGCCCGGCGCCATCGGCGGTGGCGGCCTGCCCACGCAGATCTGGCACGACTTCATGGCCGCCGCCATGGACGGCAGGAAGGTCGAGGACTTCCCCGCCAAGGCCGGCACCGGCGTGCCGAACAACCTGGCGCCCAAGCCCGAGCCCAAGCCCGAGAAGACCGAGGACCCCTTCGGCGACGACGGGAGCATGGACAACTGCGTGCTCGGCATCTGCACCGAGGACGACGGCGTGCCTGAGTACGGCGACGGTGGCGACGGCGGCGAATTCGATGAGGGTGGCGGCGACGCCACGAACGAAGATCCGTCCACAATGGGTGGCCAGACCGTGCCATCGCCACCCGCCGGAGCCGCGAGTGTGCCCGAATCGACCCGTGAGGACGAATGACAACCTCCACGGAGGTGCGCTTCCCGCTCTACACGCGGGCGGTGCCGTACCTGCCCCTGGGGCTCTTCGCAGCCCTGGGGGCGATTCTCGCCTACGTCCAGAAACTGCCCTGCCGTACGGGCGGCTGGAACGCGGGTCAGACGACCTACACGAACTTCTGCTACACCGACATCTTCCCGCTGTACTTCGCGCGGCAGCTCGCCACCCAGAACCCCTACTTCGCCAACGTGCCGCCCGACCAGCACGTGGAGTACCCGGTGGTGCTGGGCGAGGTCATGCAGTTCTTCGCGCTGATCGCGCGCAGGCTGGCGCCCGGTAACGAGTACGAGCAGGGCGTCTGGTTCTACGACCTGACCGTCATCCTGCTGGGCCTGTGCCTGGTGATCGGCGTGCTGCTCATGGCCGCCGTCGCCGGCCCGACGCGGCGCTGGGACGCGCTCTGGTACGCCCTGGCGCCCGGCGTGATCCTGGCCGCCTACATCAACTGGGACCTGATCGCCGGCGCGTTGTCGATGGGCTTCCTGCTCGCGTGGGCCCGCCAGAAGCACGTGCTCGCGGGCGTGCTGCTCGGCCTGGCCATCGCGACCAAGTTCTACCCGCTGATGTTCATCGGCGCGCTGTTCCTGCTGACGGTGCGGACCATGAAGTGGCGGCCGTTCCTGGTGGCGGCCGGCTCGGCGGGCGGCGCGTGGCTGCTGGTCAACCTGCCCTTCATGATCCTGGCCTGGGACGGCTGGCGCCGGTTCTACGCCTTCTCCTCCGAGCGCGGCGTCGACTGGGGCTCGCCCTGGCTGTTCTTCCAGAACAAGGGCTGGCCGGTCCTCGGCACGACAGACGTCAGCATCCTGGGCATGGTCTCGCTGGCCATCCTGTGCCTGGGGATCGCCGTCCTGACGGTCATGGCGCCGCAGCGTCCGCGGCTGGCGCAGATCTGCTTCCTTGCGCTGGCCGCCTTCATGATGACCAACAAGGTCTGGTCACCGCAGTTCGTGTTGTGGCTGGTGCCGTTCGCGGTGCTGGCCCGTCCGAACTGGAAACCGCTGGCGTTGTGGCAGATCGCGGAGATCTGGTACTTCATGGCGATCTGGCTCTACCTGCTCTACCAGGACGAGGCCACCAAGTCGCTGGGCATCGGCGACGACACGTACTTCACGGCCGTGTGGGGACGGATCATCACGATCGGGATCATGATGGCCTTCGTCGTGCGCGACATCCTGCGTCCGGACAAGGACGTCGTACGGCAGGCGGGCATCGATGACCAGGGCGGAGGCGTCTTCGACCGCGCCCCCGACCGGTTCCCCGCGTTCCGATGACGTAAACCTTCCGTCATCCAGAAATGTTATCCACAGGCTGTGGAGTAACAGAGGTTCTTCCGCGGTATCAGAGGTTCTTCCGAAGGAAGGCGATGTCCTCGGCCTGACCCTCGGCGGGCGTCTCGACCACGATCGGGGCGCCTGCCGTACGGCAGACCTCCAGGATCAGCTCGGGGTCGATCTGGCCGTTGCGGAGATTGGCGTGACGGTCGGCCCCCGAGTCGAAGGCGTCACGCGAGTCGTTGCAGTGGATCAGGTCGATGCGGCCCGTGATGGCCTTGACCCGCTCCACCAGGCCGACCAGCTCCTCTCCTCCCGCGTGGGCGTGGCAGGTGTCGAGGCAGAAACCGACGTCGAAGCCGTCGAGGGTCTCCCACAGGCGGGCGATGCTGTCGAGCCTGCGCGCCATGGCGTTGTCGCCGCCGGCGGTGTTCTCGATCAGCACCGGGATGGGCTGCTCCAGGCGCTCGAAGACCTTGCGCCAGTTGTCGAAGCCCTTCTGCGGGTCTTCGTCCTTGCCCAGGTGGCCGCCGTGGACGATCAGGCCCTTGGCTCCGATCTGGGCGGCCGCGTCGAGATGCTGCTGCAGGAGCTTGCGGCTGGGGATGCGGATGCGGTTGTTCGTCGTGGCGACGTTGACCAGGTAGGGCGCATGGACGTAGACGTCGACGCCCTCGACCGGCTTCTCGGGCAGGACAGGCGCCTTGTAGCCCTGCGGGTCGCCGAGGAAGAACTGCACCACCTCGGCGCCGACGGCCTCGGCGTGGGCGGCGGGGTCGTCGTTGTGGACGTGAGCTCCGATGCGCACCATGGCACCGAGCCTATCTGTTTGCCGGGCACGCAAAAGGGAAGTCGGTGTTCGCCCCCTGGCATCCAAGGAGACCCGATATGGCGTACTACCGTCGAGGCATCAGCCTCGTGTTCCTGATCTACATACTGATCGGCATCTACGTGGCCTGGGTGTACGACTACATCACCCCGGCGCTGCTGCGCGAGGTGGCCGAGGCTCTGCTGGCGATCTTCCTCTGGTTCCTCCCCCTGCTGGGAGTCGACCTCAATCTCAGCTAGAGGGGTCCGTCAGAGGAACCCACCACGGGCGATCCCCAGCGTGACGCCGACGAACGCGGCGACGATGCCGATGATGTTGACCGAGCGCTGGGTGGTTGTCTCGGAGACGTACTGGGAGTAGAGGCCGACGCCGAAGCCGAGAGCGCCCGCCCACGACGCGATGATGTGGCCGCCCTCGAAGAAGGTGGCGACGAACGAGACGAGTCCGAGCACCAGCGTGGCGATCGCCAGCCTGCCCTCGATGCTCTTGGCGCCGAGATCGAACTGCTGGCTCTGGCTCTCCGACGGTTGGAAGACGTGCGGCACAGCTGATCACCCCCAATGGGTTTTCCTACTGGCCTTCCCATCGGTTCGCTGCTGGTAACCTGGCAAAGCTGCGTTGTGACCTCCCGCGGGCCGAAAGGGGCCCGGTGCTGGAGAAACGTCAGCGTCCTCCTGCCACGGCACAGGGTCGTGGCCGCAAGAGTCCAGAGGAGGTTGGAGTCCCGTATGCGTCGTTACGAAGTAATGGTCATCCTGGACCCTTCGCTCGATGAGCGCACGGTCGCACCGTCCCTCGACCAGTTCCTCACTGTCGTCCGCACCGACGGCGGCACCGTGGAGAAGGTCGACGTCTGGGGCCGTCGTCGTCTGTCCTACGACATCAACAAGAAGTCCGAGGGCATCTACGCCGTCATCGACCTGACCGCGACCCCGGCCACGGTCAAGGAGCTCGATCGGCAGATGAACCTCAACGAGGCCATCATGCGGACCAAGGTCCTCCGCCCCGAGCTGCACTAACTCCCCGATTTTGTCGGCGGAGAGCCGTACTCTGAGCCATAACCCAGAGACCGCAGGAAGGCAAGGCCATGGCAGCAGGTGACACCGTCATCACCATCGTCGGCAACCTCGTCGACGACCCGGAGCTTCGCTTCACCCCTACCGGGCAAGCCGTGGCCCGGTTCCGCATCGCATCCACTCCGCGGTTCATGGATCGCCAGACCAACGAGTGGAAAGACGGCGAGAGTCTCTTCCTGACCTGCAACGTGTGGCGTCAGGCGGCGGAAAACGTCGCCGAGTCGCTGCAGCGTGGCATGCGGGTCATCGTTCAGGGACGGCTCAAGCAGCGGTCTTACGAGACCAAGGAAGGCGAGAAGCGCACCGTCTACGAGGTCGAGGTCGACGAGGTCGGCCCGTCCCTTCGTAACGCGACCGCCAAGGTCAACCGCAGCTCCCGTCAGGGTGGCGGCGGTGGCGGCGGCGGTTTCGGTGGCGGTCCCGCCGACGACCCGTGGGCCTCTGCCTCGCCCGCCCCGTCCCAGGGCGGCGGCGGTTACGGCGGCGGTGGCGGCTACGGCGGAGGCGGTGGCGGCCAGCAGCAGGGTGGTGGCGGCGGCTTCGGCGGCGGCAACGACTTCAGCGACGAGCCTCCCTTCTAATTCCACAGTCCATTTCGGCCCATTCCCGCTTCACGGCGGGGCTCTGAAAGGAGCACCACGATGGCTAAGCCGGCACTGCGCAAGCCCAAGAAGAAGGTTTGCCTGTTCTGCCACGAGAAGATCTCCTACGTCGACTACAAGGACACGGCGCTGCTGCGGAAGTTCATCTCCGACCGCGGCAAGATCCGTGCGCGCCGGGTGACGGGCAACTGCACCCAGCACCAGCGCGACGTGGCCACCGCGATCAAGAATGCCCGTGAGGTGGCTCTGCTGCCTTACACGAGCACCGCGCGCTAAGGGAGGTTTCTCGAAATGAAGCTCATCCTCACCACCGAGGTCTCCGGCCTCGGCGCCCCCGGTGACGTCGTTGAGGTCAAGGACGGCTACGGCCGTAACTTCCTCCTGCCCCGCGGCTTCGCGATCCTGTGGACGCGCGGCGGCGAGAAGCAGATCGACTCGATCAAGAAGGCTCGCGACGCCCGCGAGATCCGCGACCTCGGCACCGCCAAGGAAGTCGCCGGCCAGCTCGGCGGCCTCCGGGTCAAGCTGACCACCCGCGCGGGCGACGCTGGTCGCCTCTTCGGCTCCGTCACCACCGGTGACATCGCCGACGCGGTCAAGAAGGCCGGCGGGCCGCTGCTCGACCGTCGCCGGATCGAGATCGTCAACCCGATCAAGAGCGTCGGCAGCCACCGGGTCAGCGTCAAGCTGCACCCTGAGGTTTCTGCCAACCTCGACGTCGAGGTTGTCGCCGGCTGACACCGGCACCTGCTTTGACAGGCCCCCGTCCGAGCATTCGGGCGGGGGTTTGTGCTTCCCGCCGGAAGGCTTGGGCCTCCCAAGATCGCGCGCTTCGCGCTGGGCGGGTCGGGCTGTGCTGCGTGGGGGGCCGAGCCCCCCACACCCCCTGCCGAGGCTGCCGCCCCGGGCCCCGCATGGTTGCCGTTGTTGGTGAGGGGGAGTGTTGCCTTGGCCGAGGCCGTTGATTGAGGGGTGGCGAGGGGGCTCAACCGCCGACGGGCGCGAGGTGCCGGAGGTGGTGCGAGGCGCTCGTGCGGTGCTGCGAGGCGCTCGTGCGGTGGTGCGATGTGAGCGCTCTTGGGAGGCGTTCCGACGCGAGGCGACCCTGGCGGAGGGCCGGGGCGGGACGAGGCATCCTCCTCCGCCGGACTGACCGTGAGCGACGGCACTACCGAAGTCGGGAGCCCCGACACGCCGCCTGTCATTCCTTGAAGACCATCCTCCCGGTGGAGCGACCGCTCCCCCGCTCAGCTCACCAGGTCTTCCCCGCCTGCTCCCGGATCGTGTGGTTGATCCGGTTGAAGAAGTTCGTCAAAGCGATCTCCAAAATGACCGCATTCAACTCCCCCTCCGAAAGCACCCCCGCCACCCCCTCCCAGATCTCGTCCGTCACCCCAGGCGCCCCGTCCTGGATCCTGGTGGCCGCCTCGGTCAGGGCGAGTGCCGCCCGTTCCTCGTCCGTGAAGAACGGCGTCTCCCTCCATGCGGCCACGCTGTGTAGCCGTTGGTCCGTCTCGCCGTCGCGCTTGCCCGCCTGCACCGACGCGAAGACGCACGGGCTGCAGCCGTTGATCTGGCTGGTGCGGAGGTGGACGAGTGTCAGCAGGCGGCTGTCGACGCCCGCTGAGGCGATCACCTTGTAGAGCTGCTGGATCGCCTGGGTGACCTCGGGACTGCCCGAGCTCTTGAGTCGTGCTTGCATCGTTGCTGCTCCCTCATCGGTTACGTGTGCCCGTCCGGGCTCGTCATCCTCATGACGGAGCAGAATCGAGGAAGGTAACACCATGTCCGACACCACACCCGCTGATGTGCTGGCCGAGGCGTTCGCGCGCAGCGTGAGCGGTTGCGGGCGGTCGCCTATCGGGTGCTGGGGTCGTATGCGGACGCCGACGACGTGGTGCAGGAGGCGTGGTTGCGGCTCGCGCGTCAGGATGCGGAGACGATCGGCAATCTCGCCGGCTGGTTGACCACGGTGGTGGGGCGGATCAGCCTGGACGTCCTGCGGTCGCGGCAGATTCGGCCGGAAGCCTCCCTGGACGAGCGGCTGCCTGAGCTTGTGGTGACGTTCGACGACGGGGTCGCGCCTGAGGATGACGTGGCGCTGGCTGATTCGGTCGCGGTCGCGTTGCTGGTCGTTCTGGATTCGCTGGGGCCGGGGGAGCGGCTGGCGTTCGTGTTGCACGACATGTTCGCGGTGCCGTTCGAGGAGATCGGGCGGATTCTTGGCAGGTCGGGTGATGCGGCGAAGATGCTGGCCAGCCGGGCTCGGCGGAAGGTGCAGGCGGCTGAGCGGCCGGCGGGTGCGCGGCGGGAGCAGCGGGCTGTGGTGCGGGCGTTTCTGAAGGCGGCGCGGTTCGGGGATTTCGAGGGGCTGTTGCAGGTGCTCGATCCTGAGGTGCGGTTGAGCGACGACACGGGGGAGGGGGTCGTCGTCACGCTGGGGGCTACTCAGGTCGCTGCCGGGGTGCGCATGCCGAGCGAGCCGGGCGCGCGTGGGCGTGCGGTGCTGGTCAACGGGGGGCCTGGGTTCATGGCTTGGCGGGGGGATGGGTCTGCGCTGTCGCTGCTGGCGTTCACGGTGGCCGGGGGGGCGGATCGTGGAGATCTCGGTGGTGTCGGATCCGGGGAAGCTGGCGCTGATCGACCTGCCGAGTCCAGCTTGAGACCCCGCCCAAGCTGGGACGCGGAAGGCTGCACGAGCCCGGAGACGGAAGGCTTCACGCCCGGGCTCTCAGCCCCTTCACCACCCCCACCACCGGCCCCACGGCCAGCACCACCGCCAGCACCGCATACCCACCGGAAAGCCCCACCACCGTCGCAACCCCGGCCACCACCAACGGCCCCCCAGCGTCCCCCAGTTCCCGCCCCAGCTCCGCCGCCCCCATCGTCTGACCCATCCGCTCGTCCGGCGTCCGGGCGGCCAGCGCCGCGAACCCCAGCGGCGTGATCAACCCGGTCCCCACCCCGATCAACACGGCCGCGGCGAGCATCCCCACCACCCCGGGCAGCGCCGCGCACCCCAGCCCCGCGGCCGTGATCGCCAGCCCCCACAACATCCCCGCGCGCACGGACAACCGCCCAGCGTCCAGGGCACGCCCGGCCCTGGGCTGAACGACGGCGGCGCAGGCCGCGAGGACGGACACCGCTGCGCCGGTGGCGACGGTGCCCAGCCCGGCGACACTCCCGGACACGGGCAGGAACCCGACCCCGACCGACAGCGCGGCGGTGGCGCCGGCGAGGGCGGCGGTGGGCAGCAGGAAGGCGGGGTCGGCCAGCCGCCTGGCCAGGTCGAGCACCGTCTGCCTGGCCTTGGGCAGCGGTGGTACGGCGGGTACGGCCAGGGCCGCCCAGATGCAGACCGCGACGCCGAGGAACGCCAGCACCGCGAACAGCAGCCGCAGCCCGCCCGCCCACACCAGGACGCCGCCGAGCAGGGGGCCGAGGGTGTAGCCGATCGACTTGTAGAAGCCGTAGCTGCCGAAGGCCCGGCCCAGCTTGGCGGCGGGGTTGAGGCGGGCGACCAGCGCGGAGGCCGACGGGGAGAAGGCGGAGGCGGCGGCGCCCTGGCCGAGGCGGGCGGCCCACAACCAGCCGGGGCTGTCGGCGATGACGTACGCGAGGGAGGCGAGGGCGAAGGCGATCAGGCCGCCGAGCAGGACGGGGCGCGCGCCGATGCGGTCGGCGAGGGTTCCGAACAGCGGTTTGAGCAGCACTTCTGCGCCGTCGTAGAGGGCGAGCAGGCCGCCGAGGACGAGGAGTGAGGTGACGGCGTCGTCGGAGAAGCCGCCGAGGTTGGCGGCGATGCCGTGCGCGCCGAAGGCGGTGGTGAAGCCCGCGGCGTACAGGGGCCACATCTGGTGGGGGACCGTGGCCTGGGTGCCGCCTGCCTGGGTCATCGAGCTCCTCTGCCTGGTGTCATCAAGGCCATGACCCCCAAACCCAACCAATCTGAGTTACAGCAGGTCAACCCACCCCCTCCCGAATGATTCCCTATCCAGTTGCCGTAGAATGCGCCCAGTTCCCTCGCTAGTACTCCGGAGGCATGATCATGGCCCGTCCCTCGCTGCTGCTCGCGACCGGCGCACTCGCGCTGGCGGCCGTGGCCTGTGCCCCCGCCGACAACACCACGAGTTCCACCACCGCCGCCTCGCCCGCCGGCAGCGCGAGCGCTCCCGCCACGGCCTGCACCAAGGAGCAGCTCAAGCTGATCACCCCGGGCACGCTGACGATCGGCACCGACAAGCCCGCCTACGAGCCGTGGTTCAAGGACGACGACCCCACCAACGGCCAGGGGTTCGAGAGCGCGGTCGCCTACGCCGTCGCCGGCGAGCTGGGTTTCGACCGCAGCGAGGTCAAGTGGGAGACGGTCAAGTTCGACACCGCCTTCGCGCCGGGCCCGAAGAAGTTCGACTTCGACATCAACCAGGTCTCCATCAGCCCCGAGCGGGCCAAGGCGGTCGACTTCAGCAACGGCTACTACACCGTCAAGCAGGCGGTCGTCGCGATCAAGGGCGGTAAGTTCGCCGCGGCGAAGTCGCTGGCCGAGCTCAAGGACGCCAAGATCGGCGTGCAGGTCGGCACCACCTCGCTGGAGGCCGTCACCAGCGTGATCCAGCCGGGTGCGCAGCCGCGCGTCTACAACGACCAGATCGACGCGGTGAACGCCCTGAAGAACAAGCAGGTCGACGCGATCGTCGTGGACCTGCCGACCGCGTTCTACGTGACCGCGGCGCAGGTCGAGAACTCCGCGATCGTCGGCCAGTTCAGCGCGACGGGCAGCACGCCGGAGGAGTTCGGCCTGGTGATGGAGAAGGGCAACACGTTGAAGAGCTGCGTCGACAAGGCCGTCGACGCGCTCAAGAGCAAGGGCGAGCTCGACAAGATCGAGCAGGAGTGGCTGAGCGCCGCCGCGGGCGCGCCCGAACTCCAGTAGCAGAGGGCGAAGAGCGCGCACGTGAGCTACGTCAAGAGCGAGCGCCAGGCCGAGCGCGAGAAGATCCGCAAGTCGCGGACCCTCCGCTCGGCCTCCACAGCCACGATCTCGACGATCATCTTCCTGGTCCTCGTCGTCTACGTCGTGACCAACGCCCCCGGCTGGCAGCGGGTCGAGGAGACGTTCTTCAGCTGGGAGAACTTCACCAAGGCCCTCCCTGACGTGGCCGAGGGCTTCCTGATCAACATCAAGATCTTCTTGATCGCCGAACCGTTGATCCTGATCGTCGGTCTCCTGGTGGCGCTGGTCAGGGGCCTGAAGTCGCCGGTCTTCTTCCCCTTGCGCGCCCTGGCGATCGCCTACACCGACCTCTTCCGCGGCATCCCCACCCTGCTCCTGGTCCTGCTCATCGGTTTCGGCCTGCCCGCGCTGAACCTCCAGGGCACCCCCAACGACCCGGTGACGCTGGGCATCATCGCGCTGACGTTGTCGTACGGCGCCTACGTGGCCGAGGTGTTCAGGTCGGGCATCGAGTCGGTCCACCCGAGCCAGGTGGCCGCCGCGCGGAGCCTCGGCCTGCCGTACGGCAAGACGATGCGGTTCGTGGTTCTCCCGCAGGCGGTCAGGCGGGTGATCCCGCCCCTGCTGAACGACTTCGTCGCCCTGCAGAAGGAGACCTCGCTGGTCGCCACGATCGGCGTGGTCGAGGCGGTCAGGCAGGCGCAGATCCACGTCGCCAAGACCTTCAACTACACCCCCTACCTGGTCGCGGCGCTGCTGTTCGTGCTGCTGACCATCCCGATGGCCAGGTTCACCGACTACCTGGCGGCCAGATCGCAGCGGAGGCGGGGGGCATGAACGTCCTGACCATCGAGGGCCTGTGGAAGGGCTACCGGGGCCGCCACGTGCTGAAGGGCATCGATCTGGAGGTGGCCCCGCACGAGGTGGTCTGCCTGATCGGCGCCTCGGGGTCCGGCAAGTCGACGCTGCTGCGATGCGTCAACCTGCTGGAAGAGGTCGACGACGGCACGATCCACCTGGAGGGCGTGGAGATCACCGACCCCCGGGCGAACGCCGACGACGTGCGCAAGCGGCTCGGCATCGTCTTCCAGGCGTTCAACCTGTTCCCGCACATGTCGGTGCTCGACAACATCACGCTCGCCCCGCGCCAGGTGCACAAGGTGCCGCGCGCGCAGGCCGAGCAGCAGGCGCGCGACCTGCTGGAGAGGTTCGGGCTGGGCGATCGGGCGACCGCCTATCCCGACCAGCTCTCCGGCGGCCAGCAGCAGCGCGTGGCGATCATCCGCGCGGTGGCGACGCAGCCGAAGCTGCTGCTCCTCGACGAGGTCACCTCGGCGCTGGACCCGGAGCTGGTCGTGGAGGTGCTCGGCGTCATCAAGGAGCTCAAGAGCGCCGGCATGACGATGGTCATGACTACCCACGAGATGGGCTTCTGCCGGGAGATCGCCGACACCGTCTGCTTCCTCGACAACGGCGTGCTGATCGAGAAGGGGCCGCCTTCGCAGATCTTCACCGACCCGCGGGAGCCGCGCACCCGCGAGTTCCTGCGCAGCGTCATGGAATCGGGCCGCTTCTGAGAAGGACTAGCGCCGGTGCCGCCCTCCCTTCGGAGGAGCCGCGGCAAGGAGGCTGTGCCGCCTGCCGTACAGCAAGTAGACGAGCAGTCCGAAGGCCATCCACAACGCGAACCACCCCCAGGTCAGCACCTTGAGGTTCAGCATCAGCCACAACGTCGCCAGCATCGAGAGCGCGGGTACGGCAGGCGTCAGGGGCACGCTGAAGCCGCGCGGCAGGTCAGGGCGGCTGCGCCGCAGCACCACCACGCCCGCCGCGACGAACAGGAACGCGAAGAGGGTCCCCATCACCACCAGTTCCTCGAGCGTGAGCACGGGAACGAGCACCGCCACCAGTGTCGTGATCACGCCGAGCACCACGGTGGTGCGCGCGGGGGAGTGGAAACGCCGGCTGATCCGCGCCAGCCCGGATGGCAGCAGCCCGTCGCGCGCCATTGAGAACAGCACCCGCGTCTGGCCGACGAGCAGCACCAGGATCACCGTCGTGAGCCCGAGTATCGCGCCGACGTCGATCACGTGCACCATCCACCCCTGACCGACCTGGGTGAAGGCGCTGGCCAGCGGCGCGTCGGGCGAGATGGCCGTGTAGGGCGCCATGCCCACCATGACGACGGCCACCGCGATGTAGATGACCGTCGCCAGCCCGAGGCTGCGGATCATGCCCTTGGGTACGGCACGCGGCGCGTTGGAGGTCTCCTCGGCGGTCGTGGCCACGATGTCGAAGCCCAGGTAGGCGAAGGCGATCGCGGGAGCGGCCGCGAAGACGCCCAGGTACCCGAAGTTGTGACTCTGCCCGAGCAGCACGTCGATCACGGTGTCGGGCGGCGACGTCGAGGGTTGCGGGTCGGCGACGAAGTCGCCCAGGTTGGCCGGGTCGAAGTGCATGAAGCCCACGACGATCACGGCGAGGATGGCCGCCAGCTTGGCGATCACCATGATCCACAAAGCCCGCAACCCGATGCGCGCGCCCAGGGCGACGACCCCGGTGAGCAGCAGCAGGATCAGGGCGGTGCCGACGTTCTCGTGCACGGGTACGGCGAGCGCGCGCGTGGCGAACATCGACCACACGTGCGCGACCACGGCGGCGGCGAGCAGCATCTCCAGGAGCAGGGCCCAGCCGATGACCCAGGCCCACACCTCACCGAAGATCACATACGTGAACGTGTAAGCGCTTCCCGAGGCGGGGATGGTCGACGACAGTTCGGCGTAACACAGACACGCCAGCATGCAGGCGATGCCCGCGATCATGAAGGAGATGATCACACCGGGCCCGGCGGTGGTGGCCGCCTGGCGTCCGGCGATGCTGAAAATGCCCGCGCCGATCATCACGCCCAGACCGAGGATGACCAGGTCGGCTGGGCGGTAGACCTCCGCCAGCCGGTGCCTGGCCCCGGTGCGTAAACCGGTGGCCTCGGCGGGCGGCAGGCGTCGCAGAATGGTGGTCACGACACACTCCCGGCCATGCTTCGCTTGTGGCTCAGGTGGACAGTGCCTTACCACCAGGCCAACCCACAAGCACGGTCCGGTTACGCCCCCGTAACCAGCCAGGCGCTGCCGTACGCCCTTGTCCCCAGAGCCACCAGGCGCGCCACCATCCACACGCCGAGCGCGCACCACAGCAGCACCAGATCGGGCGCGAACAGGGCCGCGGGCAGGAAGACGATGGTGTTCCAGACACCCGCCCAGGCCAGGTATCTCTGGTCGCCCGCGCCGATCAGCACGCCGTCGAGCACGAAGACGATGCCGCAGATCGGCTGCAGGAGGGCCACCGGCCACAGGACGGCCAGCAGCTCGGCGGTGACCTGCGGGTCGGCGGCGAACAGGCCGGGGATGACCGGCCGGGCCGCGATCACCAGCAGGCCGAGGACCACGCCCGACCACAGGCCCCACTGCACCATGCGCTTGGTGGCCGCCCTCGTCTCGGCGATGTCGCCCGCGCCCAGCGCGCGGCCGGTCAGCGCCTGGCCGGCGATCGCGATGGCGTCGAGGGCGAAGGCCATCAGGGTCCAGATCTGCGAGGCGAGCGCGAACGCGGCCAGCTCGGCCGAGCCCATCCTGGTGGCCACGGCGGTCGCCACGAGCAGCACGATGCGCAGGCAGACGGTCCTGATGAGGAGGGCGATCCCGGCCGTGCCCGCCCTGCGGATGCCGGACAGATCGGGCCTGAGGCCGATCCCCAGCCGCGCGGCGCCCTTGGCCACCGCGACCAGGTAGACCGCTGCCCCGGCGCTCTGCGCGATCACCGTCCCCCACGCGGAACCCGCGATGCCCCAGTCCATCCCCAGCACGAACCAGGCGTTGAGCACCGCGTTGAGCGCGAACGACGCCACCGCGACCACCAGCGGGGTCATCGTGTCCTGCAGCCCCCTGAGCACGCCCGTTCCGGCCAGCACCAGCAGCATGGCGGGAGTGCCGAGCAGGCTGATGCGCAGGTACGTCACCGCCATCTCGCTCTGCTCAGGCGCGGCGCCGAACAGCTCCACCACGGCCGGGGCCAGCGGCCAGCCCACCACGATCAGCGCCACCCCGATGCCCAGCGCCAGCCACATGCCGTCGACGCCGCTGCGCATCGCCTCCCGGTGCCTGCCCGCCCCCGTCTGCCGCGCCACCGACGCCGTCGTGCCGTACGCCAGGAAGACGCACAGGTTGATCAGCGTGGTCAGCACCGCGCCCGCCACCCCGAGCGCGCCGACCGCCGTCGTCCCCAGACCGTGGCCGACGATCGCGTAGTCGGCGACCAGGAACAGCGGCTCGGCGACGAGGGCCCCGAAGGCGGGTACGGCGAGCCGCAGGATCTCTCGATCTCGGGGGGTAATGGGCATCTTCAGATTATGGACCTTACCGGCACCAACTTTCTTTCCTCCACAGGCGGTGGATGACCAGTCCGCAGTTCACCCCCGGTTTTCCACTGACCCCTCCGACTTATCCACAGCCGTCGTCCACAGTCCTCCACAGCGTGTTCCACAGGCCGTCCCCAGCGTTGGACACAACCTTGTCCACAGCCCATGTTGCTGTTGACCTGCAAAGACGTCAGACTGTCAGACCGGTAGGCTAGGCTTTGCTTTCGAAAGGGGGTTCGAATGAGTCTCGAGATTGTGGACGAGCCCGCGGGCCCATCCTTCGAGCGCACACCCCCACACAACATCGAGGCCGAGCAGTCCGTTCTCGGCGGCATGATCCTCTCCAAGGACGCCGTCGCCGACGTCGTCGAGATCATCCGCGCCGAAGACTTCTATCGTCCGGCCCACCAGATGATCTACGAGGTCATCACCGACCTCTACGGCCGCGGCGAGCCCGCCGACGCCGTCACCGTCTTCGGCGAGCTCCAGAAGCGCGGCGAGATGGCCCGCGTCGGCGGCGCCGCCTACCTCCACACCCTCACCGCCGTCGTCCCCACCGCCGCCAACGCGGGCTACTACGCCAAGATCGTCCGCGAGCAGGCCATCCTCCGCCGCCTCATCGAGGCCGGCACCCGCATCGTCTCCTACGGCTACGGCGGCCAGAACGAAGAGGTCGACGACCTCGTCGACCGCGCCCAGGCCGAGATCTACAAGGTCACCGAGCGCCGCACCTCCGAGGACTACCGGCCCCTGTCGGAGATCATGCCCGGCGCCCTCGACGAACTCGAGGCCATCGGCAGCCGCACCGGCCAGATGGTCGGCGTCCCCACCGGCTTCGCCGACCTCGACCAGCTCACCAACGGCCTGCACCCGGGCCAGATGATCGTCGTCGCCGCCCGGCCCGCGATGGGCAAAAGTACCCTAGGACTAGATTTCGCCCGATCTGCGGCGATTAAGAACGGTATGACCACCGTCATCTTCTCGCTGGAAATGTCCCGCAACGAGATCACGATGCGTCTCCTCTCCGCCGAGGCCCGCGTGGCGCTCCACGCCATGCGCTCGGGCATGATGACCGACGACGACTGGACCAGGCTCGCCCGCCGCATGAGCGAGGTCGCCGAGGCCCCGCTGTTCATCGACGACTCGCCCAACATGTCGATGATGGAGATCCGCGCCAAGTGCCGCCGCCTCAAGCAGCGCCACGACCTGCGCTTCGTCATCATCGACTACCTCCAGCTGATGAGCTCGCCGAAGAAGACCGAGAGCCGCCAGAACGAGGTGTCCGAGATCTCTCGTGGCATCAAGCTGCTGGCCAAGGAGCTCGAGGTGCCGGTCATCGCGATGTCGCAGCTGAACCGTGGTCCGGAACAAAGGACCGACAAACGCCCACAAGTGAGCGACCTTCGCGAATCGGGCAGCATCGAGCAGGACGCCGACATGGTCATCCTGCTCCACCGCGAAGACGCCTACGAGAAGGAGTCACCCCGTGCCGGTGAAGCCGACCTGATCGTGGGCAAGCACCGTAACGGCCCCACGGCGACCGTCACCGTCGCCTTCCAGGGCCACTACTCCCGCTTCGTCGACATGGCCCAGCACTAGTAGCAGATTTCCCCCGAGACTCACAGACTCCTCCTGCCCGCCCGGCAGGACTAGCCTCCCAAGGCACGACGGGCCAGAACGGGGAAGGTTGGGGTCAGGTGAGTGATTCATTCGTCCATCTGCACGTGCACACCGAGTACTCAATGCTCGACGGAGCGGCGAAGGTCAAGCCGCTGGTAGGCGAGGCCGCGCGGCTGGAGATGCCGGCGATCGCGATGTCCGATCACGGCAACATGTTCGGCGCCTACGAGTTCTACCACGCCGCCAAGGGCGGCCCGGTGAAGCCGATCATCGGGATCGAGGCGTACGTCGCTCCCGAGAACAGGTTCGTGAAGAAGCCGGTCTTCTGGGGCCAGCGGGCCGAGACCGGCGTGGCCGACGCCGAGGGCGGCAAGGACGTGTCGGGCGGCGGCCGTTTCACGCACATGACGATGTGGGCGAAGGACGCCCGCGGGTTGCGCAACCTGTTCCGGTTGTCGTCGCTGGCCTCCTTCGAGGGCTACTACTCCAAGCCGCGCATGGACAGGGAGTTGATCGCCCAGCACGCCGAGGGGATCGTCGCGACGACGGGGTGTCCTTCAGGGGCGGTGCAGACGCGGATCAGGCTGGGGCAGTACGACGAGGCGGTGAGGGTCGCCGCCGACTACCAGGAGATGTTCGGCAAGGAGAACTATTTCCTGGAGCTGATGGATCACGGCATCGACATCGAGCGCGACGTGCGTGACGATCTGCTGCGCCTGGCCAAGCAGCTCGCCATCCCGCTGCTGGTGACGAACGACTCGCATTACGTCACCGAGGACCAGGCCGACGCCCACGACAGCCTGCTGTGCGTGGGCGTGGGCAAGAACAAGGACGATCCGAACCGGTTCCGGTTCAACGGCTCCGGCTACTACCTCAAGCCGGCGCAGGAGATGCGTTCCCTGTTCTCCGAGTTGCCCGAGGCGTGCGACAACACGCTGCTGGTGGCCGAGATGGTGGGCGACTACGACGACGTGTTCACCTATGTCGACAGGATGCCGCAGTTCCCCGGCGTGCCGGAGGGGGAGACGCAGGAGTCGTGGTTGCGCAAGGAGGTGGTGGAGGGCCTGGAGATGAGGTACGGCTCGCCGGTGCCCGACCATGTGATGGATCGCTACGAGACCGAGATGAAGATCATCGGTCCGATGGGTTTCTCGTCGTACTTCCTCGTGGTCGCCGACATCTGCCGTTATGCCCGTGAGAACGGGATCCCCGTGGGCCCCGGCCGTGGCAGCGCCACCGGCTCGATCGTCGCCTACGCGACGCGCATCACCGAGTTGTGTCCTCTGGAGCACGGCCTGCTGTTCGAGCGGTTCCTCAACCCTGAGCGCATCAGCCCGCCCGACATCGACCTCGACTTCGACGACCGCCAGCGTGACCGCATGGTCCGCTACGTCACCGACAAGTACGGCACCGAGATGACCGCCCAGGTCAACACGTTCGGCACGATCAAGGCGAAGGCCGCCGTCAAGGACGCCTCGCGCATCCTCGGGTACCCGTTCGCGGTCGGCGACAAGATCACCAAGGCGATGCCGCCTGACGTCATGGGCAAGGGCGTGCCGCTGGCCAAGCTGTTCGACGAGGGTCACCCGCGCTACGTCGAGGGCGGGGAGATCCGCTCGCTGTACGACAACGACGTCGATGTGCGCAAGGTCATCGACACCGGGATGGGCATCGAGGGCCTGATCCGCGGCACGGGCGTGCACGCGGCGGCCGTGATCCTGTCGTCGGCGCCGCTGCTCGACCTCATCCCCATGCACATGCGCGACAAGGACAAGGTGGTCATCACCGGGTTCGACTATCCGTCGTGCGAGGAAATGGGCCTGATCAAGATGGACTTCCTGGGTCTGCGGAACCTGGGCATCATCGATCACGCCATGAAGATCATCGAGCAGAACCGCGGCATCAAGCTCGACACCCTGACGATCCCGCTCGACGACGCGACCACCTACCGGCTCATGGCGCGCGGCGACACCCTGGGCGTCTTCCAGCTCGACGGCGGGCCGATGCGCCAGCTGCTGCGGCTCATGGAGCCCACCAGGTTCGAGGACATCGCGGCCGTGCTCGCCCTCTACCGCCCCGGTCCGATGGCGGCCAACGCCCACACCAACTACGCCCACCGCAAGAACGCCCGCCAGGACATCGACCCGATCCACCCCGAGCTGAAGGAGGCGCTCGAACCCATCCTGGGCACCACCTACCACCTGCTGGTCTACCAGGAGCAGATCATGGCCATCGCCCGCGAACTGGCGGGCTACACCCTCGGCGGCGCCGACCTGCTGCGCCGGGCCATGGGCAAGAAGAAGCCCGAGATCCTGGCCAAGGAGTTCGTCAACTTCCAGGCGGGCATGCGCGACAACAAGTTCTCCGACGCGGCGATCCAGGCGTTGTGGGACGTCATGCTGCCCTTCTCGGGCTACGCCTTCAACAAGTCGCACACCGCCGGATACGGGCTGGTCGCCTACTGGACCGCCTATCTCAAGGCCAACTACCCGGCCGAGTACATGGCGGCGCTGCTCACCAGCGTCGGCGACGACAAGGACAAGGCCGCCGTCTACCTGGCCGAGTGCCGCAAGATGGGCATCCAGGTGCTGGCGCCGTGCGTGAATGAGTCGCATCTCGACTTCGTCGCGGTCGGCGACGACACGGTGCGCTTCGGCCTAGGCGCAGTGCGCAACGTGGGGGAGAACGTCGTCGAGGGCATCGTCGCCGGACGCGACAAGGGCGCCTACAACGACTTCAACGACTTCCTCGACAAGGTGCCGCTGGTGGTGTGCAACAAGCGGGTCACCGAATCCCTGATCAAGGCCGGCGGCTTCGACTCGATGCGTCACCCGCGCAAGGGCCTGCTGGCCGTACACGAGCAGGCCGTCGACTCGGTCATCGGCATCAAGAAGAACGAGGCCCACGGCCAGGACTCCTTGTTCGGGGCGGTCGACGAGGTCGAGAGCTCCTTCTCCATCGCGGTGCCGGAGACCGAGTGGGACAAGAAGACCAAGCTCGACTTCGAGCGCGAGATGCTCGGGCTGTACGTCTCCGACCACCCGCTGGCCGGCACCGAGCGGCTGCTGGCGCGCAACCGCGACACCACCATCGCCGACCTGCTGGAGAGCGGCAGGGAGGACCGGGGCGACGTGAAGGTGTGCGGTCTGATCACCAAGGTGGAGCGGCGGGTCAACAAGGCGGGCAACCTGTGGGCGATCGCGACGGTCGAGGACATGGACGCCGCCATCGAGTGCCTGTTCTTCCCCAAGAGCTACGAGCTGTACGCTCCCGAGCTGCGCGGCGACGTGGTGGTCGCGGTGTCGGGGCAGATCAACAACCGCGACGGCGCCATCTCGGTCTTCGCCAACGATCTCACCCCGATCGACGTCTCGGGCATCTCCAGCGACAGCGGGCATCCGGTCACGCTGCAGCTGCGCGAGGAGCGGATCACTCCGCAGCTCGTGGAGGAGCTCAGGCAGGTGCTGATCGCGCACGCGGGTACGGTGCCCGTACGAGTCCAGCTGCGGCGCTTGACGGGCAAAATGGTGCTGCTGGCGTTGCCCGAGTATCCCGTCAGCCCTGAGCCGTCGTTCGTCGCCGACGTCAAGACCCTGCTGGGGCCGCATGCGATCTCCCTGTGAGCCCCCGGCTACCGTGGCCGGGTGACGCTCAAGGGAATCCTGTTCGACATCGACGACACGATCTTCGACTACACCGGCTCTGAACGGCAGCGCGTGCTCAGGCATCTGGCGGACGAAGGGTTGCTCGACCGGTTCGGCACGCCGGAGCACGCGCTGGAGCGGTGGCGGACGATCATGGAGGAGGAGTACGCCAGGTTCCTCGCCGGTGAGCTCGCCTTCGAGGAGCAGCAGCTGCGCCGGGTCGTGAGATTTCTGGACGAGGTGGGCGTCGTCCCGGACGACCCGGCTGCCTGGTTCGCCCGATACGCGGCGGGCAGGGAGGCCTGGTGGGCGCCCTTCCCCGACGCCGCCCCGGTCCTGAAGGAACTGAGCGAGCGGTTCGTCCTGGGCGTGGTGTCGAACTCAGCCCTCGACCACCAGATGCGCAAGCTCAGGGCGATCGGCCTCGTCGACCACTTCGGCGAGGCGATCGTCTGCTCGCAGGAACACGGTTGCGCCAAGCCCGATCCCACGATCTTCCTGGCCGGATGCGCCAGGCTCGGGCTGGAGCCGTACGAGACCGCCTATGTGGGCGACAAGTACGACGTCGATGCGATCGGCGCCCGCGACGCCGGGCTGACGGCCTTCTGGCTGGACCGGAACAAGAGCGCCAGGCCTCCGGAGGACGGCATCCGCGTGATCCATTCGCTCACCGAGTTGCTGGATGTCACATCGCGGCTCTGAGCTCCGTCCATAGGGCATGAGCCGATTCGTCAATGCAGTCGTCGCCCTGGGCGCGTTGTTCTTCCTGGCCGGTGGGGCGTGGGCCTTCCTCTGGCCGCACAGCTTCTACACCACGGTCGCCACCTTCCCGCCGTTCAACCTGCACCTGTTCCACGACGCCGGAGCCTTCCAGCTCGGCATCGGCGCCGCCCTGCTGGCCGCGCTGTTCACCAGGGACGCGCTGCTGGTGGGCCTGGTCGGGGGCGCAGCCGGTGCGGTCGTGCACGCGATCTCGCACGTCGTCGACCGCAACCTGGGCGGCAACCCCAGCGACCCGTGGACGCTCAGCGGCCTGGCGCTGCTGCTGGTGGTGGCGACGGTCCTGCGGGCCAGGAGTGAGCTATCAGACACCGCCAGGCGGAAACAAACCTGATCAATCAGGAGCTGTACTGAGCATGAGTATTTTGATCGCGTATGACGGTTCCAGCGACGCCAAGGCCGCCGTCGAGTTCGCCGCCAAGCACTTCAAGGACGCCCCGGCCGTGGTCGTCTCCGTCTGGGAGCCCCTTCTCGTCCAGCTGAGGCACTACCCGGCCGCGGGCCCCGCGCTCCTGGTCGACGACCCCTCTCCTGAGGCCCAGGCACTGGCCGAGAAGTACGCCCAGGAGGGCGCCGACCTGGCCAGGGCGGCGGGCTTGTCCGAGGTGAGCCATCGGGCGGTGGCCGACACGGAGTCAATCTGGAAGACCATCGTGGAGGTGGCCGACGAGCTCGGCTCCGACGTGATCGTGATCGGCTCGCGCGGTTTGAAGGGCATCCCCTCACTCCTGCTCGGCAGCGTGTCGAACCACGTGTTGCACCACTCGAAGCGGCCGACGCTCATCGTGAAGGGGGATTGAGCCTGGTGTCGATCCGGCGGGCGCCCGGCCCCTGTCCGCCCAGCCAGTCGTGCGGGTTGGCCAGGGCGCAGGAGTTGAGTGACAGGCACCCGCAGCCGATGCAGTCGGTCAGGTTGTCGCGCAGCCGCTGAAGCTGGACGATGCGGTCGTCGAGCTCGGTCTTCCAGGCTGCCGACAGCTTGGCCCAGTCGTCACGGTTGGGCGTGCGCCCGTCGGGGAGCGTCGCCAGGGCCTCCTTGATGGTCGCCAGCGGGATCCCGAGGCGCTGCGAGAGCCGGACGAACGAGACCCTGCGCAGCGTGTCGCGGTGGTAGCGCCGCTGGTTGCCGGCGGTGCGCCTGCTGGAGATCAGCCCCTTGGCCTCGTAGAAGTGCAGCGCGGAGACGGCGACGCCGCTGCGCTCCGCGAGCTGGCCGACGGTCAGCTCCTTGCTGTTCCACGGGACCGTCGACATCACGGGACCGGCCGGAAGTGGGTGACGAGCCTGCCGCCGGTGAAGATGTGCAGGGCGTAGGCGGGGGGCAGGTCGTACGACACGGGGATCTTCGGCGCGTTCTCGAAGGGCGTCAGGCCGGTCGAGATCACTCCGGGCGCGACGACCACGGGACGCCCGGCGAACGTGCCGGTCGCGGCGGTGTGGGCGTGCCCGACCAGCAGGCCGGCGATGTGCGGGTGGCGCTCGACGACCGCGGCGAGCCGGTCGACCGACTGGAGCATGATCTCGTCGACGTACGGGATGCCCAGCTCGATCGGCGGGTGGTGGAAGCCCACGAAGGCGGGGACGTCGGGACGTTCCGACAGCACCTCGTCCAGCCACGACAACGTCGCGTCGCCCAGGTAGCCCTCGTTGCGCCCCGGAATGCTGGAATCGGCCAGCGCGATGGTCACATCGGGCAGCCGCAGGGCCTGGTTGACCGGTCCGAGCACCTTCTCGAACAGCTCGGGCTGGTAGTCGTGGTTGCCGGGACAGATGATCAGCGGGATCTCGGTCTCCAGCAGCGACCGCACCGTCTCGTACTCCTCCAGGAGCGAGTGGTCGGCGATGTCGCCCGTCACGATGATCGCATCGACGGGGAACATCCTGAGCTGGTTCATCACCCGGGTCGTGCGCTCGACGCTGTCCGCGGAGCCCCCGATGTGGATGTCGCTGATATGCGCAATAACCGCCACTATCGCACTCTAGTACGGTTACCAGAATGGAGACCATCAAAGCCCGCTTCGAGCTGCTCGACCCGCGTTTCGAAGGGGTGGGCGGCGACGAGTGCATGGAGCGCATCGCCACGGGCTGCCGATGGGCCGAGGGCCCGACCTACGTCCCCGCGGGCCGCTACCTGGTGTGGAGCGACATCCCCAACGACCGCATGCTGCGCTGGGACGAGATGACCGGCCACGTCGGCCTGTTCAGGAGCCCCGCCGGCTACACCAACGGTCACACGCTCGACCGCCAGGGCAGGCTGGTCTCCTGCGAGCAGGGCAACCGCCGGCTGAGCCGTACGGAGCACGACGGCTCCATCACGGTCCTGGCCGATCGCTGGGAGGGCAAGCGGTTCAACAGCCCCAACGACGTGGTGGTCAGGTCCGACGGCTCCATCTGGTTCACCGATCCGCGCTACGGCATCACCAGCGACTACGAGGGCAACCGGGCCGAGAGCGAGATCGGCAACGACCAGGTCTACCGGCTCGACCCGGAGACCGGGACCGTCGAAGTCGTCGCCGACGACTTCGTGCGCCCCAACGGCCTGGCCTTCTCGGCCGACGAGTCGCTGCTCTACGTGGTCGACACCCGGCGTAAGCACCTGCGGGTCTTCGAGGTTCACGGCGACCGCCTCAAGAACGGCCGGGTGGTCGCGGAGTGCGCGGCCGGCAGCTTCGACGGGATCAGGCTCGACGACGCCGGCCGGATCTGGGCCGCCACCCACGAGGGGGTGCACTGCTTCGATCCGGACGGCACGCTCATCGGCAAGCTCCACATCCCGGAGAAGGTCTCCAACCTGGTCTTCGGCGGACTCAAGCGCAACTGGCTGTTCATCACGGCCTCGACCTCCGTCTACTCGATCATGACCAACGTGCGCGGGGTGGTCACTGCCAGCGGAACAGGCGGACGGCCAGGGCGCTGAAGGCCGCCAGGCCGACGACGATCACGGCGATGCTGCCGAGCGAGGGAGCATCGCCCGCCCAGGTGTCACGCATGGCCTGCACGATCGGGCCCCCGACCGAATAGTCGCTGATCGTGCGCAGCACAGGCGGCATGGTCTCGCGCGGGATCCACATGCCCGCCAGGAACAACATCGGGAACATGATCACGTTGCCGATGAGCGGCGCCGACTTGGCGTTCGGCGCGAGGGCGGCGATCAGCAGCCCGATCGACATCAGCGCGGCGGTGCCGAGCACGAAGACCGGGACGAACGCCCAGTGCGAGGGGATCGGCGAGCCGTGTACCAGGCGCGCGCCAAGGATGAGGACCACCGCCGCGATCACCGCCATGCCCAGGTTGATGATCAGCTGGACCGACAACATCGAGGCGGGGCTGACCGGCGTGGTCGACATGCGCCGCAGCACACCCTGGTGGCGGTAGGTCGCCAGCACGGCGGGCAACACGGTCAGCGCGACCGTGGTCAGCGCCAGCAACAACATCGTGGCGGGCAGCTGGGTGTCGACGAACCGTTCCCCGCCCAGGTCGGCGTTGGGCTTGCCGAGATCGGGGATGTTGCCGATCACGATCAGCAGCAGCAGCGGCAGGGCGATGATGAACAACATCGACCAGGAGTCGCGCAGGTGCAGCTTGGTCTCTACGGCGAGGATCTTCTTCATGCCAGCTTCCTTCCGGTGAGCGCGAGGAACGCGTCGTCGAGGGTGGCCTGCTCGATGCGCAGGTCGGTGGGGATGACGCCGTCGGCGGCCAGGGCGAGGGTCACGGCATGCGGCAGGTTGCCGGTGCCGGTGACCACGACCTGCTCACCGGACCTGGAGACCTCGGTGACCTCGGGCAGGGCACGCAGGATCTCCTCGGAGAAGGGACCGCTCGGGCGGAAGCGCAGCCGCTGCTCGTCGTCGACCATCGAGACGAGCCCGGACGGGGTGTCGGTGGCGACGACCCGGCCCGCGTCGATGAGGGCCAGGCGGTCGCACAGCCGCTCGGCCTCCTCCATGAAGTGCGTGACCAGCACGATCGTCACGCCGTCGTTGCGCACCTGCTCGATCAGCTCCCAGGTGTCGCGGCGCGCCTGCGGGTCGAGCCCGGTGGTCAGCTCGTCCAGGATGGCGATACGCGGCCCGCCGACCAGAGCCAGCGCGATCGACAGCCGCTGCTTCTGGCCGCCGGACAACTTGCCGAAGTAGGTGTCGCGCTTCTCGGTCAGGCCGACGCGCTCCAGCAGGTCGCCCGAGGTGCGGCCGTAGAAGGAGGCGTAGAGGTCGAGCGCCTCCCACACCTTCAGCTTCTCGGGCAGCTCCGCGCTCTGGAGCTGGACTCCCATGATGCGCTTGAGCGAGTCGCCGTCGTCGGCTCCGGCGATCTTGATCGTGCCGCGGTCGGGCTCGCGCAGCCCTGACAGGCACTCGACCGTCGTGGTCTTGCCGGCGCCGTTGGGGCCGAGGATGCCGAAGATCTCGCCCTCGGCCACGGAGAAGCTGACGTCGTCGACGGCTACGTGCTTGCCGTACCGCTTGTGAAGGTTCGTGACCTCGATGACTTTCATGGTGTAGACGCTAGAAATCCCGGCGCCCGCGCAGAATCCGCTTGGGTGCACAGCAGGGGTGTACCTAGGTGCAATGGTCAGGAAGTCACCCGATCGCCGACACTGGGACCATGGTGCGACGGATCGCGGTGTTGCTCGGGATGACGATCGTGCAGGTGACGGTCTTCCTGCTGACGATCCCTGTCCTGGTGCTCTCGTTCGGACTGGGACTGGTGCCGATCTTCCCGCCGCACATGCGCCTGATCAGGAGACTGGCCGAGACGACCAGGCGGGTCGTGGAGATCGACTCGCCGTACCTTCCGCCGCCCCCGCCGCCCAGGCCGGGGCCCGACGGGTTGTACCGGTCGGACAGGACCCTCTACAAGAGCCCGCGCATCCCCGCCTGGAACGACCGCTGGAAGTGGCTGTTCAGCGACCCGGCGACCTGGCGGGACGCGATCTGGCTGCTGCTGGATCCGCTGGTCAAGGTGCTGCTCCTGCCGGTGTTCCTGGTGATGCCGCGGCGCGCGCTGCGTGTGTACACCGCCTGGGCGGCCATGCTGCTCGCCCCGACGGCCGCCAGGCAGCTGGAGGGCCAGGTGGAGTACCTGACCCAGATCCGCAGCATGGCCGTCGACAACCAGGCGGCCGAGATGCGCCGGATCGAGCGTGACCTGCACGACGGCGCCCAGGCCCGGCTGGTCGCGCTCGGCATGACGCTGGGCGCGGTCGAGGAGCTCGTCGAGAAGGACCCGGGCGCGGCCAGGGCGCTGCTGCGCAAGGCGCGCGAGGTCTCCTCCGACGCGCTGACCGAGCTGCGCCAGGTGGTGCGGGGCATCCACCCGCCGGTGCTGGCGGAGCGCGGGCTCGAGGACGCCGTCAGGGCGATGGCCATGGACAGCCCGCTGCGGGTCAAGGTCGACGCCGACCTGCCGCACCGGGCGGAGTCGCCGGTCGAGGCGGCCGTCTACTTCGCCATCAGCGAGCTGCTCTCGAACGCCGCGCGGCACGGAGGCGCGACCGAGGCGCTGATCGACATCAGCCACGTGGGCCGCGACCTGCGGGTGACCGTCGCCGACAACGGCATGGGCGGGGCCGACCCGTCGAAGGGCAGCGGGCTGTACGGCATCGAGCGTCGCCTGTCGGTGTTCGACGGCGTGGTCGCCCTGCACAGCCCGCCCGGCGGCCCGACGACCGTCACCCTGCACGTGCCCAAGGTGCTGCCGGAGCACTGGGCCGGCGACGCCAAGATGCCGCGGTGGAAGACGGCCGCCGTGATCCTGCTGTGGGGCACCGCCTGGTGCCCGCTGTTCCCGCAGGGCATCGTCGGCGCCATCATGCTCATTCTGGGCAAACAAGACTTCTCTTGGTTTCTGGTCACTTACCTCCCGCCGAGCTGGCAGTGGCCGACGTGTATCTTCCTGATCATGCTGGGCACGCTCATGTACGTCTTGGCCATCCTGCTGCCACTCCAGCACTCCAAGGAGGCCCGGCTGGCCGGGATGACCCCGCGAGGGCTGGGGCTGGGACGATGCTGAACAGGGTTCTGATCGCCGAGGACCTCTATCTGCTGCGCGACGGCCTGGTGCACCTGCTCCAGGCGCACGGCTTCACCGTGGTCGCCGCCGTCGAGAGCGGCCCCGAGCTGCTGAAGGCGCTGATCGAGCTCAAGCCCGACGTCTCGATCGTCGACGTACGGCTCCCGCCGACCTTCACCGACGAGGGGCTCCAGGCGTCGCTGGAGGCCCGCAGGCAGATCCCCGGGCTGCCGATCCTCATCCTCTCCCAGCACGTCGAGCAGCTGTACGCCCAGGAGCTCCTGGCCGACGGCACCGGCGCCATCGGCTACCTGCTGAAGGACCGGGTCTTCAACTCCGAGCAGTTCATCGACGCGGTCAGGCGGGTGGGGGCGGGCGGCACGGCGATGGACCCCGAGGTGATCGCCAAGCTGCTCGCGAGCAACGTACGGCACGAGCCGCTCGGCCGGCTGACTCCCCGCGAGCGCGAGGTGCTGGAGGCGATGGCGGAGGGGCGCTCGAACGCGGCGATCTCGCAGCGGCTGTTCCTGAGCGAGAGCGCGGTGGCCAAGCACACGGCCTCGATCTTCGCCAAGCTGGATCTGTCGCCTTCCGACGACGACAACCGGCGGGTTCTGGCCGTTCTGGCCTACCTGAACGCGGCCAAGGGAGGCTGAGCGCGCACTCTGCTCCGGGGTTGATGGCCCGTTCTGTCGGTGGGGCCAGATACTTTTACCCCATAGACCCGCGGGACGAAGGGGTGTTTAGGGTGAAATTTCGGGTGAACCGTGATGTGCTGGCCGAGGCCGTGGCTTGGGCAGCACGGGTGTTGCCCAGCAGGCCGGCCGCTCCTGTCCTGTCCGGGCTCCTCCTGGAGGCCGGGGAAGACCTCACCCTGTCCGCCTTCGACTACGACGTCTCCGCCCAGGCCACGATCGAGGCCGACGTGTCGGAGCCGGGCAGCGTGCTGATCCCCGGCCGGCTGCTGGCCGAGATCACCAGAGCCCTTCCCGGCGAGCAGGTCGAGCTGGTCACCGAGGGCGCCGAAGCGATCCTGACCTGCGGAAGCGCGGAGTTCGCCCTGGTCACGATGCCGGTCGAAGACTTCCCGACCATGCCCAAGATGCCCCCGGTCATCGGCGCCATCGGCGGCGGCGTGTTCGCCTCCGCGGTCGGCCAGGTCGCCCCCGCGGCCAGCCGCGACGACACCCTGCCCATGCTGACCGGCATCCGGGTCGACATCGAGGGCGAGCAGGTGGCGATGGCCGCGACCGACCGCTACCGCATCGCCGCGCGCGACTTCGCCTGGCGCCCGGCCCAGCCCGACACCAACGTGTCGGCGATGGTGCCGGCGCGGGTGCTCGTCGAGGTGGCCAAGTCGTTGCGCGGCGGCGAGGTGGCCATCGCCATGGGCGGCGGCGTGGCCGGCTTCGAGAGCGTGGGGCGCAGCACCACCGTGCGCCTGCTCGACGAGCAGTTCATCGACTACCGC
This sequence comes from Nonomuraea sp. NPDC050663, assembly GCF_044456985.1. Classification (NCBI taxonomy): domain Bacteria; kingdom Bacillati; phylum Actinomycetota; class Actinomycetes; order Streptosporangiales; family Streptosporangiaceae; genus Nonomuraea; species Nonomuraea sp. NPDC050663. The sequence continues at coordinate 29,035 of NZ_JBITGL010000015.1, forward strand.
TCGCGGCTCACCAACGACTGGTCGATCAAGGCCGACGTGCGGGTGCAGCCGTTCATCGACGCCATCAAGCGGGTGGCGCTGGTGGCCGAGCGCAACACCGCGATCCGCCTGACCTTCACCGAGGGCCAGGTCAAGATCCAGGCCGGGGGAGGGGAACTGGGCCGCGGGGTCGAGGTGCTCGACTGCGAGCTGCGCGGCGAGCCGCTGCAGATCGGGTTCCAGTCTCACTTCCTGCTCGACGGCCTGGCCGGGGTCGACTCGGAGTACGCCAGGCTCAACATGGACTCGCCGACGCGCCCCGCGCTGATCACCAACGTGCCCGGCGACGCCGAGCCCGCATTCCGCTACCTGGTCATGTCGCTGCGCCTGGGCTGATCTCCGAGATCTTCCTCAGCGTCGCCTTGAACGCGGCGAACTCCTGCTCACCCACCGCTTCGGCGTAGCGCCGCTCGATCGCGGCCACCACCTCGTCGGAGCGGTGCATCCTCTCCAGGCCCCGGTCCGTCGGCACCACCAGCTTGGCGCGCCGGTCGCTGGGATCCGGCTGCCGCTCCACGAAGCCCATCTCCACCAGCTCGTCGACCAGCGTGCCGATGACCTGCTTGTGCTGCCCCGAGAGCGTCGCCAGGTCGGTCGCCCTGCTGCCCTCCTCGTCGAGGTAGGCCAGCACCGCTCCGTGCTTGGGCTGCGGCCCTGTCTTGTCGAGGCCCAGGTCGCGCATCATGGCGCGCTGCACCCTGAACAACGCCCTGGCGACCAGGATGCCCAGGTCCGGGTCGGTCTGCTTGCGTTCGCTGCGCTTCAAATTAGTCACCAATCTTGACAGTCACTAGTGCTGACTATATCTTCTCATGCATGAGCACGGTTGAACTCACCCGGTTCCGCGCCGCCGACGCGGATGCCCTGCTGGCCGCCCGGCCGGCCATGGTGGCCGACTTCCTGGCCGATCGCGCGGGCTTCATCGGCGCCCGCCTGGTGCGCCTGCCCGGCGACGAGTGGCTGGACATCGTGGAGTGGCGCGGCGAGGAGGACTTCGCCGCCTCGCGCTCCAAGGGCGCCAACCTGCCCGGGATCAAGACCTTTTTCGCCGCCATCGACTCGCTTGTGTCATCTGAGACTGGAGAACTGTCATGACCATTCTGATCACCGGAGCCACCGGAAACGTCTCTTCCGCCCTGCTGCGCGCCCTGCCTTCCACAGAGAATGTACGAGTCCTGGTGCGTGATCCCGCCAAGGCGCCCGAGGGCGTCGAGGTGTTCGCGGGCGACCTGGACCACCCGGAGACGCTGACGGAGGCCTTCGCCGGGGTCGACACCCTGTGGCTGCTGACCGCCATGGGACCGCAGGCGCCCCATGCTTCGGGCAACGCCGTGTGGGCCGCCCGCCAGGCAGGCGTGAAGCACATCGTCCGGTTGTCCGCCATCGGCGCCTCCCACGACGCCCCCACCCGCAACGGCCGCCTGCACGCCCTGTCGGACCTCGAACTCCAGGCCTCCGGCATCCCGTGGACCATCATCAGGCCCGCGTTCTTCATGCAGAACCTCTTCGGCTCCGTCAACGGCGACACCCTGTACGGCGGGCTCGGCGAGGGCCGGGTCGGCTTCATCGACATCCGGGACATCGCCGAGTTCGGCGCCCGCATCCTGACCGACCCCGCGCCCCACGCCGGGAAGGTCTACACCCTGACGGGACCCGAGAGCATCTCCCTGCACGAGGCCGCGGCGGCGGCAGGGGCGCGCTACCAGCAGGTCCCCGAGGACGCGGTGCTCCAGGCGATGCTCGACGCCGGCTTCCCCGAGTGGGACGCCAAGGTCTCGGTGGAGTACGGCAGGGCGTACGCGCGCAACTGGGGCGACTACACGACGGGCGACTTCACCGAGGTGGTCGGCAGGAGGGCGCGCACCTTCGCCGACTTCGCCGGCGACCACGCCGCCCAGCTCCGCCCCTGAGAAAACCAGGCGAAGTCCTCAAGAGGTCTTTGGTACCGTCGCGTCCATGGAGGTCCACCAGCGCACTCTGGCCGCAGCCGCACGAGCTACCCGCTCGTCGGTTGCCGCTGCCTGACCTCCCCACCATCACCGGCGACCGGAAACGGCCGCCGGTTTCCTTTTTCTGACGCTGGTCTTTTCCGGTCCCTCCATGAAGGGCCCACGCACATGAACGTCGACCAGACCGTCTCCACCTTCATCGATTTCTACGTCGAACGAGGCCATCGCCGCATCACGGGCAGCTCGCTCATCCCGCCGCCCGGCGACCCTGTGCTGTTCACGACCTCGGGCATGCACCCGCTCACCCCCTACCTGGAGGGCCGCCCGCACCCGCTCGGCAGCCGCCTGGTCAACCTGCAACGCTGCCTGCGCACGACCGACCTCGAGGAGGTCGGCGACCCCACCCACCTGACCGTCTTCGAGATGCTGGGCTCCTGGTCGCTGGGCGACTACGACCACCAGCAGAGCCTGCGATGGGGCTACGAGCTGCTCCGCGACGGCCTCGGCATCCCGCGTGACCGGCTGCACGTCACGGTGTTCGGCGGCGACGGCCAGGTCGGCCAGGACACGCCCTCGCTGGAGACGTGGAGCGAGCTGGGCGTCCCGGTGGAGCTGACCGGCGACGACAACTGGTGGTCCAACGGCCCGACGGGCCCGTGCGGCCCCGACTCGGAGATCTTCGTGTGGACCGGGGAAGGGCCGCCGCAGGGCACCCCTACCGGCGACGAGCGGTGGGTGGAGGTGTGGAACCACGTGCTGATGAGCTACCGCCGCCACGAGGACGGCAGCCTCGAACCGCTGCCCCAGCGCAACATCGACACCGGCATGGGCCTGGAGAGGATCCTCACGGTCCTGCAGGGCAAGGACTCCGTCTTCGACATCGACGTGTTCGAGCCGTGGACGCGCGGCGTCTCGGGGCTGTGGGAGCTCGACCGGGACTCGCTCCGGGTCGTCGTCGACCACCTGCGCTCGAGCACCATGATCGTGGACGACGGGGTGACGCCCTCGTCCACGGGGCGGGGGTACGTGTTGCGCCGCCTCGTCCGCAGGGTGCTGACGACGTTGTGGCGCGACGACCCGACCCGCACTCTGTCGGACCTGCCGACGGAGCTGCGCAGGGATGTGGTGCTGGAGGAGGAGCTGCGATTCGTCGGCCTGCTAGAACGCGGCAGGAAGGTGCGCTCACGCTTCGGGGAGCGGCTGACGGAGGAGGACTACGACTACCTCCACCAGACCCACGGCCTGCCGAGGGAACTGGTGGACCTGCTCTCGTGACGACGCCGTGTACGGCGGGCGGGGGTCGCCCCCGCCTGCCGTACGAGAGGATCACTCCTGGTCGGTCAGCGCGATCAGGATGTGTTCCATGCACGCGTGGCCGGCGCGCTCCGCCGCCGTGGCGTCGCCGGCGGCGATGGCGCGGGCGATGGCGTCGTGCGGGATGTAGCTCTTGTTCAGCGATGTGCCCGCGGCCGTGATGCTGGCGCGCAGGGCCGCGGAGAAGTCTTCGTACAGGTCGATGAGGACGAGGTTGTGCGTGGCGTGCACGACCGCCATGTGGAAGGCGAGGTCGGCCTCCACGAACTCCTCGGCCGTCCCCGACTCCCACGCGCGGTCACGCGCCGACAGCGCGGCCTCGATGCGCACGATGTCGTCGTCGTTGCGGCGGGTGGCCGCCAGGCGCGCCGACTCGACCTCCAGTGCGCGGCGCACCTCGAGGATCTCGAGCTGCTCGGCCTGGCGCAGCCGCCGGAGCATGGCTCCGGACAGCTCGCTGGTCGCCCGGACGTAGGTGCCGTCGCCCTGCCGGCACTCGAGCAGCCCCGCGTGCGTCAGCGCGCGAACGGCCTCGCGCACGGTGTTGCGTCCGACACCGAGCTGCTCAGCCAGGACAGTCTCGGTGGGGATCTTGCGGTTCATCGCCCACGAACCAGAGGTGATCTGCTCTTTGAGCTGGTCGATCACCTGGTCGACGAGCGAAGCCCGCTGCGCCGTACGCAGACTCACAGTCCGCCTCCTCCGGGGAAACCAGTCATCCTATGAGTCAATGACTGGTAGACCCTAATTATTCCAGGGCCCAAAAGACAAATCCGGAGGTCAGCGGCTGATAGAAGCCTCGATCGTCACTCCCGCCATGGCGGAGCGGACCCCGGCAGCCTCGAGCGCTCTACGATACGCCGCCGTCTGGTCTGCTCGAACACCCGCCCGGCCGAACAGGTCACCCAGCTCACGCCACGCGCGAGCCGCCTGCCTGTCGGAGCCGAAGACCGGGCCGTCGAGCGCGGCGAGCAGGTCGCGAGCGGCCCGCAGAGCAGCCGTGGCGTCGGCGCCGAGATCCAGGGCGACCTGGGCGAGCACGAGGTGCGCCTGCGCGGGCAGAGTGCCGGGAGCCCCGTCGAGGAGCGTCAGCCCGGCAGAGGCGAGTTCGCCCGCCCTGACCGGGTCGCCGGCCCGCATCCGCACGCGAGCGTGGACGACCTTGGTCTGGCCGAGCTCGATGCGGGTGGCGGTGAAGACGGAGAACGCCTTCGCGGCGGCGGTGACGTGCTGCTCGGCCTCCTCGACCGGGCAGGTCTCCAGCTGCGCGAAGTGCATGGCCGCGCGGGCCAGCTGCAGCGCCAGCCGGGCCGGGCGGCCCGCGGCGATGGCGTCGTCGGCCAGCCGGACGGCGAGCGCCGAATCCTCACCCGCGGCGGCCGACTTGCTGGCCTCCCACAGGGTGCGAATCTCAGCGGAACGGTCCACAACCTCAGGAACGCCACTGACCGTGAGCACCCGTCTGACGAACGCGAGCTCGCTCTCGCCGCCGGTGGGCAGCTCGATCAGCGCGGCCGCCAGGTCGACGGCGAGTTCGCCCTGGTCGATGGAGAGCCTGGCCATCTGCTCCAGCGCGGCCAGTCCGAGGTCGCGGGCACGCAACCGGTCGCCCGCCCGCTGGTAGCAGCGGCTCAGCGCGACGGTCAGCGGCAGGTCGGCCAGCCGCTCGGGGTGCGCGGCGGCTTCGGTGCGCAGTCGCTCCATGGCCTCGACGGCCTGGCCGAGGCGGCCCTGCTCCTCAAGGGCGCGGGCGCGGCCCAGGCGGGCCTGGGAGGCGAGCATGGCGTTCTCTTCGCCGACCGCCTTGACGATCTCGGAGAACCGTTCTGCGGCGGACACCGGGTCGCCGTGACGGAGCTCGAGCTCGGCGTGTCGCAGACCCAGCTCGGTGTCGATGCGCTGACGCGGCTCGATCCCGTGCAGCAAGAACTCGGTCGTGCAGCCGAGGCGTTCGGCCAGCAGCCGCGCGACGACCGGGGTCGGGGTGCGCTTGCCCGACTCGATGAGTGAGACATAACTGTCCGACAGGTCGGGTCCGGCCAGCTGGGCCTGAGACATCCGCCTGTTCAGCCGCAGTCCGCGGACGCGGTCACCGATGGTTCCCTGACTCGGCATCTCATCTCTCAGGGCGGGGAAGGGTCAACAACACGCAATGATTGCATGAAGTGGCCGAATGGGGTATCCCCAGCTGAGAAAAGCCGATTAATCGTCACCCTTGTCGTCACTCGGGAATAGCATCGCGCACACCTCCAGATAGAGGGTTTCGGGGTACGGGATGTACTCCACGGTCGACAGGGCCTGATCTTGACCCGCCGACTCCAGGATGAACTCGCCGTAGCCCAGCATGCGGCCCATGAGGGAGCGCTGGAAGCTCATGTCGGTGACCTTGGTCAGCGGCATCATCGCGACTTTACGGGTGATGAGCCCCGTAGTGAGCAAGATGCGCTTTGAGGTCACGACGAAGTAGTCAACCGACCATTCGGCGACTTTCCAGACAAACCGGATCAAGAGCAGCAGCCAGAGCCACCAGACGACGACCAGAGCCGTGCCGTTGTCACCACCGCCGAAGAACCTGCTGAGGAGCCCGGCGATGATCAGGCCGCCGAAGACCTCGGCGACCGGACGCAACAGCACGGCTGGGTGTCGCCGTACCATGATGTGCTGTGTTTCGTGGGGGAGTAGGTAGCGGTTGACCGACGACGGGGCAGCGTCCCCGTGGGTCACAAGTCTCATGCGATGCTGGTCACAAATTGCGCGAGAGAGTCGGCCGCGTTGAACACTGTGTCGAGAGCGCCCCTGACGGCATCTGCCGCATCAGCGGGCCTCGCGAAGAGGAAGTAGGCGACAAACGCCACGCCTCCCCAGATGAGCCACTTTTTGACCTGCACTGTCGCCTCCGTGCCCACTTACCCACTACACCCGCCGAATACATTACCCACGCAGGTGGCGGGGTAAAGCGTAACTTCGCCGGTAAGTCTCGATCTTCTTTAACCGCGTTCGCTCGCGACCAGCGCGAGGACGTGAAGGTGCTTGCGCGCGATGCGCTCCACGAGGCCAGGGTGGGCATAACCGGTGACCTCAAGCGCGCCGTAGTGCGCCGCCTCGACACAGCGGGTGACCGTGGAGGCGGAGTGAACGCCCGCGAACTCGTCGCGCAGCGCTGACTCAACCTCCACGTACGGATTGGTATCCGCTTCGATTCGCTCGCTCATCGTGCTTCCTTAGATCCGCGCCGGAGACGCGGAGAGATGCCTTCGTTACTCTAAGTACCCACACAACCACAGCATGTAACGAACAAGCGAGCCAGTTCAAGGAAAAGGATTACTTAGACAACGCCATAGAGACGGTCTCCTGCGTCCCCAAGACCGGGAACGATGTAACCGTGCTCGTTCAGCCTCTCGTCGAGGGCGGCGGTCACGACCCTGATCGGCTTGCCGGAGTTGGCGAACTCCTTGTCCATGAACGCCAGGCCCTCGGGGGCGGCGAGCAGGCAGAGCGCCGTCACGTCGACCGCGCCGCGGTCGAACAGGAAGTGGATGGCGGCCGCGAGGGTGCCGCCCGTGGCGAGCATCGGGTCGAGCACGTAGCACTGCCGGCCGGACAGGTCGTCGGGCAGGCGCGTGGCATAGGTCTCGGCCTGGAGGGTCTCCTCGTTGCGGATCATGCCCAGGAAGCCCACCTCGGCGGTGGGCAGCAGCCGGGTCATGCCGTCGAGCATGCCAAGACCCGCGCGCAGGATCGGCACCACCAGCGGCTTGGGCGTCGCCAGCCGTACGCCATGGGCCTCGGCCACCGGAGACTGGACGGTCACCTCCGTCACCCTCACGTCGCGCGTGGCCTCGTAGGCCAGCAGGGTCACCAGCTCATCCGCCAGGCGGCGGAAGGTGGGCGAGTCGGTGTTGACGTCGCGCAGGGTGGTCAGCTTGTGGGCCACGAGCGGGTGATCGACGACAAGGGTCTCCATAAGGGACAACGCTATCGTCTGGGGGAGGGACCGGCACGTCCGGTACCTGGTTTTGATCACAATTTGGCAGGAGCGGCCCACGTCGGGTGGTCGATTCTGAAACCATTCGCACAGGGGGTGGGCAATGACCGACGAGGATGCGCTCGACTTCGCCATCGTGATTTACCGCGAGGACGAGTGCTGGGATGCCGAACTGCTTCCGGTGGCGCTCACCTCCGATCTCCACGGGCTCATCCACGCCCTGAGACAGCAGCCCAGCGAGAGCGGCACGATCGGGCTGATCGCCGTGGGTGACGAGTTCTTCGTGGCGCTGCGCGTGCTGGGCGACCGGGTCGACGTGTTCCTGTCCGACATCGCCGCCGCGCTCGACTTCCCGCTGGCCCAGCAGGTGCTGGAATACCTTGACGTCCCGATCCCCGACGAGGACGAGCTCGACGAGATCCTCGACGAGGACACCGTGCTCCCGGCGGGAGACCTCTCGATCTTCGTCGACCTCGGGTTGGACGAGATGGAGCTGGGCATCCTCTCCGGTGACATTGACCTTCATCCCGAGGACGTGCTGTCCAGCATCGCCTCTCGGCTGGGTTTCTCCGAGCCCTTCGAGCGGGCGATCGACTCCGTCTTCGGCTGAACCGGGAGCTCGGCCATGCCCTCCAGCGCTGTCTTCGCCGCCGCGTTCGTCCGCACCCCCGACGGCTGGTCGGGCGCGGAGGTGGACCTCGGCGGCGCCGAGATCGTCGACGACCTCGGCGACGCCGTGAGTGAGGCCCTGCGGCTGTCGGGCGACGAGCTGGCCCTGCTGTGCGTCGAGGTCGAGGACGAATGGTTCGCCATCGCCCGCTACACCGGCGACGTCGAGGCCAGGGTCTTCCTGTCCGACGGCAACGCGATCGGCCCCGACCCGCTGGGCGAGCTGTTCGCCGAGTTCGCCGGGGTGGTGCCCGACAAGGAGTCGACCGAGCTCGGCGTGCGCCCCTCCGGCGACATCGACCTGCTCGGCGACCTCGGCATGAGCCCCGAGGAACTGCTGGAGCTGGCCATGGAGGAGGGCACTCTGCCCGCCGACATCCTGTCGGTCATCGCCGAGAAGCTCGGCTTCGCCGACGAGCTCGACAGGCTGCGGTGACCACGCCCGACCGTTTCGACGAGGCGATGCGCCAGGCCCTGGCCCAGGCGCGGCTCGCCGCCGACCGCGGCGAGATCCCCATCGGCGCCGTCGTCGTCTCCGGCGAGGGCGTCATCGGCGCCGCCGGCAACGACCGCGAGGCCTCCCACGACCCCACCGGCCACGCCGAGATCCTCGCCCTGCGCCAGGCCGCCCTGGCCACGCGGAGCTGGCGCCTGACCGGCTGCACACTGGTCGTCACGCTGGAGCCGTGCACCATGTGCGCCGGGGCCGCGGTGCAGTCGCGGGTCGACAGGATCGTGTACGGCGCGCAGGACCTGAAGGGCGGCGCCGTGGGCTCGTTGTGGGACGTGGTCAGGGACCGGCGGCTCAACCACCGGCCCGAGGTGATCGCGGGAATTCTGGAAGACGACTGTTCTGTGATCCTCAAGGAGTTCTTCGCACTGCGCAGGATCCGGTAAGCTTCTCTGCGGTGGTGTCGCCTAGTGGCCGATGGCGCGCGCCTCGAAAGCGCGTAAGGGGGCAACTCCTTCGAGAGTTCAAATCTCTCCACCACCGCCAGATGAACGAAGGGCCCCTGACCAGGTCAGGGGCCCTTCGTCGTTTTCTCTACGGGATCTCCAGGACCCTGGCGTGCAGGATCGAGCGCTGATGCAGGGCGGCACGCAGCGCCCGGTGCAGGCCGTCCTCCAGGTACAGCTCGCCCTTCCACTGCACGACGTGCGGGAACAGGTCGCCGTAGAAGGTGGAGTCGGCGGCGAGTAGGGAATGCAGGTCGAGCATCGCCTTTGTGGTGACCAGCGAATCGAGTCTCACCTGCCGTGGCGGTATCTGCGCCCACTCCCGATGGGTGAGCCCGTGTTCGGGATAGGGGCGTCCGTCGCCGACCAACTTGAAAATCACCTCATCGAGTCTAGGAGAGATCCGCCCTTACTGCAGCTTGCCGGGATCGCACGAGTTCGGGTCGCCGCTGTCGTAGCCGGTCTGGAAGGCCGCGACCCGTTGCTTGGAACTGCCGTGGGTGAACGACTCGGGGTCGACGCGGCCCTGGGTGCGCTCCTGGATGCGGTCGTCGCCGACCGCCGCCGCGGCGTCCATCGCCTCGGCGATCTGCGCGGCGGTGAACTCCTTCTCGTAGAAGCCCGTCTTGACCGCCTGCTTGGTCCACACGCCGCCGTAGCAGTCGGCCTGGAGCTCGGTGCCGACCGAGCTGCCGCCCTGGAGCTGGCCGGAGAGGTTCTGCACGTGGTGACCGTACTCATGGGCGATGACGTAGGCCTGGGCGAACGGGCCGCCTTTCGCGCCGAACTGGCTCTGCAGCTGCTCGAAGAAGCTGAGGTCGAGATAGATCTGGCGGTCGTTGGGGCAGTAGAACGGGCCGACGGCCGAGGTGGCGTCGCCGCAGCCGGTCTGCACCCCGCCCTCGAAGAGCACGGTGTCGGCCTGCTCGTAGCCCTGGAGGGTCTCGCCCCAGTAGGCCTGGATGCTGTTGACCACGCCGACGACTTCGCACTTGGGGTCCTGTTCCGCGTCGGCGCCGGTCTTGCAGCGGTCGGCCAGGTTGGAGGTGGGCTGCAGCCCCGGGGCTTCCTGCCCGCCGCCGCCTCCTCCGATGTTGCCGAGTACGAGTGCGACGACCAGGGCGATGAGGCCGGTGATGCCTCCGCCGATGGCTATGGGTCCGCCCCGGAAGCCGCCGCCGCCACGGCCGGCATCCTGGACCTGCGAGCTGTCAAGTTGAGCGTCGTCCCTGAAGTCCATGCATGGACAACTGCCCTAGATGGCGCCCGTGAACGTGTCGCAACGGCTTGGATCACCTGACTGGTAGCCGACGCTGAACCACTTCTCGCGCTGGGCGGAGGTGCCGTGGCTGAAGCTGTCGGGCACGACCATGCCCTGGGTGCGGCGCTGGATGCTGTCGTCGCCGACCGCGGCGGCCGCCTGGAGTGCCTCGTCGATGTCGGCCTGGGTGAACGGCTCGGAGTAGAAGCCCGTCTTGACGGCGTTGTTGGCCCACACGCCCGCGTAGCAGTCGGCCTGCAGTTCCAGGCGCACCGCCGCGCTGTTGGCGCCCCGGCGGTCGTTGCCGACCCTGTTCATGGTGCCGAGCAGGTTCTGCACGTGGTGACCGTACTCATGGGCGATGACGTACGCCTGGGCGAACGGGCCGTTCTTGGCGCCGAACTGGCTCTGCAGCGTGTTGAAGAACGACAGGTCGAGGTAGACCTTCTGGTCGCCGGGACAGTAGAAGGGCCCGACGTTGGAGTCGGCGGCGCCGCAGGCGGTGCGGACGGCGTTGGAGAACAGCACCGTCTTGGCCGGGGTGTAGGCCGTGCGGCCCCTGGCGTCGAAGGCCTGCTTCCAGTAGCTCTGGATGCTGTTGACGGTGCCGACGATGCGGCAGTCCTCCGACTGGTCGGCGTCGGCTCCCGTGCGGCAGCGGTCGGCCAGGTTCCCGCCGGCCTGGCCGCCCTGGGCGGTGGGCTGCGGCGTCTCCTCCGGGCTGTCGGTGAAGGGGGTCGGCACCAGCTTGAACAGGAAGAGCGCGGCGACGGCCACCAGGAGCAGCAGGCAGCCGCCTCCCTTGCCGCCGATGGGGATCGCGCAGCCGCCGGGCATGCCGCCGCCGCCACGCCGGCCGGGTCTGCCGCCGCTGGCCCTTACATCCTCGACCTGCGACGGATCGAGTTTGGCGTCGTCGTCGAACTGCATGTGGTGCGTCTGCCCGCCGCAAAGATTGGCTACTCTCTGTAATTCGTTACGCTTTTCCTATGTTGAGCGGCATGGTGGGTATTGCACTGGTTTCCCTGGGCATGGTGCTGACGCCAGGGCCGAACATGATCTATCTGATCTCTCGCTCGATCACCCAGGGCCGCCGAGCAGGGCTGATCTCGCTGACCGGCGTGGTGCTCGGCTTCACCCTCTACCTGGCGGCCACCTGCCTCGGCCTCACGGCGATCTTCGCCCTGGTCCCTGCGGCCTACACCGCCCTGAAGATCGGCGGCGCCTGCTACCTGGCCTGGATGGCCTGGCAGGCGCTCAAGCCCGGCGGCGGCTCCGTCTTCCAGCCCCGCGACCTGGAACCCGCCTCCAACACCAGGCTCTTCTCCATGGGCCTGGTGACCTGCCTGCTCAACCCCAAGATCGCCATCATCTACCTGTCGCTGCTGCCGCAGTTCATCGACCCGGCGGGCAACGTGCTCGGGCAGAGCCTGGCGTTCGGCTCCGTGCAGATCGTCGTCGCCACCACGGTCAACGGCCTGATCGCCCTGTCGGCCAGCAGCCTGGCCGCCTTCTTCGCCGCCCGCCCCGCCTGGCTGCGCATCCAGCGCTACGCCATGGGGACCATCCTCGGCATCATGGCCATCCGCATGGCCACCGACCGCTCCAAGGCCGTCATGGCTTGAGTAGGGCTTACTCAGGCGCGTTCGTGCCCACGGGCGAACACTCGGGGGCATGACTGCGGAAACCATCCCCACGCCCGTGGCGAAATCGGTCGCCCTGACGGACGCGCTGGCCAGGGTGGCCCTGCTCAGCGCCGACCAGAAACGCCTGATCGTACGGCAGGCGCTCCTCGTGCTGGAGCAGCACTACGTCAACCTCCCGCTCAAGGTGGCGCGCTACGGGATCAACCCGGTCGCCCGCCTGCGCCTGCTGCTCACCCGGCTGGAGCGCTCGGAGGACATCTCCGAATGGGAGCTGCACTCCGAGCTCATCGAGATCTTCAACTCCGTCCGCGACCTGCACACCCGCTACGCGCTGCCCGGCGTGTTCGAGGGCGACGTGGCCGTGCTGCCCTTCACCGTCAAGGCCTTCGCCGACGGCGAGCGGCGCCGCTACCTGGTCGCGCCGGAGAAGGAGGGCGCGCCGCCGGTGCTCACCGGGGCCTTCCGCCCCGGCGCCGAGATCATCCGGTGGAACGGGGTGCCGATGGCGCGTGCCGTACAGCAGCTGGCCGACCGGCTGCCCGGAGCCAACCCCGCCGCCCGGCACGCGCGGGCCGTCGAGAAGATGACCACCCGGGCGCTGGCCTTCACCGGGCCGCCCGACGAGCAGCAGATCCTCATCGACTTCGCCTCCCCCGACGGACAGGCGGGTACGGCACGCACGAGCTGGACGGTGCCCACCGACCTCATCCTGCTGCTGCAGAGCCTCGGCGACGACACCAGCCTGGCCATCGACCAGGAGGCGATGCTGGAGTCGCGGGCCAGGACCCTGCTGTTCGCGCCGCACGTGCTGGACCAGCAGGCGGCCGGTGAGCCCGTCAGGGCCGCGCCCGACAGCCTCCCGGTCAGGCCCGAGGTGGCCACGGCCTTCGAGGCGCGGGTCCTCGGCGAGTTCGGCTACATCAGGATCAGGGAGTTCCTGTCGGCCGACCGCTCCGTCGAGACCTTCGTCAACGAGTTCATCAAGCTGCTCGGCCGGCTACCGCCCGGCGGCGTCGTGATCGACGTGCGGGGCAACCGCGGCGGCAACATCCTCATGGCCGAGCTGAGCCTCCAGGCGCTGACCGCGCGGCGCATCGAGCCGATGCCGGCGCAGTTCCTCAGCACCCCGCTGAACCTGCGCATCTGCCGCAACCAGCGATCGATGGAGCCCTGGCTGCGCTCGATGGAGCAGGCCATGGAGACGGGGGCGCCCTTCTCCGCGGGCATCCCGTTCACTCCCGCGAGCCGGCTCGCCCGGGTGCCGCAGAGCTACTTCGGGCCGAGCGTGCTGGTGACCGACGCGCGCTGCTACTCCTCGGGCGACGTGTTCGCCGCCGGGTACCAGGACCACGGGATCGGCGACGTGCTCGGCGTCGACGACACCACCGGAGCCGGCGGCGCCAACGTGTGGGAGTTCCCGCTGCTCATGCAGCTCGCCAGCGGTGACGGCGACTTCCCCTACCGCCCACTGCCCGAGGGTGTCGGGCTCCGGGTGGCGATCAGGCGGCTGCTGCGCGTCGGGCCCAACGCCGGCGTGAGCGTCGAGGACTTCGGGGTGCGGTCGGAGACGATCCACCCGGTCACGCGCGACGACATCATGCACGGCGACAGGGACCTCCTGGCAGCGGCCTTCGCGCTGCTGCGCGAGGGGCGGCGGCGGGAGTTCGAGGTGACGCTCGACCCGGTGCGGGTGCGCGGCGTCAACGTCGACAGGGCCGACTTCATCACCGACGGCCGGCCACGCGCCTCGGTGGACCTGGACGGCGACACGGCCGAGGTGACGGTCCCGGGACTGGCCCAGGCCAGGGTCGTCAGGGTCGAGGGGTACGCGGGCGGGGAGCTGGTGGCGGCGCGGCTATTCCGCGACGGCCGGCCCGTCACACTCTTCGGGTGACGATGTAGACGCGGGCCAGGACTCCCCGTTTTGGTGCGACGCCGCGAGGTGGATCCGGCTGAGTACGCGTCAGCCCACCCACGGGGAGAGCCCGGCAAGAAACGTGCGGAAGTCCGGGGCCAGGACCAGCTCGGTCTCGAGCTCGACGTCGAACCACGTGACGCAGGGCTCGCCCTCCCGATAGTCAAGCGCGACCCACGTGTGCCCGTCACCGGCGAGCAGAACCGAAGGCGACGGCATCCCCCACTCCTTGACCAGGTAAGGAGTGTCCAGAATCGTCAGATCACGCCCGGGCGGGGCCGATCCCCATCAAGTGGTCGAACGGGATGGGCTCCTCACCCGGCACAGGGAAGGCGTTCCAGCGCTCACTCACCGCGCCGCCGTTCTGGACACGCAGCAGCCGCAGCAGCTCGACCGGCAACCTCACCCCGAGGAGTTCTTCGGCGTCGTGGACCATGCCCGGCGTCAACGGCGACAGAACGCCGTAGTCGCCCGGCCCCCAGAAGCTCGCCATCACCTTGCCGACCTGTGCCATCCCCGAAGCCTAGAAGCCGATCAAGGGACAGACATAACGCGTTGTGTCACCTACCATGCCGCCATGTCTGGACGAAGCCTGATCGTGGTGGCGGTTCTGCTCCTTGCCGCAGTGCTGGTCGTTGTGATCTGGCGGCGGCGCAACCGGGTGACGGTCAGAGTCGAGATCCCGTTGTTCATGCCCGTCGAGGTCCAGGCTGAGGCGCACGACCTCATCGAGGCGGGAGAGTTCGACCAGGCGGTCGCCCTGATCCGCAAAGCCGGCCAGGTCGGCCGCTTCGAGGCGTGGCAGACCGCGAGCATGCTACGAGACGGCTTCGTCGGACACGATTTCCCCGCCCGCTGGCCGGAGGACCTGACGGAGCCCGTGAGGCGATTCCTCGACGAGGGTCGCCGCAAGGCGGCAGTCTTCCTGGTGCGTATCGAGAAGGGAGCGGACGCGGAGCAGGCTGAGCAGTTCGTGTCCGCCATCGAGTCGCCCCGCTAGGAGCACGAGGCCTCAGCTGGTCTTGGACGGAGGATTGACCTGCCGGTTGGTCCAATCCACCTCGGTGCTGGCCATGGCGATGAACTCCTCGACGGCAGCGCGGACGTCATCGCCGCGCTTGACCAGCGCGGGCTGATCCTTGGCGTCGTGCATGTCGCCCACGAGTGCCATCGCCTTCTCCGCGAGCTCCTTGACCTCGGACCGGTCGGCGATGAGGCGGACACGGTAGAGCGCCTGCCAGGCGACGACACGCAGCCTGTGGGACGTCGCCCTGGCTTCCACGTGCTCGGCGCTGTCCTCGCCCTCGAAGCCGCGAAAGGCGCGGTTGTACTGGGCAGATCGGAGTTCGAGGATGGTGCCCGCGAAGCCGCTGTACACGGTCATCCGCTCTTCCCGGAGGCGAGCCGAGATCGTGAACTTCTCAGCACGCGCGACGGATCGGCTCTGGAAGAGGTGCGTCACGAAGGAACCTAACAAAGTACCGGCGATGGCGATCAACCCGGCAATGATGGCTACTTCCATGGCGTCAGTGGATCACAGTTCCGGGCTCGTCCATGAGGGGAACGCAAGAAGGCTCATGCCGTTGATCTCGGCATGAGCCTTCTGAGCTGGCGGAGGATAGGGGATTTGAACCCCTGATAGGTTGCCCTATACACGCTTTCCAAGCGTGCGCCCTCGGCCACTAGGCGAATCCTCCGTCGACGAGCTTACCGGACTCGGAACGTTGAAGAGACCACGATTTCGCGGGAGCGAGCACTGCCGTACGGGGCTAGACTGTCCAAGGACCCCTCGCGCGGCGTCATCCTGTGAACCTCCCCAGGGCCGGAAGGCAGCAAGGATAAGCGGGCTCTGGCGGGTGTGCGGGGGGTCTCTTCGTTGAGCCCCTCGCAGGCGGGATGGTCGCATGAGCCTTGCGCTTTACCGCAAATACCGGCCCGGGACGTTCGCCGAGGTCAAGGGACAGGAGCACGTCACAGATCCGCTGCGTCAGGCACTGCGGACGGGACGTATCAACCACGCTTACCTGTTCTCCGGCCCGCGGGGGTGTGGCAAGACCTCGAGTGCCCGAATTCTGGCGAGAAGTCTTAACTGTGAGAAGGGTCCGACTCCGGAGCCTTGTGGTGAGTGCGAGTCTTGCGTCGCGCTGGCCGCCACGGGGCCGGGGCACCTCGATGTCATCGAGATCGACGCCGCTTCGCATGGTGGTGTCGACGACGCTCGTGATCTGAGGGAGCGGGCCTTCTTCGCGCCGGTGTCGGCGCGCTTCAAGATTTACATCATCGACGAGGCGCACATGGTGACCCGCGAGGGTTTCAACGCGCTGCTCAAGCTCGTCGAGGAGCCGCCGCCGCACCTGAAGTTCATCTTCGCGACGACCGAGCCGGAAAAGGTCATCGGCACGATCAAGTCGCGCACCCACCACTACCCCTTCCGGTTGATGCCGCCCGCGACGTTGCGGGCGCTCCTGGAGGAGATCCTGGTCTCCGAGGACGTGCCCTTCGAGCCGACCGCGTTGCCGCTCGTCGTGCGAGCCGGGGCCGGGTCGGCGCGAGACTCGCTGTCGATCCTGGACCAGCTGCTGGCCGGGGCCGACGACGCGGGCATCACCTACGCTCGCGCGGTCTCGTTGCTGGGGTACACAGATGGGGATCTGCTCGACGAGATCGTCAACGCGTTCGCCGTGCGTGACGGGTCGGCGGTTTTCCAGGCGGTCAATCGGGTCATCGACGGCGGCCACGATCCGCGGCGGTTCGCCACCGATCTGCTGGAGCGGTTCCGCGATCTGGTGATCCTGGCGAACGTGCCCGAGGCGGCCGGCAGCGGGTTGCTCGATCGGCCGGGGGACGAGCTGGAGCGGCTGGTGCAGCAGGCTGCTGCGATGGGGCCTGCTGAGCTCACCCGGGCCGCGGAGTTGTTCAACGCGGGGCTGACCGAGATGCGGGGGGCTACCTCGCCGCGGTTGTTGCTCGAGCTGATGTGCGCTCGGGTGTTGCTGCCGGGGGCTGGGCAGGGGGAGGCCTCGCTGCTGGCTCGGCTGGAGCGGCTGGAGCGGGGCGGGGTGGTCGCGCAGATGGCTGCGCGTGCCCCGCAGGCCGCCGCCGCACCGCCTGCCGCGCCTGCTGTGACGTCTGCGCCCGCCGCCGCTGCTCCGCCTGTTGCCGCTCCTCCGTCGGTTGCCCCCGGTCCGCAAGCTGCCGGTCCGCAAGCTGCCGGTCCGCAAGCTGCCGGTCCGCAAGCTGCCGGTCCGCAGGCCGCCGGTCCGCAGGCCACTGGTCCGCAGGCCACTGCGCCGCAGGCCGCCGCGCCTGTGCAGGCTCAAGCGCCGGCTGCCGGTGGTGGCACCAGTTCGGCGGCCGCCCAGGGCGGAGCTGATTGGCCGGAGGCGGCCAAGCCCGGTGCTCCTGTCGCGCAGGCAGCCGCTCCGGCTGCTGCGGCGGCTGCGCCCGCGGGTGGTGGCGGGAGTTCCGTCGTCTACCAGCAGTGGCCGGCCATCCTCGACCGGATGAAGGTCGAGCAGCGCGTCGCGTGGATGATCGTGAGCAACCAGGCCACGCTCATGGGCGTCGACGGCAACCTCGTCACCCTTGGCTTCGACAAGCCCGGCGACATGAAGGGCTTCCTGACCGGCAAACGTGATGCCGCCGTGGCCGACGCGATCGGCAAGGTCGTGGGTGGTGACTGGCGGGTCGAGGCGGTTGTGGGCGGGTCGCCTTCGCCTGGTCGTGGCGGTGTTCGCGCGCCTGGTGGTGGTCCGGGCGGGGGCGAGTCCGGAGGTGGATCACGCGGCGGGCATGCGGGTCCTGGGCAGGGCGGCCAGGAACAGGGTGGTGCAGGTCCTGGGCAGGACGCGACCGGCGCCGTTGGCGGGAGCGGCGCTCAGGGGAGTGGCGCAAGTTCTGGTGACTCCAGTACGGCAGGCGGCGGGCATGGTGGCGGATCCTCGTCCCAGGCGGTGGGCACCGCTGGGGGAGCGGTCGCCCAGGCGGGTGGCGCGGGGACGCATGCAGCAGGCCAGGCATCAGGCGCAGAACAGGCAGCCGGTGCAGGACAGGCAGCCGGTGCAGGACAGGCAGCCGGTGCAGGACAGGCAGCCGGTGTGAGCCAAGCGCCTGGCGCGGGCCAGGCATCCGGTGCGGGACAGGTGTCCAACGCGGGACAGACCTCCAACGCAGGACAGACCTCGGGCGCAAGCCAAGCAGCGGCCGGTGGTCCCGGGCAGGTAGCGGGTGGTGGGGCCGGGCGGGCGGTTCAGACGACGGACGAGTCCTGGCCCGACGCCCCCGACGACCCGATCCCCGCCCCCCCGTCCCCTTCCCCCACGGGCCTGTCCGCGGCGCGTTCGGCGGCCAAGGCGGCGGCTCAGGCGGCCGCGCAGGCGGGTCCGCGTGCTCCCGCGCCCAGGCACGGCGGCAGTGCGGCCTGGCCGGACGCGGTTCCGGGCAAGGGGCCGGAGTCCGACGAGGTGGATCCGCTCAACGACGCCGACGCCGATGTCGACGCGTCGGGCGGGATGGCGCTGCTCCAGCGCGAGCTCGGCGCTCAGGTGATCGGGGAGATCGACCACACCTGACCCACACCTGACCCACACCTGACCGGGTCTGTTCCAGGAGCCCGGCGGTCAGTCGCCCACGCTGAGCCGTAGGTGGGCCGCCAGTGCCCGGGGATCTCCCGGCGGAAGCACGGTGACCAGCTGCTCCAGCACCTCGTAGTCTCCGCGCCCGTTCGCCGTCTGCGCGTAGGCCCACAGATCGTCGGGCGTGCCGTACCGGAGCAAGCACGTGCGCACCTGGACCTCCAGTTCGTCCCGCTCGCGCCGTAGCGTCGGTGACTCCGAGCGCGGCAGCAGCGGCCCGCCGTACACCTTGGCGGCGCCGGCGTGGTCGCGGTCGGCGAGCAGGTGCCTGACGGTGAGGAAGTCGGCCTGCACGGTGGTGGTCAGGCGGTACGGCTTGGCGGCGATGGTGCCGCCGAGCTGGGCGCGCAGCCGGTGGATCTCGGCGCGGATGGTGACGGGGTTGCCGTCGTCGCCGTACAGGTGGAACGAGAGTTGCTCGGCGGTGAGCCCGTGGGGGTGGAGCGCGAGCAGGGCGAGGATCTCGGCGTGACGGAGCGACAGGGCCAGGTTGCGGTCGCCGATGTAGACGCTGGGCGTGCCGTCGCCGAGGAGGTTGAGCCGGACGGGCTGGCGCTCGCCCTCGGCGGCGGAGGTGTGCAGGAGGTAGCCGCCGTGGAAGGGCTCCAGCATGCCGATGCGGCCGTCGGGCAGCGTGGTGAAGCCGGAGGTGCCGGTGACGGAGATGCGCGGGCCGAGGCTGCCGGTGGAGTCGCCGGCGATGACGCGGCCGGTCGCGGTGATCAGGACTCCCGTGCGGTGCCGGAGGGCGTCGTGGTGGGCGCGCAGGCGGTGGTCGCGTTCGTGCATGCGTACGGCGAGCTGGCTCTCCGCGAGCCTGCCGACGGTCTCGACGAGGGCGACGGTCGCCGGATGGAGCGTCTCGCTGGTGCCGCTGACGTCGATGCAGCCGAGCACCTCGTCGGTGTCGGGGTCGATGATGGGCGCCCCGCTGCACGACCAGACGTGCAGGGCGCGCATGATGTGCTCTTCTGAATAGACGTGGACGGGTTTGCGGGTGGCCAGGGCGGTTCCGATGCCGTTGGTGCCGACGGAGCCCTCGGCCCAGAT
This sequence comes from Nonomuraea sp. NPDC050663, assembly GCF_044456985.1. Taxonomy (NCBI): domain Bacteria; kingdom Bacillati; phylum Actinomycetota; class Actinomycetes; order Streptosporangiales; family Streptosporangiaceae; genus Nonomuraea; species Nonomuraea sp. NPDC050663. Next base: position 48,454 of record NZ_JBITGL010000015.1, read on the forward strand.
GTGGCCGTCGCTGAGGCCGACGCGGTCGGCGGCGCGTTTGGTGGCCGAGTGGCCCTCGCGCCACAGGATCCGGCCGTGGGCGTCGGTGACGATGAGGATGTGGGCGCTCTCGTCGGCCATGCGCTTGAGCATGTTGATGATCATGGGCGTCAGGGGATCGAGCGGGTGCGCGCGGCGGATGTCGCGGATCGCTCCGTGCTCGTAGACGAGGGGGGCGGCGGCGATGTCGACGTCGATGCCGGCGCTGAAGGAGCGGCCCCAAGACTCGCAGATCTCCTTGCGTGCGCCGGAGGACCACCGCCCGGCTTCGCGTGCCTCGCGCAGCCGACGTGAGTACCTGTCCAGCTCGGCGTTACCCATCGGCCACTCCAAGTAGTCACCACCGCAAGACGAGCATCACTCGTACGGCACGCGCGCGCAACCGATTCGGGGATTGCGGGGGGTGATTGATTGAGTGCAACGTGTGCGCAACGTTGACCTGACTACGTTCTGCTGTGGGCGCGTCGGCATGGTGCGGCCGCTCCGGCCGACGCTTTGGCCGGGTTCCGGACGCTGGAGGGGGGCCGGGACCCGGTCAAACAACAAGCCCGCATCCAGACACATCGAGGCCGCAGTGCATGACGGCGTCCAAACACCGTAGGCTCGTGGCAGTTGGAGCTATCACCAGCCACGAGGAGCGCACACCGGTGAACCCAGGGGATGTCAACCTGCAGCAGCTGCTGGAACAGGCCGCGGTCATGCAGCAGCAGCTCGTGAACGCCCAGCAGGAGCTCAACGACGCGCAGATCGAGGGCTCTTCGGGTGGCGGGCTGGTGAAGGCCGTGGTCAACGGCTCCGGCGAGCTGCTCGAGCTGAAGATCGACCCGAGCGTCATCGACGCCGCGGACCCGCAGGAGACCGCCGACACGATCTCCGATCTCGTCATCGCCGCCATCCGCGACGCCGTTCGCGCCGCCGCCGACCTGCAGCAGGAGAAGCTCGGTCCGCTCGCCCAGGGTCTGGGTGGCGGGCTCGGCGGACAGCTGCCGGGGTTCTAGACGATGTACGAGGGGGTCGTCCAGAACCTGATCGACGAGCTCGGCATGCTGCCGGGCGTCGGTCCCAAGAGCGCGCAACGCATCGCGTTCCACCTGCTGGCGGCCGATCCCGCTGACGTCAAGCGGCTGGCGCACGCGCTGCTGGAGGTCAAGGAGAAGGTCCGCTTCTGCCGGACGTGCGGCAACGTCGCCTCCGAGGAGGAGTGCCGCATCTGCCGCGACCAGCGGCGCGACACGCACGTGATCTGCGTCGTGGAGGAGCCCAAGGACGTCGTCGCGATCGAGAAGACGCGCGAGTTCCGCGGCACCTACCACGTGCTGGGCGGCGCGATCAGCCCGATCGACGGCGTCGGCCCCGATGACCTGCGTATTCGCGAGCTCATGGTTCGTCTGGCCGACGGACGGGTAACCGAGCTGATCATCGCGACGGACCCCAACCTGGAAGGCGAAGCGACGGCCACCTACCTGGCCCGTCTCATCAAACCTATGGGCATCAAAGTGACACGGTTGGCCAGTGGACTGCCGGTGGGCGGCGACCTCGAATACGCTGACGAGGTCACGCTGGGTCGAGCGTTCGAAGGACGGAGGCTGCTGGATGTCTGACCACTGGAGCGCTCTCGCAGAGGAGACCGCGGGGCACGCACAAGACTTCGTCGACGGCCTGACCAGAGTGGCCTGCGGCGAGGGCGGCGACGCCATCTGGTCGCTGCTGCTGGTCGAGGTGGCGCAGGTCAGCCTCGCGGGCGCGAAACTGGGCGCCAGCAAGGACGTCATCCTGTCGGGCAACCTCGAGCCGGCGATCGGCGAGGACCCCGACCTCGACGGGGTGCGCACCGCCCTGGCCGAGCGTCTGGGCGCGGTCGACGACTACGCCGAGGTGTTCGACCCGTACAAGGACACGAGCGTCACGCCGTACCGCCTGTCCGACGACCTGACGGCGGTGGCCGCCGACCTGATCCACGGGCTGCGCCACTTCCGCGCCGGACGGCCGCACGAGGCCCTGTGGTGGTGGCAGTACTCCTACTTCAACACCTGGGGCAACCACGCCGGCGCGGCCATGAGAGCGCTACAGGCGCTGGCCGCCCACACCCGGCTTGACGTGGCGGAAGAGGCCTTGTCCACATAGTGGTCGCGCCCAGCGGGCTCATCAGACGTCCCCGGTAGACTGGCCCCTCACAGTCCAAACCGGGAGACTCTCGTGGCGCTCGTTGTGCAAAAGTACGGTGGTTCGTCCGTCGCCGACGCGTCCTGCATCAAGCGGGTCGCGCAGCGGATCGTCGCGACGAAAAAAGCCGGCAACGACGTCGTCGTGATCGTCTCCGCGATGGGCGACACGACGGACGAACTCCTCGACCTGGCCGAGCAGGTCTCGCCGCTGCCTCCGGGCCGCGAGCTCGACATGCTGCTGACCGCCGGCGAGCGCATCTCCATGGCGCTGCTGGCGATGGCCATCGCCAACCTGGGCAGCGAGGCGCGCTCGTTCACCGGCTCGCAGGCCGGTGTCATCACCACGTCCACGCACGGCAAGGCGCGCATCATCGATGTGACGCCGAGCCGCATCCAGGAGGCCCTGACCGAGGGCCAGATCGCGATCGTGGCCGGCTTCCAGGGTGTCTCGCAGGACACCAAGGACATCACCACCCTCGGCCGCGGTGGCTCCGACACCACGGCCGTGGCTCTCGCCGCCGCGCTCAGCGCCGACGTGTGCGAGATCTACACCGACGTCGACGGCATCTTCACCGCCGACCCCCGCGTCGTGCCGCTGGCCCAGAAGGTCGACAAGATCTCCTACGAGGAGATGCTCGAACTCGCGGCGAGCGGTTCCAAGATCCTCCACCTGCGGTGCGTCGAGTACGCCCGTCGTTTCAACCTGCCGATCCATGTCCGTTCCTCCTTCTCCACGAAGGAGGGCACCTGGGTCGTGTCCAACCCTTACAGCGAAGGAACCGAGATGGAGCAGCCGATCATCTCCGGCGTCGCGCACGACAGGAGCGAGGCCAAAATCACCGTTGTCGGCGTGCCCGACAAGGTCGGCGAGGCTGCCACGATCTTCAAAACGCTGGCTGACGCCGAAGTCAACATCGACATGATCGTGCAGAACGTCTCGGCCGCAGCCACGGGCCGCACTGACATCTCCTTCACGCTTCCCGCCACCGACAGCCAGACCGCGCTGTCCGTGCTGAAGAAGATCCAGCAGCAGGTCGGCTTCGAGTCGCTGCAGTACGACGACCAGATCGGCAAGATCTCGCTGATCGGTGCGGGCATGCGTTCGCACCCGGGCGTCACGGCGACGTTCTTCGCGGCTCTCGCCAACGCGGGGGTCAACATCGAGATGATCTCCACCTCGGAGATCCGCATCTCGGTCATCGTGGGTCAGGGCGACGTGGACACCGCCGTGCAGGCGGCCCACAAGGCCTTCGACCTCGACGCGGACCAGGTTGAAGCAGTGGTGTACGGAGGTAGTGGAAGATGAGCCGCAAGCCCACCCTCGCTCTCGTCGGCGCGACCGGTGCTGTCGGCACCGTGATGCGTGAGCTCGTCTCGACGCGCGACGACATCTGGGGCGAGATCCGTCTCGTCGCCTCGGCCCGCAGCGCCGGCAAGCTGCTGCCGGTCCGCGGCGAGGACGTGGTCGTCCAGGCCCTGACCCCCGAGGTCTTCGACGGCGTCGACATCGCCATCTTCGACGTCCCCGACGAGGTCTCGGCCGAGTGGGTGCCGATCGCCGCCTCCCGCGGCCCGATCGTCATCGACAAGTCGGGCACCTTCCGCATGAACCCCGACGTGCCGCTGGTGGTGCCCGAGGTGAACCCGCGCGACGCGTTCAACCGCCCGCGCAACATCATCTCGACGCCCAACTGCACCACCCTGTCGATGATGGCCGGCATCGGGGCGCTGCACGCCGAGTTCACCCTCACCGAGCTCGTCGTCGCCTCCTACCAGGCCGTCTCCGGCGCCGGGGTGGCCGGTCCCGCCCGGCTCTACGACGAGATCGAGGCGCTGGCGGGCGACCGCACCGTGGGCTCCGCGGTGGGCGACGTGCGCAAGGCGCTGGCCAACAAGCTCTCCGACGACTCGCCGTTCCCCGCGCCGATCGCGTTCAACGTGATCCCGTGGGCGGGCTCCTACAAGGAGGGCGGCTGGGCCTCCGAGGAGCTCAAGCTGCGCAACGAGTCGCGCAAGATCCTGGGCATCCCCGACCTGAAGGTCTCGGCGACCTGCGTGCGGGTGCCGGTCGTGACCACGCACTCCCTGGCGGTCCACGCCCGCTTCGAGCGCGAGATCACCGTGGCCGACGCCCACCGCATCCTGGAGGCCGCGCCGACCGTGGTGCTGGTCGACGACCCGCAGAACGGCGTCTGGCCGACGCCGATCGACGTGGTGGGCACCGACCCGACCTACATCGGGCGCATCCGCCAGGCGATCGACTTCCCGAACACGCTCGACCTGTTCGTGTGCGGTGACAACCTGCGCAAGGGCGCGGCGCTCAACGCCGCCGAGATCGCCGAGCTGGTGGCCTCGGAGCTCTGACGCTTGGTCGACGAAAGCCCGGCGCCTCGACGGTGGTGTCGGGCTTTTCGTTATTTGAAAAGAATGTCCCAATGGTCGAACTCGTCCGCGAATATGGTTCCGCCGGGGGCGCGATAGAGAGTTGCACCGTCGCGTCGCATTCCGCTCTTTGGATGATTCTTCGTGATATAGCGGTCAATGCAGGCGTTATGGAGAATGTCCAGCTTGTAGCCCCGGGCGTGGCTGAAAAAGCCAGGCGCGTGTCCCGCCTCGGTGCCTCCCGTCACCATGATGGGGCACCGGCTCACCCGCTTGAGCGCGATGACGTCGTGAATGGTCTCCGACCGCACGGCCTCCAGCGAGGTGCACACGCGCACCCGCCGGTCGATGCAGTGTCCCGACGACTTCCAGCGCAGTCCCGCCGTGGTCAGGGCGTTGACGGCGCGGCGGTGGGACACGCGCGCCGGACGGGCGGGGCGCTGACGCTCGGACGGCGTCTCGGCCCTGGGCGCCGATTCGGTGTACCAGCGTGCCGTCTGCAGCACGCCGTCGAATTCGTAGGTGCGAACAATGGGTGATGGTGCATGCCGTACCGGATCCTTCACCGAAGAGGTGGGTGTTGCCGAAGCGGCGCTGGCCATCGCATTGATGGAAATCACCATGCCAAGCGTCGCGACTCCAAAGAGTCGTATCCACATATTAATGCCTTCTCGCGGACAAGCCCTTCCGCCAGAATGATCAATGCCACTGATGAATCCCGCTCATCCCTCCTGGATGTGGATCTTTGCCGGGTGATGCCGATCTGATGACCTTGGGTAGGCTGAATGGCGTGTCCCAACCCCGAGGGAACAGCCGTGAGGTTATCGTCGAGACGGCGTTGCGCCTGTTCAGGGAGCGTGGTTACGAGGCGACCACGATGCGGGCGATCGCCGCGGAGGCCGGAGTCTCCGTGGGCAACGCCTACTACTACTTCGCCTCCAAGGAAGCTCTCATCCAGGCGTACTACGACCGCGCCCAGGCGGCGCACGAAGAGGCCTGCCGTGAGCTGCTGGCGACCGAGGCGGCCTTCGCGGCCCGGCTGAGCGGCGTGCTGAAGGCCTGGGTGCAGGTGTCGGAGCCCTACCACGCCTTCGCGGTGAAGTTCTTCAAGCACGCGGCCGAGCCCGACAATCCGCTCAGCCCGTTCAGCAGGGAGTCGTCGCCGGTGCGCGAAGCGGCGATCTCCATCTACCGGCGGGTGGTGGAGGGCTCCAAGGGCCGCATGGATCCCGATCTGCGCGCCGAGCTGCCCGAACTGCTCTGGCTGATGTCGATGGGGATCGTGCTCTTCTGGGTGCACGACAACTCGCCCGGCTGCGAGCGCACCCACCGGCTCATCGACGTCTCCGTGGCGATGGTCGACCGGCTGGTGGGCTTGTCCCATCTGCCGGGACTGAGGGGGATCACCAAAGACTTCCTCGCGGCGATCCACGAGCTACGCGAATAGCGCGATTACTCTCGGTAGCCAAGGTGGCCTATCGGAGGGATCGAAGCCATGGCGTGGGCATCGGTGCTGGTGGCCGTCGCAGTCCTGCTGATCGCGCTGGTCGTGCTCCGGCGCAAGGGCAAGGACGACGAGGGCGACTACAGCGCGAGCTCGCTCGACTTCGCGGCCAACCTGGCGCTCGCCGCCTACCTGCTGGTGCTCGCCTACGCCGCGGTGCTGGTCTACGACGCGAGCGGCGCCGCCGAGAGCGATGCGCTGGCCGAGTCGGAGAGCCTGACCGAGCTCTACTGGGCGGTGGCGCCCCTGCCGGACTCCGAGCAGATCAGGTCGCAGATCAAGGCTTACACGACGGAGACGATCCAGCTCGACTGGCCGAGGATGTCGGAGGGCGAGCTGGCGCAGGAACCCGCGCGGACCCTTGAGGACCTCAGGGCCTCGATCATGAACCTGCGGCCGGTCTCCGACGCCGACAAGGAGCTCCGCAGCACCGCGCTCGACCGGATCTCCGACGTGACGCACGCCAGGGTCGTGCGGGCGGACGACGCGGGGAGCTCGCTGGACAACATCTTCATGATCTCGCTCGTGCTCTCGGGGCTGGTGGTGATCGTGCTGCCGTGGTTCGCGAGGGCCAGGCCCACCGTGGCGTCTGTCGCGGGCGACGTGGTGCGGGTGGGGGTCGTGGTGGGGGGCATCCTGATCATCCTGGTGATGGAGCATCCGTATTCGGGGATGAAGGCGGTCCAGCCCGAGGCGTTCGCGGTGGCCCGGGAGCAGTACGAGCAGATCGACCGGCGTTTCCCGGGAGCGCCTTAGGCGTACGGCCTAGCGGATGGTGCGGCGGGTCGAGGCGCCGGTGCGGCCGCCCAGGACGGCGATGGCGGCCACCGAGACGACGCCGGTGAAGATCACCACAACCTTGGCGGTGCCGTCCAGGCCCTCCCTGCGCTCGGCGAAGCGCGCCAGCACGCCTTGCCTGTCCGCGCGGCGGGGCTCGTAGCCGCCCTCCTGAAGCTCCGCGGGTGGCTGACTGACACTGCGCTCGCCGGAGGCACCGGAGCGCCCGTCAGAGCCCCCAGAAGCCCACGAACCGCCACCGGAGCCCCCAGGGCCCCCATCGGAGCCGCCAGGGCCACCGGAGCGCCCAGAGCCCCCAGAGCCGCCAGAGCCGCCCGAACCCCCCGAACCGCCCAAGCCGCCGAAGCCGCCGAAGCCGTCCGACCTGCCTGAGCCGCCTGAGCCGCTCGAACCGCCGGAACCGCCCGAACCTCTCGAACCGCCAGAGCCGTCCGACCTCCCTGAGCCGCCCGAGTCCCCAGAGCCCTCCCGCCCCTTCTCCCCGGTGGCAGGCCGCGGACGGCTCGGCCGGGCAGCGGGCCGCCGCGTCTCGCCAGGCGTCGGCGAGACGGAGTGCGCCGGAGAAGCGGAGGCACTGGGCAACGCAGCCGTCGGAGAGGGCACAGGCGTCGGTGGCGCATACGAGCATGGCCCGCAGTAGCCCGCCACCACCGTGATCGGCGGGTGATACGGAACGGCCACCCCCACGACGATGTCCACGCACGGCCCGGACCCTGCGGCCGCCATGGAGGCGAACAGGAACGGCGTCGCCGCCACAGCCGTCAGCACCGCAGGAGCCAGAAGCCTCATCGATGCTGTTCTAGCACGTCAGAACAGGAGGACCCGGCAACAGAAGATCAATGTGGCGCAAACCTACATACCGATTGGTATGGTGCTGGCATCCACCGAAGGAGGTCGGGCAACGATGGCCTGGGGTATGACGATTCCCTTCTACGACCGCTCGCTGGCGGGCTCCAAGGAGTTGATCGCCGAGCTGCCCGCTCTCGGCTACACCGACGCCTGGTCGGCCGAGGTCAACGGCGTCGACGGCTTCACCCCGCTGGCGCTGGCCGCGGAATGGGCGCCCGAGCTGCGCCTGGGCAGCGCCATCGTGCCGGTCTCGACGCGGGGGCCTGGCCTGCTGGCCATGTCGGCCGCCACGCTCGCCGACCTGGCACCCGGCCGATTCGTGCTGGGCATCGGCGCCTCCAGCCCGGCCATCGTGGAGCAGTGGAACGCCGGCGAGTTCGTCAAGCCGTACGCCCGCACCCGCGACACGCTGCGCTTCCTGAAGAAGGCGCTGCAGGGCGAGAAGGTCTCCGAGACCTACGAGACCTTCGCCGTCAAGGGCTTCAAGCTGGAGCGCGCGCCGAAGACCCCGCCGAAGATCGTGCTGGCCGCGCTGCGCCCGCGCATGCTGCGCCTGGCGGCCGAGGAGGCCGACGGGGCGATCACCAACTGGCTCTCGCCGGAGGACGTGCCCAAGGTCAGGGCCGAGATCGGCCCCGACACCGAGCTGATCGCCCGCCTGTTCGTGTGCGTAAGCGAGGACACCGAGAAGGTGCGCGAAATGGCGCGCTGGATGCTCACGACCTACCTCAACGTGCCGGTCTACGCCGAGTTCCACCGCTGGCTGGGCCGCGGCGAGATCCTCAAGCCGATGTTCGACGCGTGGGCGGCGGGAGATCGCCAGGGGGCGCTCAAGGCGCTGCCCGACGAGGTCGTGGACGAACTGGTGGTGCACGGCGACGCCCAGACGTGCAAGGCTCGGATCCAGAAATATGTGGATCAAGGACTGAACACCCCGGTTCTCGCGCTGATCCCCGGCGGCGAGGTCCCGATCGCCCAGGCCGTACGCGACCTGGCTCCCTAACCGCAAGGAGGCACGTGTGGAGGAGTTGCTGCGCCAGGACGCCACGGCCCAGGCCAGGGCCGTACGGCAGGGCCAGGTGTCGCCCCGGGAACTGGTCGAGGCGGCGATCGCGAAGATCGAGCAGCACGACGGCGAGATCAACGCCGTCATCCACCAGAGGTTCGAACGGGCGCTGCAGGACGCCGACGCGGCGCCCGAGGGCACTCCCTTCCGCGGGGTGCCCATCCTCCTGAAGGACCTGGGCTGGCCGCAGAAGGGCGAGCCGTACAACGCGGGCTCCCGCACCCTCGACGGCGTCGGCATCCCGGCCGACGGCTACGGCGTGACCAGGCTCCGCGAGGCGGGCTTCGTGATCCTGGGCCGCACCAACACGCCGGAGTTCGGCACGACGATCACCACCGAGCCGTCGGCCTTCGGACCGACGCGCAACCCGTACGACACGGCCTACTCCGCGGGCGGCTCCAGCGGGGGGTCGGCCGCGGCGGTCGCGGCGGGCATGGTGGCGATCGCGACGGCCAGCGACGGCGGCGGCTCCATCCGCATCCCGGCGAGCATGTGCGGCCTGGTGGGGCTCAAGCCCACGAGGGGGCGCTGCAGCTTCGGCCCCGGCAGCGGGGAGGGCTGGGGCGGCTTCTCGGTGTCCGGCTTCGTCACCAGGACCGTGCGCGACACGGCCGCCGGGCTCGACCTGGTCTCCGGTTACGAGCCCGGTGATCCGTACGCGGCGCCGGCGTTGCCGCGCCCGCTGGTGCAGGAGGTCGGGACCGACCCCGGCCGGCTGCGGATCGGGTTCGTGGCCGTGCACCCGCGCGGCGACGTGCCGGAGGAGCCCGAGCTGGTCACCGCCGTGACCGGCGCGGCGGCGCTGCTGGAGAGCCTGGGCCACGAGGTGGTGCAGGCGCATCCCGATGCGCTGGCCGACCAGGACTTCCGCCTGATCTTCGGCGACATCGTCTCCAACAACGTCGCGGCCGAGGTGGAGAGCGTGGGGCGCTGGCGCGGCAAGCCGGTCGACCTGGCCGAGCTGGAGCCGCGCAACCGCGCCATGGCCGAGGCGGGGCGCCGCCACAGCGCGGTGGACCAGGTGCTGGCCACCCAGTGGATCGACGGGTTCCGGCGGCGCATGGCGGTGTGGTGGGACGACTTCGACCTGCTGCTGGCTCCTTCGCTCGGCATCGCGCCCTTCGAGCTGGGCTGGATCCCGCGCGACGATCTGACCACCTCCTTCGGGCGTACGGCGATGGCGGTGAGCTTCACCTCGATCTTCAACGCGACCGGGCAGCCGTCGATCTCCCTGCCGCTGCACACCACGCGTGCGGGAGTGCCCGTGGGCGTGCAACTGGTGGCCGCGATGGGCCGCGAGGACCTTCTTGTCCGCGTCGCCTCCCAGGTCGAGCAGGCCAAACCCTTCGAGCATCCCGCGATGCGTTAGGGAACCCGGCTCCTGGGGCATTGCGTTATGTCGTGAGGGAGGTGCTCACGACATGGCGAAGGCATTACGGGCGTACAAGGCCTACCGCGACGTGACACGACCGGGCACACCAGGATTGGGTGCCCGGTTACGCGCGATTCCGCGCATGCTGAAGGCGGCCACGAGCGGCCGTTATCCGGGACTGGGCAAGCGCAGGCTGGCGATGCTGGCGGTCGGCGTGGTCTATCTGGTCTCGCCCATCGACCTGGTGCCGGAGGCGGCGCTGCTGGCCTTCGGAGTCGTCGACGACTTCGGGATGTTCATGTGGATGATGAGCACGCTGCTCGGACAGGGCGGCGAGTTCGTCGAGTGGGAGAAGCAACAGCTCAGATCGACTCATTCCTGAGCCAGGCGCGCGACGGCAGAGGGTGGCCGAAGAGGCGGGCGGCGTTGCCGTAGGCCACCCTGGCCAGGTCGACGGGGGGCAGTTGCCCGAGGTTGCGGGCGACTGCCTTCTGGGTGTCGGGCCACGTCGAGTCGGAGTGCGGGTAACCGCTCTCCTGCAGCACGTGGTCGAGCCCGACGGCCAGCCGTACGCCCGACAGCGCGTGGTCGTCGAGCGTGCCGAAGAAGAAGTTGCGCCGCAGCACCTCGCTGGGCTTGAGGCCGCCCTCCCAGGAGGCCTCGCCGGCCACCGGGTGGTCGAGGGCGTAGTCGGCGCGCTCGGCCAGCATCGGCACCCAGCCGACGCCGCCCTCGACGATGAGGATGCGAAGGTTGGGGAAACGCAGCGGGATGCCGGACCACAACCAGTCGGCGCAGGCGAACATCGCACTGGCCGGCATGAGCGTGGTGATCGCCTCGATGGGGGTGTCGGGTGAGGGCACGGGTGACCACGACGAGGCGCCGGTGTGCAGGCAGACGACGGTGCCGGTCTCTTCGCAGGCGGCGAAGAACGGGTCCCAGTGGCCGCTGTGGATCGAGGGCAGGCGCAGCCTGGTCGGGAACTCGGGGAAGACCACGGCCTTGAAGCCCCGGGCGGAGTTGTCCTTGATCTCCTTGGCGGCGATCTCGGGGTCGGGAAGCCACGGCAGCTGCAGGCCGATCATGCGCTCGGGATAGGTGCCGGCCCAGACGTCGATGTGCCAGTCGTTCCACGCCTTGACCAGGGCCAGGCCCAGCTCCTGGTCGCGGGTCTTGGCGAAGGGCATGCCCGACTGGCCCGCGAGCATGCCGGGAAAGCACACGGCCGCCCAGATGCCCGCCAGGTCCATGTCGGAGACGCGGGCTTCGATGTCGTAACAACCGGGGCGCATGTGCTCGAAGCGGATGGGTTCGAGGTTCCACTGCTCGCGTGGAAGCCCCGAGCCGACGTCGATCGCGGCCGCGGGATAGGTGGCTCCGCCGTAACGCCAGACCTGGTGACCGGCTTCGGTCTCGACGACCTTCGGCGCGGCGTCCGCGTACTTGGCGGGAAGCCTGCCTTCGAACAGATCCGGGGGCTCGATCAGGTGATCGTCTGCAGAAATGATCACATAGTCGCGCCGCCTCTGCTCAGGGTCGGGGAGGAGCGCCGTAGTCACGCAGGTAACCGTACGACGTGCCTGAGGCGTCGAACAAGCGGACCCGGGATCGCAGGAGGGGGAAAGGGGCCTGCGATCCCGGTCCGGATGGCCCGCCGGAGATGAGGAGGATGCTGCTCGCGGCGGACCGTCGGCGGACCAACTACCCCTCCGTGAGAGAAATTCTCAGCTTTTCCACAGCATCTGCGGAAAGTCCGGCGACATCCGTGCAATAACCCGCAACGGATCCGTGTCTCTCCGCCAGCCCGGCCAGGAAGAACCGCATCGCGTCCGCGGGGGCCTGCCCGAATCCCGGCCACATGGTCACGTACGGCGTGCGAGCCAGGTGGTCGGCGATGAAGTGCTCGGTGGCCAGGCCCGTCAGCGCGTAGTCGGCGATGATGTCCTCGTCGGAGACGCCCGCCAGGCTCAGCGCGAGCGCCGTGACGATGCCGGTGCGGTCCTTGCCCGCCGCGCAGTGCACCACGACCGGGCCGTCCTCGGCGATCGCCTCCAGCGCGAGGCGGATGTTGTCGGCGCGGTCCTCGGTGCACTCGAGGTAGCGGTCGGAGAAGAAGCGGGCGATGCTCGAACCCGGCTCGTATCTCTCGTGGGCGTTCCAGCGGCGCCCCTCGATCGGCAGGTTGAGGTAGCGCAGGCCCTCGGTCTCCGGGGCCCTGCCGCTCTTGTCGACCTCGAAGTCGTGGCGCAGGTCGATGACGGTGCGGATCTTCAGGGCGTGGAAGGCCTCAAGATCGGCTCCCGTCAGGAAGCCGAGGTTGTCGGCCCGGTAGAGGCGCTGCCACTTGACCGTGCGACCGTCATAGGCGGCATATCCGCCGGCGTCGCGAAAGTTACGAAGATTTGCGAAGGAAAGGTGGCGGATCACGACGCCACACTAGCCGCCTTACGATCGTTGACCTCGCGCCGGATCAGCAGCAGCCATCCGCCGATCGCGACCCCGATGAACAGCCACCACTGCACGCCGTACGCGAAGTTGAGCCCGCCCCCCGCGCCGACCTCCGGCGCGGGCACCGGCTCGGGCGCGGCCTGCGCCTGCGGGTCCTGCGCGGTCAGCTCGACGTAGCCGTCGGAGATCCCGTACGGCAGGCGCCCGGCCAGCGCCTCGGAGTCGATCAGCAGGATCTGCCCCTGCGGCAGCCCTTCCCGATCCTTGATGCCGGTGGTCTCCTCGGTCTCGCTGAGCCGTAGCCTCCCGGTGACAGTTACCTGACCGGCGGACGGCGCAGGCACGTCGGGCGGGGTGTCCGCGGTCGCCGCGGCCTTAACCCAGCCGCGATTGACCAGCACCGCCCGCCCGCCCGCCGTGACCAGGGGCGTCACCACGTAGAAGCCCGGCCTGCCGTTCTGGGAGCGCCGTCGCACGACCAGTTCGTGGGCGGCGTCGAAGGTGCCCGTCGCGGTGACGGTGCGGAACCGGTTGGCCTCGCCGACCTCGACCTGTTCGAAGGGGACCGGCGCGGCCTCAAGGTTGCCGGTGATCAGCTCGCTGCTGGCCGATCGCTCCTCGAACCGGCCGAACTGCCAGTTGCCGAGGAAGACGAAGGCCGGGATGACCAGCAACACCACGATGTGGAGTGTCACCCAGCGGGGGGTCAGCAGGAACCGGTACACGCCATCAAGGTTAGGCACCGGGTGCACCGGTCGAACCATCGGGCAGAACGCGGGACGCGGGCTGCGGCGATCGCGTACGGTCGAAAGCCTCCCGACCCCCTCTGGAGTAGCAAGCCCTCATGTCAGTGCTCGAAGCGCCGCCCGTGGCGGCGTCGTTCACCATGCCCGCGCTGCCCGCTCTGCTGAGGCACGCCCTTCCCCGGGCGATCGAGTCGATGTTCATGCCGGTCATCGCCTTCTGGGCCGGCTTCTTCCTGGCGGGTCTGGCCGGAGGGCTGGTCACGGGCCTGATGTGGGTCTACGGGTGCGCTGCCTGGCGGCTGTTCAGGCGCACGGCGCTGCCCGGCATGGTGATCCTGGCGGTCGTGGCGATCACCGCGCGCACGGCCTTCTCGCTGGCCGCCGACAGCGCGGTCCTGTACTTCCTGCCGCCCCTGGCCGGGGTGTTCTGCGTGAGCCTGGTCTTCCTGGCCACCGCGCCGACCCGCCGTCCGCTGGCCAGGAGGGTGGCGTGCGATCTGGTGCCGATGCCCGAGGGGGTTCAGGAGCACCCGGCGATGCGGAGGTTCTTCAGGCGCCACTCGGTGATGTGGGGATGCGTGCAGCTGGCCAACGCCTCGCTGAGCCTGTGGCTGCTGCTCAGCCAGCCGGTGGAGGGTTTCCTGCTGGTGCGCACCTGCGCGGTGGCGGTGTTGTTGTCGTGCGCGGGCCTGGTGTCGTTGCTGGGCTTCCGCCGGGCGCTACGCGCTCTGCAGCTTCGCCCCTGACCCTGGCACGGGCGTGACCTCGCGGGGCCCGCTCAGGTCGTGGCCTTCAGAGCACCTGAACTGCTGGTGGATCGGGGCGCCGCAGTCGCGGTGGGTCAGCACGACGGGCGGGCCTTCGGGGTCGGCCATGTACTTGTCGCCCCAGTGCATGAGCGCGACGAGCAGGGGATAGAGCTCGCGGCCCTTCTCGGTGAGGCGGTATTCATAGCGCTGGCGCTGGCCGGGCTCGCGGTAGGGGACCTTGCGCAGCAGGCCCTCGTCGACCAGGCGGGCCAGCCTGGCGCTGAGCACCTGGCGCGGGGCGCCGGTCATGGTCTGCATGTCGGCGAAGCGGCGCACGCCGCTGAAGGCCTCTCGCAGCACCAGGAAGGTCCACTTCTCGCCGACGATTTCCAGGGTGCGCTCGATGGAGCAGTTGTCCACGCGGAAGGCCACGTTCATCTCCACATCATATCTGAGTTCAGTTGACAGACTCAGCTCTCCTGGAGGAGTCTGGGTCTATGAACGGAACCCAGATCCGCCCGATCCGCCCCGAGGACGAGGCGGCATTCACCCGGTTCCTCACGGGGTTATCGCTGCAGACCCAGGTCATGCGCTTCTTCACCGGGCTGGGCAGGCCGTCGCCCACCCTGGTGCATCAACTGATGAAGGACGCGCTGATCGCTGTCAGGGAGGGGGAGATCGTCGGCCACGCGATGGCCTTCCCGGGTGGCACGCTCGGTGCCGACGTCGAGATCGGGGTGGTCGTGGCCGACCAGTGGCAGGGCTTCGGCCTGGGCCCGAAGCTCATCGACGCCGTGCTGATGCGGGCCTGGCTGCGGGGGGCGCAGACGGTCGGCATGGACGTGCTCGGCGAGAACCGCCGGGTGCTCCGTATGATCCGCAGGACCTGGCCCGAGGCTCGGTTGCAGGTCTCTTCCGGATCGGTGGAAGTGGTCGCTATGATCAATGCGGCCGTTCTATTTGCAGAATAAGGTTCTGTTGGTCCACCATTGACCTGTGAAGACTGCAAAGAACGGACGCGATGGTCGCACTCGGATCATCGAGGGCGCCCTGCGCCGCTTCAGCCAGGATGGGGTCTCGGCCACGACGCTTGCCAGCCTGCGCGAGGAGAGCGGGGTCAGCGTCGGCAGCTTCTATCACCACTTCGCCAGCAAAGAACACGTCTTCGGCGTGCTCTACTCCGAGATCCTCGCCTCCTACCAGGAGGAGTTCCTGTCGGAGCTGGTCAGCCACGACAACGCCCGCTCGGGCATCGAGGCCATCCCCGCCTTCCACATGAAGTGGGCCGGCGAGCACCCCGAGCAGGCGCGGCTGCTCGTCAGCGAGCGTCCGCCGCGCAAGCACGAGCCCGGCGGCGCCGAGGTCTCCGAGGCCCGTCGCGCCTTCTTCCGCAAGGTCTCCGACTGGTGGAAGCCGTTCATGAAGACCGGCGAGCTCCAGCCCATCCACGCCACCATGTGCTACGTGTTGTGGCTCGGCCCCGCCCAGGAGATGTGCCGCCTGTGGTTCGCCGGAGCGCACACGCCCACCGACGAGGAGATCAGGAGCCTCGGCGAGGCTGCCTGGCAGAGCCTGCGCCAGCGATGATCGGCCACCCTCTGTGGTGTTATTGTCACGTTTGTGGGACGACCTCGTGCGCTGGTTCTGACCGCGCTACCGCAGGGCGCTCTGGCACGCCTCGGTGAATTCGCCGATGTCGTCCCGGCCGCCGACCGGCCCAGCCTGGGCTTCACCGACGAGCAACTGGCCGATCTGGTCATCGGGACCGGCGCCACGATCCTGATCACCGACGGCGACGTCGTGGGCAGATGCGTGTTGTCGCTCCCGCTCGACGCCGTCGCGTGCCTGGGCGCCCCGGTCAACATCGACCAGCAGCTCGCCGCCGAGCGCGGAGTGCCCGTGCTGCGCGCCGCCGACCACGACGTCAACGCCGTCGCCGAACTCACGCTCGCCCTGCTGTTCGCGGTCAGCCGCCGCATCGTCGTCGCCGACCGCGAGGTACGGCGGGGCAGGCTCTACCGCGGCAAGGTGCCGCCCAACCGGCGCTACCGGGGGACCCGTCTGGCCGGGCGCACCTTCGGCATCGTCGGGCTCGGCCGGGTCGGCAGGGCCGTGCGATGGCGCTGCGAAGGGCTCGGCATGCGGGTCATCGCCTGCGACCCCTACGTCGCCGAGGCCACCCACACCCTGCCCGAACTCCTCGCCGAAGCCGACGTGGTCTCGCTGCACGTGCCCGTCACCGGCGAGACCTGGGGATTCATCGGCGACACCGAACTCACCGCGATGAAGCGGGGCGCGGTCTACCTCAACACCTCGCGCGGCTCGCTGCACGACCTCTCGGCGCTGGTCGACGCCCTGCGCTCGGGACATCTCGGCGGCGCCGGGCTCGACCACTTCGAAGGCGAGTGGCTCGACCCCACCCACCCGCTCACCCGGCTGTCGAACGTCGTGCTCACCCCTCACCTGGGCGAGGCCACGAACGACAGCGAGGAAGAGCGAGCCGAGCGCATCGTCGAGGACATCATCGAGATGGTGGCCATGCCGACGGCCGAACTCGCGTAGGCACGCGCCAGCAGTCGGAGTCGAGCGAGATGTCGAGCCGCAGGTCGCGGCGCTTGCGCCGGAGCCCTGGCACCCTCAGCCGGTCGGCGTCGAACCCGAGCTCGCCCGGGAGCACGCGAACATCGTCGTGGTTGCCGCAGCGCGGGCAGGTCCACGACACCAGATCGCGGCCGCGGTGATAGTCCGAACAGGCCCGGAAGTATTCATCCGGCCTGAAGCGGGCCTCACACGCGAAACAGGGGAGCAGCACGCATAAACAGATATCGTGGCCGACTTGCCGACTGCCTGCAGAACGCTTGGGTAACTTTGTAACAGTCTGATTACTGTGCGTTGAGGGAACGATGATGCGGGATCTACTCCTGAAGTCCGGCTACACCATCGACGGCGTGCGCGAACGCCTCGGCGACGTGGCCGCCACCGCGCTGTCCCGGGAGGAGCTCGTGCCCGCGCTGCGGGCCACCCGCGAGCTCGATCCGCTGGCCGTGCTCATCAGGCATTTCTGGCTGGGCGTGGAGGTGCCCGAGGACCTCGTGCCCGCCGAACTGGCGCCGCTCAAGGGCTACCACGTGCAGCCATGGGGCGACGACGGCTACCTGGTCTCCGACCGCAAGGTACGGCCCGGCGACGCGCCCTTGCGCCCCGACCACGTGGTGGGCGCCGGCGGCGCCTCGGCCAACCTGGCCCAGCTCGCCAGCCGCCGCCCGGTCGAGCGCGCCCTCGACCTCGGCACCGGCTGCGGCGTCCAGGTGTTGTCACTGGCCGGTCGCGCCACGAACATCGTCGCCACCGACCTCAACCCGCGGGCGATCGAGCTGGCCAGGCTGAGCTGGGAACTGTCCGGCATCTCGGGCGTCGAGACCCGGGTCGGCTCGCTGTTCGAGCCGGTCGACGGCGAGCTGTTCGACCTGATCGTCTCCAACCCGCCGTTCGTGATCTCTCCCGCCAGACGCTTCACCTACCGGGAGGTCGGCGGCGACTCCTTCTGCCGCGACCTCGTACGGCAGGCGCCCCGATTCCTCAACCCCGGCGGCCAGGCGCACTTCCTGGCCAACTGGACCCATGTCGAGGGCGAGGACTGGCGCGACAGGGTGGGCGGCTGGCTCGGCGAGACCGGCTGCGACGGCTGGGTGGTCGAACGCGACGTGCAGGACCCCGCCGAATACGTGGAACTGTGGCTCAGGGACGCCGCCGAGCAGGGCACCGCTGCCTACACCGAGCTGTACGACCAGTGGCTGGGCTGGTTCGAGGAGCAGAAGATCGAGGCGATCGGCTTCGGCTGGATCAGCATGCGCCAGGCCGAGTCGCTCGACCCGGTCGTCCGCGTCGAGCGCATGACCCACCAGGTCCAGCTGCCGGTCGGCGACTACGTCGACCAGGTGCTCGACGGCATCGCCCTGGCCCACCGCCTCGACGACCTCGACGAGGCCCGGCTACGCGTCGCCGAGGGCGTGCTCGACGAGCGCATCGGCCTGCCGGGCGCCGAGGACCCCTCGCGCATCGTGCTGCATCAGACCAGGGGCCTGATGCGCAGCACCGACGTCGGCACGGTCGAGGCCGCCCTCGCCGGCGTCTGCGACGGCGAACTCGCCCTCGGACCGCTGCTCAACGTGATCGCCGAGCTCGTCGGCGGAGACCGGGTCGACGCCGAGCAGCTCAGACCGTTGATCGCCGAGGGATACTTCACCGTCTGAGGAGCCTGTTTATCGGTCGTTGATTGGGTGTTGACCCCCCAGGAGCACTCTCTAGGAGTGGACACGGACCCGGGGGGTTCAGGGAACGTGTCAGGCCCGGCCGGTCGTCGAATGTGAGGCGGCTATCCGTCGCGTGGAGCATCCGGATAACCGGGCCCCCTAGCGAAACGCGGCGGTAGATGACCGGCCGGGCTAAAAGTCCTCTCACCCAAAGGGACAGGCTCTTGTTCAACCATGTCTGGATGACGCGGCTCGACGACGAGCTCTACTCAGGTCTCGACGACAATGGGAAGCTCGTCGAGGAGCGCCCGCAGGTCGGCGGCCTCGGGGGCACCGAGCCTGACGAAGAGGGTGTGGGCCTGGCGTAGGCATTCGGCGCTGCGCGTCGTGTTGCCCATGCCCATGAGGGCCTTGCCCAGCACCGTCAGAGAAAGCGCCTCGCCGTACGGATGCCCGATCTCCCTGCTGACCACCAGTGCCTGTTCCGCGTGCCGTACGGCGTCGGCGTAGCGTTCGGCGGTGATGAAGGTCTCGGCCAGGCGGGAGCAGACGCGCTGCTCCCAGACCCGCTGCTTGCCGGCGCGGAAGAAGGCCAGGCACTCCGCGTGGTGGTGGACGGCCTCGTTGAGCCGGCCGACCCGCGACAACACGATGCCCAGGTGGTAGCGCGCCCTGGCCATGCCGGCGCCGCTGCCGATCTCGGTGAAGATCGCCAGGCCCTTCTCGGCGGCGGCGATGGCGTCGTCGGGCCTGCCGAGTCCGAGGTGCTCGCGCGCGGAGTAGCTCAGCACGAGGGCCTCGCCTCCCGGGACGCCGTTGTCGTGGTAGTAGGTCATCGCCGCGTCGAACCAGCTCAGCGCCTCGTGGTGGCGCCGCTGGCGGCCGACGACGACGGCCAGGGCGTTGAGCACCTCGCCGGTGACGACCTTCTCGCCGCGGGCGGACGACAGCTCGTGCACCAGCCTGAACTGCTCCTCCGCCTCGACGAGCCGGTTGGAGGCGAACATCACGCGCCCGAGCACGTAGCGGGCGCGCAGTTCGCTGCCCGCGTCGCCGATGCGCAGCGCGGTCGCCAGGACCGCGCGGCTGGCCGAGTCGAACTCGCGGGTGTGCGTGCCCATCTCCAGCAGCGGTTCCATGCCGACGAGCATGTCGCCGGCGGGCAGGAGTTGGTCGGCGGCGCGGGAGGAGTCGGCGGCCTGGTTGATGGCGCCGAACAGTGCGTCGCCCTCGGCGATGAGCCAGGCCAGCGCGCCTTCGATCGCGTTGAAGCTGAGCCCGCTGCCGACGACCATCAAGTTGTCGGCGATGCCGCTGCCCTCGTAGGCCAGCCGGTGCGCCGACTGGGCGGAGGCCAGGTAGAAGCCGAGCAGGCGGCGCAGCGCCATCGTGCGGGCCTGCGGGCGCTCGGCCTTGTCGAGCACGCGGCGGGCGAACAGCTTGAGCAGGTCGTGGAAGCGGTAGCGGCTGGGCGCGGGCGCCTCCAGCAGGCTGACGTCGACGAGCGACTCCAGCAGGTTCTCCGCTTCGTGGGTGCTGAGCGACAGCACGGCGGCCGCGGCCCCGATGGAGATGTCGGGGCCGTTGGGCAGCGCCAGGAGCCGGAAGGCCCTGGCCTGGTTGGGCGAGAGCTGGCCGTAGCCGAGCGCGAAGGTGGCCTCCACGGCCAGGTTGCCGACTCGCAGCTCGTCGAGGCGGTGCTGCTCGTCGGCCAGGCGCGGCACCAGCGAGGCCACGGTCCACGAGGGCCGCGCCGCCAGGCGGGCGGCCACGATGCGTACGGCCAGCGGCAGGAACCCGCAGGCGGCCACGACGTCCATGGCGGCGGCGCGCTCGGGGGCGACGCGCTCGGGTCCGGCGACCGTGGCGAACAGCGACAGCGCTTCGTCCGGCTCCAGCACGTCGAGGTCGATCAGCCGGGCGCTGGGCAGGTCGGCGAGCTTGCTGCGGCTGGTGACGATCGCCGCGCAGCCGGACGAGCCTGGCAGCAGCGGCGTGACCTGGGCGGCGTCTCGCGCGTTGTCGAGCAGCACCAGGATGCGACGCTCGGCCAGCAGGGAGCGGAACAGGGCCGAGCGCTCGGCCAGGCCCTCGGGGATGACGTCCGGGGGGATGCCCAGCGCGCGCAGGAACGCGCCGAGCGCCGACTCGGGCGCGGTGGCCTCGTCGGTGTAGCCGCGGAGGTCGGCGTAGAGCTGGCCGTCGGGGAAGGTCTCGTCGCACGCGTGCGCGACGTGAACGGCCAGAGCTGTTTTGCCCACCCCGCCGATTCCGCAGATGGCGGCGATCGGCACGCCTTCCGACTGGCCGGTGGACAGGTACGTGCGCAGCCTGCCGACGATCTCGCGGCGGCCGGTGAAGTCGCTCACCGCGGCGGGCAGCTGGGCGGGCTTGGGCAGGTCGGCGAGGGTGTCGTCGTCGGAGGCCGCGGCGACGGGCTCATGCGGCGCCTCGGTGGCGGCGGCGAGCGTGGGGTCGGCGTTGAGTATGCGCTGGTGCAACGTCGTCAGCTCGGAGCCCGGCTCGACGCCGAGCTCGTCGATGAGCGCCTCGCGGGTCTCGGTGAAGACGTTGAGGGCGTCGCCCTGGCGGCCGCAGCGGTAGTAGGCCAGCATCAGCTGGGCGCGCAGCCGCTCGCGCAGCGGGTGGTCGGCGGTCAGCGCGATGAGGTCGGAGACGACCGCGGCGTGGTTGCCCAGCTCCAGGTCGATGTCCATGAGCGTTTCGATGGTCGTCAGCCGGCACTCGATGAGGCGGTCGCGCTGGTGGTCGGCGTACGGCCCGACGGCTCCCGCGAGGGGTTCGCCCTCGAACAGGTCGATGGCGGTGCCCAGCTTCTCGGCGGCGTCCTTCGGCTGCCCGGACCTTCGGGCGGCCTCGGCCTCGTGGATGAGCTTCTCGAAGCGCGTGAGGTCGAGCGCGCCCTCGGGCAGGCGCAACGCGTAGCCGCGGCCGACGGAGGTCAGCAGCTCGGGGCGGGAGCGGGCGGGACGTTCCGGCTCCAGCACGGTGCGCAGGCGGGAGACATAGGTGCGCAGCGCGCCGAGCGCGCGCGGCGGAGCCTCCTCGCCCCAGACGGCGTCGATCATCTCGGTGGGGGTGACCGCGCGGCCTTCCCTCAGCAGCAGGACGCCGAGGATGGAACGCTGCAGGGGGGTTCCCAGGTCGAGCTCGATGTCGTCACGCCACGCCCGGACCGGACCGAGTACGGCGAACCGCAGTCCTCCAGCCATGCCGCAATCTCCAGCCTCAATGGGTTGATTTCTGACCAAATGATATGACGAGTCATGCCTAACACATAGGCACGCATTGATTCGTTAACCGAAGTGTTGATCGAGCGTTGATTCGGCATTGAGCCGGCCTGTTCATGCTGGGGGCATTCGGGCGTGGTCCCACGGGGGCGACCATGCCTTGTCGATACATGGAAGGCCCCGTCCCGAGGGTTCCGGGACGGGGCCTTCAGCCGACTGGGTGGTGACTCAGGCTGCCTCGACCATTCCGAGGCGGTGGACCAGGCGATCTCGGATCGCCGGCCATTCTTCGCGCAGGATCGAATAGAACGCGGTATCTCGGACCGTGTTGTCGGCGCCCCTGCTCTCCCGGCGCCTCACCCCGTCGAAGTGGGCGCCCAGGCCCTCGATGGCCTTGCGAGAGCGGTGATTACGAACGTCTGCCTTGAGCGTGATGCGGTGCACGTTCCACGTGTCGAAGGCGAGCGAGAGCATCAGGAACTTGCTCTCCCGGTTGACCCCTGTGCCCTGGGCCGATGCGGCCAGCCAGGTGTAACCGATGTCCGCCACGGACGGAACCTCACCCACCGCGCTCCGCGAACCAGGAGGCCAGGGCATCGGGCCCTGCCAGTACTCCAGGTTCATGAGACGGGTGGCACCGACGATGCGGTCGGTGTTCAGCCACCGGATGGCGAAGGGCATCGTGTGGCCCTCCGCCTGCTCAGCCATGGCGGCCCCCACATAGGAGGCCATCTCGTCCCACCCGTTGGGGACACGAGTGAACGCATACGTGCTGCGGTCTTCACTCGCCGCGGTGACCAGGTCATCGACCACCGCGAGGCTGAGAGGCTCCAGGCGCACGAGGCGCCCGGACAAGGTGACAAGAGCGGGCATGAGCACATGATGGGGCCTGCCCGCCGTGCTCGGTACCACCGGAATCTGCAGGTTTATGCAAACGAGGTGTTTTCCCAGGTCAAGGCCCTCAAAGCAGCGTCAAGATGATCAAGATTGGCGGCGATCCAGGGCAGGTTCAGCGGGTCGTCGGAGGTCAGTGCGGCCCACCGTTCGTCGGTGTGCTCGCCGTACAGCAGGCTCGTGGCCACCCGCACGCGGCCCGAGGAGGGGTCGTCCCCGAATGCCTGACCAGGCAGAACGCCGATTCCGTGATCTTCGAGAAGGATCTTGGTGATGTTGCTGACGCCGAAGTCCGGATAGAGGTAGAAACCGCCGTGAGGCCTGGCCACGGGCACTCCGGCCGCGATGAACCTTTCGTAAACGGCGTTGGAAACCTTGCCGTGCAACCGCCTGCTCAGTTCGATGTGCTCGACGATCTCCGGGGGCTCCGCGAAGCCGTACGCCGCCGCCTCCTGCACCGGGGCGGCGGGCGCGGACCAGATCTCGCTGGCCACGGCCAGCAACTGCCTGCGCATCTCGTGGGCGCCGTCGGGCAGTCGCGCGACACCGATGCGCCAGCCGCCCAGCGCCAGGCTCTTGCTCAGACCCGTGGTCACGATCGTGCGCTCGGGCGCGAGATCGGCGGGGGAGAGGTACGGCAGGGCGGGGTCGTGCACCAGGTCGCGGTAGATCTCGTCGGAGATGATCAGCAGATCCTTGGCGCGGGCGACCTCGACGAGCCTGCGAATGGTCTCGGGGGTCGCCAGGCGCCCGGTGGGGTTGTCCGGGAGCGTCACCAGGACGGCCTTGACGTTGGGACCGGCCTGCGCCAGGAGGTCCGGGTCGGGCACGCCGCCTTCGGTGGCGGGGATCAGGATCGCGCGGGAGCCGACCAGGTCGGCCTGCGCCGCGTAGCTCACCCAGCTCGGCTTGGGGAGCACGATGTCGCCGCCCAGCACCAGCAGCAAGCCGTACAGCAGCGACTTGCTCCCCGGGCCCGCGATGACCTGCTCCGGGTCGGTGGCCAGGCCACGCCGGTTCCAGTAGCCCGCCGCCGCTTCGCGCAGACCGGCCGCTCCCGCGACGGGGCCGTAGCCGTTGCGTCCCGACGCGTCGATGAGCCTGTCGCGCAGCGCCGGGTGGACGGGCAGACCAGCCTCGCCGAAGGCCAGGTGCAGCACTCGTTCCCCGGCGCGTCGTCTTCGTTCGATGTCCTCGTTCGTCGCCAGCGTGGCGGAGAGGGTAACGGTCATGTTTGTCACGTTCCCAAGATGGTTGGATGAAGGCATCAGCACAAGCGAGGCTTTTGGTGGGTAGGCATAAGGAAGTCCGATGCTTGATTTGCGCCGTTTGGCCTTGATACGAGAGTTCGCCCGTCGCGGCAGCATCGCCGCGACGGCCGCGAGCTTGGGTTACAGCCCGTCCGCCGTCTCACAACAGCTCGCCGCCCTGGAGCGGGAGGCGGGCGCCGTCCTGCTCGACAGGACGGCTCGAAGCGCCGAGTTGACCGATGCCGGACGCAGGCTGGTCGAGCACGCCGAGCGCATCCTGTCGATGGTCGAGGAGGCCGAGTCCGATCTCTCGGCACATACGGCCACTCCTTCCGGTCGTGTCGTCCTGACCGCATTCCCCACAGCGGCCGTCGCATTCGCCCCGGCTCTGGCCCGTTCGCTCCGGCGCTACACCGAGCTGACGTTGCGCCTGGGACAGTCCAGGTCAGGGCGCGGAATGCGGGAAGTGCAGTCGGGCGAGGTCGACATCGCGCTCATCGACGACTGGTACGGCAGGACGCAGGACTCGGCGGGCCTGCGGGTCTTCCCTCTGCTCCACGACCCGCTCGTCCTGGTGGTTCCGCGCAAGCACCGCCTGGCCGACCCCGAGGTCCCGCTCGACCTGCGCGAGCTGCGCGACGAGCCCTGGATGGCCACCCCTGACGGCGAGCCCTCGCGCCTGGCCGTCGACCGGCTCCTCGTCGACGTGGGCGGCACCCGCCCCACGCCGTGGGAGTTCGAGGGACTCGGCACGATCCTGTCGCTGGTCGCCAAGGGCATCGGCATCGCGGCCGTGCCCGCCCTCGCGCTGGCGGCGGGGGTGCGCGGCATCGCCGTCCGCGAGTTCCCCGGCAACCCGGTCGGGCGCGACGTGCACGCCGTGGCCCGCGGCTCGTCCATCCACCGGCCCTCGGTCTCGGTCACCCTGCGGGCCATCCACGTGGCGGCCCGCTATCTCGCGGCGGACCTGGAGCCGGTACGGCTAGCCTGAGGGCCGTGCCGTCCTACGCGATCGAGGAACTGCTGATCTCCTCACGTCCCGGCGCCCTGGTGGCCGGGGTCGACGAGGTCGGGCGCGGCGCCTGGGCCGGTCCTGTGCTGGTGTGCGCCGTCGTCACCGACCTGTCCGAGCCGCCCGCCGGGCTGACCGACTCCAAGCAGCTGTCCCCTGGGCGGCGCGACGCGCTCTTCGAGACCGTGACCTCGTGGGCCGCCGGAGTCGGCTACGGCGAGGCCTCCCACGAGGAGATCGACACGCTGGGCATGACGGAGGCGCTGCGGCGTGCCGCCCACCGGGCGCTCCGCGCGCTACCCGTCCGGCCCGACTTCGTGATCCTCGACGGGGCGCACGACTACATCGGCTCGCCCTGGCCGGTGCGGCTCGAGGTGCGCGGCGACTCCGCCTCCGTCTCGGTGGCCGCCGCCTCGGTGCTGGCCAAGGTCAGGCGCGACACCTACATGGCCTCGCTCGACTGCCCCGGATTCGGCTTCGACGAGAACGCCGGCTACCCCTCGCCGGTGCACCAGGCCGCGCTCGCGGAGTCGGGGCCGACGGCGCACCACCGGCTGTCGTGGAGCTACATGGACGACCTGCCGCAGTGGAAGCACCTGAAGAAGCACCGCGACCCGCTGGTGGGAGAGGGGCAGCTATCGCTCTTCGGTTAGGGATCTTCCTCGTCGCCGCGGGGTTCCCAGGCGTCCCGCCCGAGCAGACGCTCCAGACCGCGCTCGACACGATCGTCGCGGCCGAGGAGGCCGGATTCGACGACGTCTGGATCGCCGAGCACCACTTCATGTCCTACGGCGTCTGCCCCTCGCCCATGACGATGGCCGCCGTGGCCGCCGGCCGTACCCGGCGCATCGGCCTGGGCACCGCGGTCTCGGTGCTCTCGACCACGCATCCCGTGGCCCTGGCCGAGCAGGCGGCCATGCTCCACCACCTGTCGGGCGGCCGCTTCACGCTCGGCGTCGGGCGCGGGGGTCCGTGGGTGGACCTGGAGGTCTTCGGCACCGGCCTGCCCCGTTTCGAGTACGGCTTCGCGGAGTCGCTCGACCTGCTGTGCGCCTGCCTCGACCGGTCGAAGGTGTCGGCCGAAGGCGAGTTCTTCTCCTTCCGCGAGGTCTCGCTGGTGCCCCACGCGCGGCTGCGTCCCGTGGTGGCCTGCACCTCGCTCGGCACGGTGCGCCTGGCCGCCTCGCGCGGGCTGCCGATGTTGCTGGGGATGCACATCGACGACGAGGGCAAGCTGGAGCTCATCCGCGCCCACGGCGGTGACGGGCACGTGGCCGCGGTGGCGGCCCACGTCGCCGACACCACGGCCGAGGCGGTGGCCGAGATGAAGGCGCGCATGCCCGCCTGGCTGACTCCGGGACTGGCCGGATACGTGCCCGTCGACGCGCGGCCGCGCTCGCCGCGCGACGTGGAGGGGTACGTCGACTTCCTCACCCGCGTGCACCCGGTGGGCTCGGCCGAGCACTGCGCGGCGGTGATGCGGCGCACGACCGAGGTGACGGGGCTGCGGCACCTGCTGCTGATGGTCGAGGGCACGGGCGACCCGGTCGGGACCGTCAGGCGTCTAGGGGAAGAGGTCCTTCCCCTGGTCAAAGTCTGTTGATCTTTGCTTCATGCGGCGGCGCGTGTCGGGGCGATTTGCGCGCATGCTGAGCAAGATCCATATTGTGTGGAGAATCCGGATCATCAGCGTGGTGGCTCTGGCTTGTCTCGTCCCGCCCCAGGCCGTCATGGCGGCCGGCGAGGACGCGGCCTACGCGCAGTGGACGCCTGACGGTAAGTCCGGCACGGTCGAAGTGCCCGGCGTCGGCTTCCCGGCGGGCACCTGGACCAGCGACGCCAGCACCGTCAGGGCGCCCTCCGGGGCCTCGACCTTCCTGAACGACAACACCCCGTTCGGCAAGGAATTCGGCAGCTCCAGGGGCGAGAACTACCTGTACTTCGGGGCCAGGGGCACGCAGCCGTCGACGACGGAGGTCGAGTTCGACGCCCCGACCCCCGCCGGCCGATGGGGCTTCACGCTCGGCGACGTCGACGCCGACAGCGTCATGGTCGAGGCCTTCGCCAAGGACGGCACCAAGCTGACCGCCGCGCAGCTCGGCTGGAAGGGCGCCTTCAACTACTGCTCGGCCGGTCCGAGACCGTCGGCGTGCACCTCCGGGTCCTCCACCGACAGGCCCACCTGGGACGGCGCCACAGGCACGCTCCAAGGCAACGGCCCCGACACGCAGGGCGCCGCGGGCTGGTTCATGCCGACCGTCCCGATCGTCAAGCTCACGCTGACGTTCTCCGTCAAGCAGGGCATCCCGGTCGCCCAGCTCTGGATCGCCTCGAAATGGGTCGACAAGGGCAGGCCCGATATCCAGATCAAGAAGTCGGCCAGCCCCAAGGTCGTCAGGCCGGGCGGCGTGATCACCTATACCGTGACCGTCACCAACAAGGGCACCGCTCCGGAAGAGGACGCGGAGTACGTCGACGACCTGTCCGACGTGGTCGACGACGCGACCTACCTCGGCGACGCGAAGGCCGACTCCGGCAGGGTCACCTACGCCGCGGCCAAGCTGAGCTGGGACGGCGTCGTCGAGCCCGGCCACACCCACAAGGTCACCTTCTCCGTGCGCGTGCACAGGCAGAGCTCGGGCAACCGCGTCATCCGCAACGTCGTCATCAGCGACGGCGCCCGGCTGAACTGCGAGGACGGCAGGGGCAAGGGCTGCTCCGTCGCCTACAGGTACAACCCGCGTCGCGACGCCTACGTCCAGGCGGGAGCGGGCAAGCACGGCAGGAACTGGTCCGTCGGCTTCAAGAAGCGCACCAAGGTCTGCAGGACGGCCGACGCCGGCGCCCTCTGCTGACGGGCAGAGGGCGCCGGCGCGCCGGTGGTCAGCAGTCGACGAGCTCGGGCTTCTGGTTGAGGATCTGGGCGCGGGGGCTGGTGAACTCCCGGAGCGCGTCGACCGCGCCAGGGGAGAAGACCGCGACCCGGTGGCAGTTCTGGAACGCCAGCCTTACATCGAAGTGCCGTTCGAGCGCCCCGCGCATGGAGTCGCTGGCCAGGCACCGCAGCAACTGGCCGCGAGCCTCCTCGGAAGGCGGGGCGACGAGGTTGTCGGCGAACTCGGCGCCGGTCTCCGAGCGCTGCTGGACCAGGCCGCTGATCACCGACCAGGCGTACGGCAGGGAGTCGCGGACGCAGGCCACGAAGGCCGCGTCGTCCACGTCTCCGGCGCGCGCTTGGTCGAGCAGATCGTTGGGAACGGTCAGCGACATGCTGTCTCCTCTGTTCGATGGTCGTTTTCGACGCTAAAACGGGCTAGCCGAGCCGTCCATAGACGAAGCCGGGGTCTATCTGCAGGGAAAGATCGGTGCCGGCCCGCGAGTTTCCCCAGGCCTCCGCGTTGCGCTCGTGGAACTGTGCGGTCTGCCTGCCGTACCTCTCCCAGTTCTTCTCCTGGGCGTCGACCTGCTTGAGCACGCGGGAGAGCGCTTCGGTGTTGGCCGGTTCGAGATCGATCAGGTCGAAGGGGCGGCCCTGCTCCAGCGCGCGGACGGCCGAGGAGTGCTCGAACCAGGTCAGCAGCGAGTCGCCGACGTGGGCGCGCAGGAAGTCGACGTCGTCCGGTGAGTGGATCTTGTTGCCGACGACGGCGAGGCTGACGTCGTAGGCGGAGGCGTAGTCGCGGTATTGCTGGAAGACGCTGACGCCCTGGCGGGTGGGCTCGGCGACCAGGACGGTCAGGTCGAAGCGGGTGAACAGCCCCGAGGCGAAGGAGTCGGCCCCGGCGGTCATGTCGACCACGACGTACTCGCCCTGCTCGTCGACGAGGTGGTTGAGCAGCAGCTCGGCGGCGCCGACCTTGGAGTGGTAGCAGGCGACCCCGAGGTCCTCCTCGGCGAACGGCCCGGTGGCCATGAGGCGCAGGCCGTGCGGGGTGGCGACGGTGTACGGCAGGGCGTCGAGGGGGAGCAGCCGGGAGCCGCGTCCCGGCGGGGTCGTCTTGGTCATCGCGGCGGCCGAGGGGATCAGCGGGTTGGAGCCGCGCAGGAGCTCCTTGATCTCCTCCAGGTGGGCGCCCAGCGGCTCGGGCTGCTCGTCCAGGCCGAGGACGAGGGCGAGGTGCTGGTTGATGTCGGCGTCGATCGCGACGACCGGCGCGCCCTGGCTCGCTGCGTAACGGGCGAACAGGGCGGAGATCGTGGTCTTCCCGCTCCCGCCCTTGCCGACGAAGGCGACTCTCACCTGGGACTCCCTCAATGGAATGAAAACCGTTTCCATCGATGATGGCATAGGGTCCAGCCATGAGTGATGAAGAGCTGAGAATCAAACTGGAAAAGTTGCTTGCCCAGGTCGCCGACAATCCCGACGATCCCGAGCTGAACCGGGAGATCGCCTACACGCACGACGGCCTCGGGCTGGAGCACGACGCCGTGCCGTACTACGAGAAGACCCTGGAACTGGGCGCGTCGGACCGGCAGGGCACGTGGACCGGCTATGGCAGCACGTTGCGGGTGATCGGCCGTTTCGAGGACGCCGTGAAGGCCTTCGACAAGGGACTGGAGGAGTTCCCCGGCGATCCCGCGATGCGGGCCTTCCGCGCGATGGCGTTGTACAACCTCGACCGGTCGCGTGAGGCCGTGGCGGAGCTGCTGCGGGTGCTGGTCGACAACAAGCAGCTCGGCGGCTACGAGCGGGCCGCCGCCTACTACGCGGAGAACCTCGACGAGACGATCTGAGCGAACGTCACCTCGGTGAGCAGCTTGGTCTCGTGCTCGCGCAGCGCGCTCCACACGTCGGCCAGCGGCTGGGCGACGCCGGGATAGTCGCCCTGATACTCCGGGCGTCCTTCGACCAGGTCGATGACGTCGGCCAGGGTGATCTCCGAGGCGGGGCGGGCCAGCCAGTAGCCGCCGTCGGGGCCGCGCAGGCTGTGCACGATGCCGGCCTTGCGGAGCTGGAGCAGGATGTTGTCGAGAAATCGCCGCGGGATCTGCTGGGCCACGGCGATCTTCTCGGCGGGCACCGGACCAGGCGGTGCGGCGGCCAGCTCGGTGACCGCCCGCAACGCGTACTGAGTTCTCGCAGAGATCCTCATTGTTCCTGGCGAAGACCCCAGCGGCGGCGAAGGGCGGTGTTGGCCGCCTCGAAGAGCATGTCGATCACGATGCCGATGACCAGGATGACGATCATCGTGCCGATCAGGCCCGGCGAATCCGACAGCTCGCGTGAGATGGCCAGCTGCTCGCCCAGCGAGGCCTGGTAGGCGATGATCACCATCAGCTCTCCGGCCATCAGCGAGCGCCAGGCGAACGCCCAGCCCTGCTTGAGCCCGGCCAGGAACGACGGCAGCGAGGCGGGCAGGATGACGTGCCGGTACATCTGCAGCCTGCCGAAACCCAGCACCTTGCCCGCCCGCAGGAGCAACGGCGGAGTGTAGTCGACGCCGGCGATCAGGCCGTTGGCGATCGAGGGCGCGGCGCCCAGGACGACCACGAACTGGATGGCCGACTCGGTCAGCCCGAACAGCAGGATCGCGAAGGGGAACCAGGCGATCGACGGCATGGTCTGCAAGCCGGTGATCAGCGAGCCGAAGGCGGCGCGCAGGATGCGGACGCGGGAGACCGCGGCCCCGATGACCAGCCCGATGAGCACCGCCAGCGCGAAGCCGACGACGGCCCTGCGCATCGTGGTGGCCAGGGCCTGGTAGAACTCGGGGTCGGTGACCTTGTTCGCCAGGTCGCCGAAGGTCGTGATCGGCCCGGCGAACACGTACTCCGGCCAGAACCCGGCCATCACCACGGCCTGCCAGATCGCCAGGACGATCACGACGGCGGTGAGCATGGGCCAGGCGTGCCGCCAGACCCTCAGCCCGAACGAGGTGCGCTTGGCGGGGAGCAGTTCGAGCGCGTCGAGCCCGGTGAGCTGCCGCTCGTGGGTGTCGGCGGGGGGCA
This sequence comes from Nonomuraea sp. NPDC050663, assembly GCF_044456985.1. NCBI lineage: Bacteria > Bacillati > Actinomycetota > Actinomycetes > Streptosporangiales > Streptosporangiaceae > Nonomuraea > Nonomuraea sp. NPDC050663. The sequence goes on from NZ_JBITGL010000015.1 coordinate 79,181, forward strand.
GGCGGTCAACGGCCATGGCGGCCCACCTCCTCGCGGAGCCGGTCGGTGATCGTGGCGGCGAGGGTGGCGACCTCGGCGGAGTCGGTGCGTCGCGGACGCGGCAGCTCGATCGGGAAGTCCTCGACCACCCGGCCGGGGCGGCTGCTCAGCAGCACGACGCGGTCGCCGAGCCGTACGGCCTCGCGGACGTTGTGGGTGACGAACAGCACGGCCGGCCGGCGCTCGCGCCAGATGCGCTCCAGCTCGTCGTGGAGGATGTCGCGCGTCATCGCGTCGAGCGCGCCGAACGGCTCGTCCATGAGCAGCACGTCGGCCTCCTGGGCCAGCGCCCTGGCCAGCGCGACACGCTGGCGCATGCCGCCCGACAGCTCGTGCGGGCGCTTCTTGCCGAACGCTCCCAGGTGGACCAGGTCGAGCAGCTCCTGGGCACGGGCCCGGCGCTCGTCCTTGCCGACCTTCTCGGCGCGCATGGCCATCTCGACGTTGGCGGTGACGGTGAGCCAGGGGAACAGGGCGGGTTCCTGGAACATCATCGAGATCTTCGACCCGGAGCTGATCTCGCCGCCCGAGACGTCGTCGAGGCCGGCGACCAGGTTGAGCAGGGTGCTCTTGCCGCAGCCCGAGGCGCCGAGCAGGCAGACGAACTCGCCGGGCCGTACGGCCAGCGAGACGCGGTCGAGTGCGAGCAGGTCCTTGCCGTACATCTTGGAGACGGCCTCCAGCCGGACCGCGTAGGCGTCGGTCCGGCTGTCGGCGTGCTCCGTGAGAGGAGCGGTCATCGTCACTTGTCCTTGATCGACTGCTGGCCCTGGGCCGCCAGGACCTCGTTGAGGATCTTCAGGTCGTAGATGCCGTTCAGGTCGACCGGCTCCAGCAGCCCGACCTCGATGGCGTGCTCGGCGCTGCCGGTCAGGGAGGAGGCGATCGGGTCGTTGGTGAAGGTGATGTTCTTGAACGCGCTGTCGAGCACTTCCTGCTTCAGCGGCTTCTGGGTCAGCTTCTCGATCGCGGCGTTGACGGTGGTCGCGGCGGCGGCCGGGTCGTCGTTGATGAACGTGGTCGCCTCGACGTGCGCCTCGATGAGCTTCTTGAGCAGGTCGGGGTTCTCCTTGGCCCAGGCCTGGCGCACGATCAGGTGGGTGATCACGAACTGCTTGCCGGGCCAGAGCTCACGCTCGTCGAGCAGGATCTTGCCCTTGCTCTCCAGGACCAGGCGGCTGGCGAAGGGCTCGGGCACCCAGGCGCCGTCGATGTCGCCGGTGGCGAAGGTCTGCAGGGTCTGGGCGTTCTCCTGCGGGACGATGTGCACGTCGCCGCCGCCCTTGGTGTCGGTGTTCAGGCCGTTCTGCTTGAGCCAGTAGCGCAGCGCCACGTCCTGGGTGTTGCCGAGCTGGGGGGTGGCGATCTTCTTGCCCTTGAGGTCGGCGACGCCGTTGATCTCGGGCTTGGTGACCAGGTAGACGCCGCCGGAGGCCGAGCCGGCGACGATCTTGATGGCCTCGCCCTTGGACTTGGCCCAGGCGTTGATGGCCGGGTTCGGGCCGATGTACGTCGCGTCGATGGCGCCCGAGAAAATCGCCTCGATGGCGGCGGGGCCGGCGTTGAAGGTGCTGGTCTTGACCGGGACGCCCAGGTGCTTGGCGTACAGGCCCTTCTCGGTGCCGACCAGGGCGGTGGAGTGCGTGATGTTCGGGAAGTAGCCGAGGCGCACCTCCTTGGCGGTGCTGCCGGTGGTGCCCCCAGGGCTCTCCGTGGCGCTTCCGCAGGCTGCCGCGGTCATCAGTGCCAGCGCGGCGACCACGGTGCGGATCTTCATGGCTACTCCCTAATTCCTACTTAATAAGTCGGCTATGTGCACATCCAAGACCTATATTTCCTTTACGTCAAGTAGGAATTGGGGAGAGTTAACGCGTGCAGGGCCTATCCACCGTGTGGGCGCTGCACGCGTGACTGGCCGGCCAGGGCTAGCCGCAGGTGCTGTCGAGCGACACCGGCTTGTCGGGTGAGGTGCCGTGCGTCGAGGAGGTCTGCCGGGTGGTCGCCGTCTTCGTGGCGGGCTTCTCGGCCAGGGCGACCCTGACCCGCTGCTTGATCAGCGCCCAGTCCGGATAGACGGTGCTGATCAGCGGCGGCACGAACTGCAGGCTCTTGATCTGGGTGCCCTTGACCTTCATCGACAGGTCGATCAGGGCGGGCAGCAGGCTCTGCGGCACGTCCGTCGAGATGGCCCGCTTGGCGGCGCCGGCGAGCTTCTCGAAGCTGTTGAGCACGGTGATCGGGTCGGCCTGCTTGGCCACCGCGTTGAGCAGGCACTTCTGGCGGCCCATGCGCACGTAGTCGTCGCTGTTCGTCCGGCTCCTGCCGTACCAGAGGGCCTCCTGGCCCGACAGCTTGCGGGTGCCGGCGGCCAGGTAGCCCTCGTTGTACTTGCCGAAGGTGATCGGCTCCTTGATGGTGACCCTCACGCCGCCCATCGCGTCGATGATCTCGGCGAAGCCCTTCATGTCGACCATCGCGTAGTACTCGACCGGGATGCCGAGGATGCCGCTGACGGTCGACTTCAGCAGGGTCGGGCCCCGCTTGCCCTTGTGCACGCCCGGCACCATCTCCGGGTAGTCCTCGGCGTACTGGAAGACCTCGTTGAGCAGGTTCGGCGTGTAGTCGCCCTCACCGGAGAAGCCGCTCGGGAAACGTTCGCGGGCCGGGCCGGCGGGCAGCGGGACGTTCTCCAGGTTGCGCGGCAGGCCGAACAGGGTCGCCGCGCCGGTGGCGGTGTCGACGCTGGCCACGGTCATGCTGTCGGTGCGCACGCCCGGCCGGTTCGGCGCGGCGTCGGCGCCGATGAGCAGGATGTTGACCCGCTTCGCGCCGTTCCAGGGGTCCTCGGCCAGCACCGGCGCGCTCGCCGACGGCGAGAAGAGCGTCGTCACCACGTCGTGCGAGAGGTAGGCCAGGCGCGCGGCGTAGGCGCTGGGCGCGATGATCAGTGCGCAGAGCGAGGCCGCCAGTCCGATGGTCAACATCTGGCCGACCGGGGTAGGGGAAGTGGGCCGGACGAGGATGAAGGACCAGATGATGACTGCTGACCAGGTGATCGCCACCACGGCTAGGCCGACGGTCATCGCGGTGAGCCACCCTGGCTGTACGGCAAGCGGAAGCAGACGGTCGCCGAAGCCGAACACGGCGATGAGCACCGTGGCCAGGACGATCGCGTACGCGCCCATGAGGGCCAGGCCCGTTCGCCGCAGACCCACGACCAGATGGGCCACGCCCCACAACACGGCCGATGCGAGCGTCAGCGCCACGCTCCGGCCGAGGCCAAACTGTTTCATGCCTGTTCAACCCCCGTTACCAGCAGATCTATCACAGGTTAGTAACGGAAGTCGGATGGGTGGGCCAACGTGCAGATTGGGTCACGTCAATTCAGCGCAAGACCTGTCCAGGACTTGATGTGGGTATGCGGGGACGATACGGATTCGACGCGCCGGTGCCCTTCTTCGGGCTGATCGTGGGAGCGCTGCTGCTGGCAGGGCTGGCCGTGCTCTCCTTCCGTGCCGACATCATCGCGGCAGGGGTGGCGTTCGTCGTGGGTGCGCTTTACACGGCTATGAGTGCTTTCAGCTATGCGTACACCGAGCGGCGCGGCAAGTTCGCGGTCTGGTCCCGGGTGCTGGAGCTCGGCGGGGCCGAGCAGGTGCTCGACCTGGGATGCGGGCGCGGCGCCGTCCTGATGTCGGCGGCGCGGCGGCTGGAGTCAGGGCGGGCCGTCGGCGTGGACCACGCGCCCGGCGCCGTCCACGCGGCCGCGCGCAACGCCGCCCTCGAAGGGGTCGACGACCTGGTCGAAGTGGTCACCGGCGACCTGCGGGCGCTGCCGTTCGACGATCGCCGCTTCGACGTCGCGGTGTCAGGGCTGGCCTTCAAGGACCTGGCCACCGCCGGCGACCGGGCCGAGGCCGTGGGGGAGGCGCTGCGGGTGGTCAGGCCCGGCGGGCGATTGTTGCTGGCGGACGTGCGGCATGCGCTGGAGTACGAAAACGTGCTGCGCGGGCTCGGCGTGACCGACGTGCGGCGGCGCGACCTCGGGTGGCGCTACTGGTACGGCGGGCCATGGTTCGCCACGTGGCTCGTCGAGGCCCGGCGACCCCGCGAGGATCACCAGGCGGAGGCGCCCTCGAACGAGGTGGGCGACGGGTCATAGCCCAGATGCCTCCTCGCCGCCGTGATGTCCAGTGTGCGCTCGACGGCCAGGTGGCCCACGGCATACCGGGTCAAGGTCGGGCGCTTCGACAACACCTCGCTGAGGGTGGCCAGCGCCAGGGCGGGCTTCTCCGGGATGTAGCGCGGGGTGGCCCTGACGGACCGGTGACGAAGGATCGCACGCAGCGCCTCATCAAGGGTGAGCGGCTCCGCGTCGGTCACGTTGTACACCCCCGGGCGGCTGTCCACGGCCAGCAGGCAGGCTTGCGCGAGGTTATCCACAGACGTGAGGCTCACCCGCTGAGCACCCGTCCCGACCGCGAGAAGATGGCGGCCCCTGACCGCCCGCAACACCCTCGGGAGGAGCGTGGTGTCCCCGTGGCCGTAGATCGCGTGAGGCCTGAGGATGACCGCCCGGCCCATCACCGCCCGCTCCGCGGCCGCCTTCGACGCGCCATAGGCGTTCACATATCTCGCTACCGGCGCCTGTTCCTCCTTCGCCATCACCGTGGGGCGGAACGGGTCATAGACGCTCGCCGTGCTGACGTGCACGAAGACCGCGTCGGGGAAGGCGCTGACGGCCGCCTCGGTGCCCAGGAGGTTGGCGCGCCAGATCTCCGCGGGCGGTCCCCAGTCGGTGACGCTGCCGGCGCAATGGACCACGGCGTCCACGTCGAGGGCTGGGGGCGCGCCCCTGGTGAGATCCCACGACCGGTACGGCACGCCTGGCGGCAGGCCGTCGGCCCGGCGGCGGCGGCCGAAGGCATGCACCTGCCAGCCCTTCGCCACCGCGGCCCTGACCACAGCGCCACCCACGAAGCCGGAGGCTCCGGTGACGGCCAGTCTCATGGGGCTCCTCCTGCTTGGTCAGCACGTCGGTCGTCTCTTAGGTCGTCTCACAGGTCGTCTCTCGGGTCAGCTCCCATCCCAGCTCCTGGCCCGCCTTGCGAGCCGACTCGTGGCCCGACGCGCGGCCCGCCTCCTGGCTCGACTCGTGGGCCGTCTTCTCGCCCCGCGCCCTGCGCCTCGCCCTGCCTCGCGCCCTGCCTCGCGCCCTGCCTCGCGCCCTGCCTCGCGCCCTGCCCCGCGCCCCGCCTCGCTACCTGGCCCGCGCCCCGCCTCGCTCCTCGGTCAGCGGGCGTCACGGGGTTCGACCCTTCGCACGAGCAGCTCGGCATAGGTCGGCAGCAGCACCCCGCGCGCCGCCCTCCGGCGCACCACCGTGACCTCCGTCCGGAGCACCACGGAGGCCACGGCCTTGATCTCCTCCACAGCCAGCGGATAGCCGATGCAGAAATGCGCCCCCGCGCCGAACCACAGCCGCCTCAGCTCGGGCGGATGCCTACGCGTCGGGTCGAAGCCCCCGGCGGCACGAGCGCAGTTGTGCGTCACGATCATCACCCGGTCGCCGGGGCGCACACCCACGTCCCCGACCCGCGCCGCGCGAGACACCGAACGGAGCATGACGGGGGTGGGGGTGGTGATCCTCATGGCCTCCTCGATCGCCCGACCAAGGTCGACGGCGAGGCCGTGACCATGGTCACGGTCGAGAACGACACCTGGCTCGCTACCGCCGCCATGCTCTTCAAGGCACCCATCCCCCCGCCTGTCGTCGCGCTCGCCCGCAGCCCCTTCGGCGCGCCCGCCACCAGACCCCAAGAACCCGTGATCGTGCAGCAACGCCACCAACCGCGGCACGAACGTCGCCACCGTCTCCGTCCCCGTGAGAAAGAACGCCCCCGCCGCCCCCCGAGCCTCCGCCTCCGACAACCCCAGCTCGCTCATCCGCCCCATCACCGTGCCCGGATCCCCGTCACGATAGGCAGCCGAGGCGATGTCGCCGATCCGGTCAAGCACCTCCCTGGCCACCTTCACCTGCCGCCCCGACAGGCTGCGGGTGCGCAGCGACACCATCGAGACCACCCGCTCCCCATCGGCGAACAGCTCCCGCGCACGCTCCTCCGACACCTCGCCGAGCCCGATGACCCTGCAGATCACCGCCCCGGCCATCAGCCGCATCGTGTCCACCAGGTCGACTGTCTCGCCCCGCGCCAGCCGGGCCTCGAGCTCGTCGAGCGGTCTCGCGAGCACGTCGGCCACCAGCGCCCGCACCGTCGCGGGCACGAACAACGGCGCAAGCTTCGCCCGGAGCGCGGCATGCGCCTCGCCCTCCATGTTGAGCAGCACCGACGGTCCCAGCACCGGCGTCCACAGGTCGCCGGGCGAGCCGGGCCCGTCCTTGCGGAAGGCAGGATCCATCAGCACCCGCCGAGCCACCGCCGCGTCGTTGACCACCACGCCCAGCCTCGGCACCCTCACCACCGGCCCCAGCCGCGCGAGCAGCCGCAGCAACGGATAGGCGAAGGGATGCGCCGCCAGATAGAGCCGTGCCTCGTGATCCAGGAACCTGGTCACATCTCCGCCAGCATCACACCCAGGCTGATCCCGCCGCCCAGCCCCAGTAAGGCGACCCGGTCACCCGCCTGCCACGGGCCGAGCGACAGCTGCAGGGGGAGGGTGGCCGATGCGCAGTTACCGTGCTCGGGCAGCGTCACCACCAGCTTGTCCTCGGGGATGTCCAGCGACCGGGCCAGGAAGTCCAGGTACGGCAGCGCCACCTGGTGCACGGCGACCATGGCGAAGTCGTCCCAGTGCATCCCGGTGCGCTTCAACGCGTCCAGGAAGAGGTCGGGCCCGACGAGCTCGAACGCCTCCTTCAGCCGCCGGCCGTCACCGCGGAAGTAGGAGTAGTCGGGATCGCGCGGATGCGCCGACCCACCGCCCGGCAGAGTGCCGATGGCCCAGGCGGTGGAGTCGGCCGAGAAGCCGCGGTAGAAGATGCCCCGGTCGGCATCCGCCTCGACCAGGACTGCGGCTCCCGAGTCCGAGAGCGTGTATCCGGCGAACGAGTCGACGAACTGCGCGCGGTCGCGCACCTGCCAGCGAATGGCGCGCGACGGCGTCTCACCCGTGCAGACGAGCACCCGCCGGTGCGCGCCCGTGAGGATGAGCGCTTCGGCGATCTGGATGCCGTTGAGGAGGCTGTTGCACGCGTTCTTCACGTCGAAGACGGGACAGGTGAGGGCGAGCTTGGCGGCGACGATGTGGGCGGTGGCGGGCTCGACCATGTCTTGGGAGGCGGAGGCGAAGATCAGCAGGTCGATGTCCCCGCGCTCCACCGGCCGCACCACCCCATCAGCCCACCGCACCTCCGGCTGCCCGCTCTGACCCGCGCCTCCCTCTCCACGCCCCTGCACGCCCGGCCCCTGCACGCCACGCCTCTGCACGCCACGCCCCTGTACGCCAGGCCCTTGCACGCCAGGCGCCTCCACGCCAGGCCCCTGCGTGCCAAGCCGCACGCCTGCCGTCTGCGAGTCAGGCCGTCCGCCGAGCGTCTGCGGGCCCGGCCTTACGCCCGGGGTCTGCACGCCGTGCCTCGCCTCGGGCGCTCCCGAGCCCAGCCTTACGTCGGGCGCCGCCGAGCCCAGCCCTACGCCGGGCGCATTCGAGCCAAGTCTCCCACCAGGCGCGTCCGAGCCCAGCCGTCCATCCGGCGAGCCCAGCCGTCCGTCCGATGTGCCGAGCCGTACCGCGGACCCTCGCGGGCCGCCACGCTCCGCGAGCGGGGCGAGGATGCGGAGGGCCGCCTCCGCCGCCAGGTCCGATGCCTGTTGTCCCGGCGCGGCCACGTGCCGTCGGCGGATGCCCGTCATGCGCTCGACGATCCCGCGCGGAGGCCGGTACCCCGACACCGACTGCTCCACCTCGTCGCTGGTGAGCGTCCTGGCCGGAAGGTAGCTGGCGATCACGCTGATGCGGGCTCTCATTCCCCGCAATCTAGCGAGTGAGGATTGCAGCGAGGTTGAGCATCTCTTGCGGTGTTATGGGTAGCGCGTCACGCTTATGACGACGGGTACTGTCTCCACCAAAGTCCCGGCCCGCCTTGACCGCCTCCCCTGGTCGCGCTGGCATTGGATGATCGTCATCGGCCTCGGAACCGTCTGGATCCTCGACGGCCTGGAAGTGACGATCGTGGGCAATCTCTCCGCCCAGCTGGCCAAGCCCGGCAGTGGGGTCGAGATCACCCAAGCCCAGGTCGCGGGTCTGGCAGCGGCGCTCTACGTGGCGGGAGCGTGTACGGGCGCGTTGTTCTTCGGCTGGCTGACCGACAAGTTCGGCCGCAAGAAGCTGTTCATCATCACCTTGCTCGTCTATCTGGTCGCCACCGCGATGACGGCGTTCTCCTTCAGCGCCTGGTGGTTCTTCCTGTTCCGTTTCATGACGGGTTTCGGCATCGGCGGTGAATACGCGGCGATCAACTCCGCGATCGACGAGCTGATCCCGAGCAGGCATCGCGGCCGCATCGACATCATCATCAACGGCAGCTTCTGGCTGGGCGCGGCGGCGGGCGCGTTGCTGACCGTCCCGCTGTTGAACAATTTCGCCGTCAACGTCGGCTGGCGCATCGCGTTCGGGCTGGGTGTGGTGCTGGGCATCGGCATCCTGCTGGTGCGGCGGCACGTGCCGGAGAGCCCGAGGTGGTTGTTCATCCACGGCCGGGGTGACGAGGCCGAGGGCATCGTGCGCGGCATCGAGGACGAGGTGGAGCGCGAGACGGGCGAGCGGCTGGAGGAGCCGCAGCAGGAGATGACGATCCACACCCGCCACTCGATCGGCTTCGTCCGCATCGCGCACACGATGGTGGCGCTCTACCCCAAGCGCACGATTCTGGGTCTGTCGCTCTTCCTGGGCCAGGCGTTCCTCTACAACGCGATCACCTTCGGTTACGCGCAGATCCTGTCGACGTTCTTCAAGATCGACACGAACGCGGGCTACTACTTCGCCGTCATCTGTGTCGGCAACCTGCTCGGCCCGCTGCTGCTGGGGCCGCTGTTCGACACGGTCGGCCGGGTGCCGATGATCTCGGCGACCTACATCGGGTCCGGGGTGTTGCTGCTGGGTACGGCGTGGCTGTTCAACCAGGGCGTGCTGACCGCGGTGACGCTGACGGCGTGCTGGTGCGTGGTGCTGTTCTTCGCCTCGGCGGGCGCCTCGGCGGCCTATCTGACGGTGAGCGAGATCTTCCCGATGGAGACGCGGGCGATGGCGATCGCGTTCTTCTACGCCATCGGCACCGCGGCGGGCGGCATCGCCGGGCCGCTGATCTTCGCTTCGCTCGTGGAGACGGGGGTGCCGGGCAACACGGCGCTGGCCTTCACGATCGGCGCCATCGTGATGATCTTCGGCGGGATCGTGGAGTTGTTCTTGGGGGTGAAGGCCGAGCGCAAGGGGCTGGAGGAGATCGCCGCGCCCCTGAGCGCCGCCACGGCCGCCGCCAAGTCCTGACCATCACGCCAGGGTCAGGCGACGTAGCGGCGCATCAGCCCCGACACCTGGCCGAGGTCGGCGAGGTACAGATGGGGCACATCCACGAAGATCCGCATGGAGCCGCAGCCCAGGCCGAGAATCCGCGCCATCCCGGCCTGGACGTCTGCGAGCGGCACATAGTTCAGATAGCTCGTGTAAGCGTTCTGCGACCGGAAGGCCGCAGTCATCACCAGCCGCTCCTGCCTGATCCGGAACGCCACCCCGGTCAGGCAGGGCACCTCGTTGGCCGGCTCGGCCGGCCGGGTGAGCGAGATCCACGCGCTCTTGCTGTACGGCTTGGCCCGCAGCACCTCGCTCGCCCACTGGACCTGGCCGTTGATGCGTTCCCCGTAGCTGTACTTGAAGGGCGCCACGACCTCGTTCTCGGTGAATTTCCTGGCGTAGAGGGCAGCCTTGGCCGCGTCGCCGTACCGCTCGATGAGCGGGTCGCGCCGGTCCACCTGCTTGATGGAGAAGAGCACCGCCGGAGCCTCGAGGACGGGCCCGCGGTCGTCGTCGGCCAGCGTGCCGTACGCCTGGACATGGCGCATCAGCCAGAACCACGCCTCACCGCAGGAGGCCTGTTCGATCATGGGTAACGCCTCCGCCTGGAGATGTTGCAGCGCACGTAGTAGACCGAATAGTGGAGCAGCGCGACCATCAGGATGCTGATCAGCAGCAGGGTCAAGTTGGGTGACTGGCGGGCCAGGCCGGTGACGCCGACGGTGAGGTAGGCGGAGTTGGCGATGGCCAGCATCATGACGTTGATGCCGGGCCAGGTGAGCGGCGCGTAGGTCTCTGGGAACTGCGGGTTGGTCGGCAGGTTGGGCGACCAGTTGAGATCCTTCTTGAGCCGTCCGGTGTAGAGCAGGCGGAAGTTGTTGAGCGCCCGCGCGGTCCTGGCGTGCGCGTCGACGGCTTCGATCATGCGCAGGAACGGCAGCACGCCGAGCACCCCGAAGGCCGCGACCAGGGCGAACAGGTACCAGGGCACGGTCTCCCAGCTGGTCAGGCTGGCCGGGTCGACGACCTTGGTGCTGGCCAGCGCGATCGCCGCCGCGAAGGGCGCGGACAGCAGGCTCATCGCCAGCCTGGTCATTTTCAGCCGTTCATCCTTGGCGGCGAGGTGAACCGCGTAGATGCCGGTGAAGTCCACCGCTGCGAGGTGGAGGAAGTGGCTCGTTTCGAGCTGCTCGTCCTCCGTGGCCATGCGTGGGGGTGTCTTCCGCATGAGGACGCTCCTGGACTGGGTTCCTTCAGTATGCGCACTCTCCGCCGCATTTCCAGGGCTTTCTTGCCATTTGTTCCAACAAATCTCAACTGGTATGGGTCAGGATGGACCCTCACACGGTGTCATGCCCTAGAAAGACAACATGACAGCTGATTGGTGGCACCCCGACCTGCACGGACTCGTCGTTCTCCAGGGTGACGAGCTGATCTTCGAGAGGTACGGCGAGGGCGAGGACTACCGGCTCGACGAGGCGCTCGGACACGTGAGGTTCGGCCCGGAGACGCCGCACGACATCCGGTCGGTTAGCAAGAGCGTGGTCGGCCTGCTGTACGGTACGGCGCTCGCCGAGGGGGCGGTGCCCGAGCCCTCCGCGAGTCTGATGGAGCAGTTCCCCGAATATGGCGACATCTCAGGCAAGGACGCCCTCACGATCCAGCACGCCCTCACCATGACCCTGGGCCTGCACTGGGACGAGAGCGTGCCGTACACCAGCATCGCCAACAGCGAGATCGCCATGGAGATGGCGCCCGACCGCTACCGCTACATCCTGGAGCAGCCGCTGGTCCAGGAGCCCGGCACGGGATGGCACTACACCGGCGGCGCGTCGGCCCTGGTGGGGCGCATCATCGAGAAGGGCACGAGCCTGCCGCTGGAGGAGTACGCGGACGCCAGGCTCTTCCGGCCGCTCGGCATCTCGTCGTGGGAGTGGTCGCGTGGAGCCGACGGCGTGGTGCTGGCCGCATCGGGCCTGCGGCTCGCGCCCCGCGAGCTCGCCGCGATCGGGCGGTTCGCGATGGAGGTGCCCCTGGAGCCGATGATCAAGCGCGAGGACGGCGGTTCGTACGGCATGCAGTGGTATGTCGGCGACGGCTGGCGGGGCGGCTTCGGCAACGGCGGGCAGCGCCTGATCGTCTTCCCGGCGCGCAAGGTGGTCATCGCGGCGACCGCCGGGCTCTACAACAACGACACCGCGACCGTCGATCAGCTGCTCTGGAACACCGTCATCCCCGCCATCACCTGATGGAACGCGCTGACCGCCGGATGCCCGCCGTATCCTCGCCGGAAGGCGATCAACGTGCGGCGGCTGATCGGCAGCGGCGTCAGCCGTACGCCCGGGTGGGGTGAGCGCGCCGCCAGTTCCGGCACCAGCGCGACGCCCTGCCCGGCGGCGGCGAAGGCCAGGACCGTGTCGAAGTCGTCGAGATGATGGCGCGCCCGCGGCTCGAACCCGGCCGCCTGGCAGGCCCGGATCGTCATGGTGTGGCAGAGCGTGCCGGGTTTGGCGAGGATCCACGGATCGTCGCGGGCCTCCTCCAGGCTCGCGCGCTGGGTCAGGAAGACCGCCTCGCTGAACAAGGCGTGGGTCTCGACGCTGCGATCGGTGATCGGCGGGACGAAGTCGTACTCATGGATCAGCGCCACGTCCAGCTCGCCCGCGCGCAGCGCCGCCGAGACGTCGGCCGGATCGATCTCGGTGACCATCGGCTCCAGGCCGGGCGGCAGCCCGGCGAGGGCGGGCGGGAGCAGGGTGCGGGCGGCCGTGGGGAACGCGCCGATCCGCAGCGGCCCGCGCGGCCCCTCTGTCACCGCCCGGAGCGCCGCTTCGGCGCGTTCGAGCTGCTCAAGTACGGCTTGCGCGTGCTCGACCAGCAGGTGCGCGGCCGGGGTCAGGGTGACCGTGCGGCCGGTCCGCTCCAGCAGGGGCACGCCCGCCTCACGTTCGAGCGCGGACAACTGCTGCGAAACCGCGCTCGGGGTGAACGTGAGCGCCTCGGCCACGGCGGCGATCGTGCCGCGATGGGCCAGTTCGCGCAGGAGGCGGAGCTTGCGAGGGTCCAGCATCAGATCAGCTTACGCTCAACAGCACAAACGTGAACTGGACCTGCACGATGAGGCCGCCGCATGGTGGAGGCATGCTTGCAGGAATCCACGTACCGCTGATCACCCCCTTCGCCGCCGACGGCTCGGTCGACCTGGCCGGTCTCGACAAGCTCGCCCACCACGTCCTCGACCAGGGCGCCAGCGGCCTGGTCGCGCTGGGCACCACCGGTGAGATCGCCACGCTGACCGAGGCGGAGCGCGCCGCCGTCGTGGAGGTGGCGGCCCGGGCCGCGCGCGAGCACGGCGCCACGCTGATCGTCGGCGGCGGGAGCCCCGACCCGCGCGCCACGGCCGAGACCCTGCGGTCGCTCCGGGCCGACGCGGCGCTGGTCACGGTGCCGTCTTTCGTACGGCCCGGCGAGCGCGGGGTGGTGGCCTACTTCGAGGCGCTGGCCGCGGCCACGGCGGTCCCGCTGGTGATCTACCACATTCCCTATCGGACCGGGCAGAGCGTCGGCGCCGAGACGCTGCGCCACCTGGGCGGGCTGCCGATGGTCGCCGGGGTGAAGTACGCCTCCGGCCTCGACGCAACGGCCGTTTCGCTGCTGGGAGATCTGCCCGAGGACTTCTCGGTGCTCGCGGGCGACGACGTGTTCGTCTCGCCGCTGCTCGCGCTGGGTGCGGCGGGCGGCATCCTGGCCTCCGCCCATCTGGCCACGCGCGACTTCGTCGAACTGGCCGGCGCCTGGGGTGCGGGGGACGTGGCGCGGGCGCGGGCGCTCGGTGCCAGGCTGGCTCGGCTGTCGGGCGCGCTGTTCGCCGAGCCGAACCCCACCGTGCTCAAGGGCGTGCTGCACGCCCAGGGGATGATCGCGACGGCCGACGTGCGGCTGCCCCTGCTGCCCGCCGGGCGGGACTCGGTCGAAGCGGCTCTCGCGTCACTGTGAGAACTCCACGTGGTGGCGGTACAGCCAGGCCAGCGACTCGCTGCTGGCCGTCTTCCTGAGGAAGAACGGCATCAGCGAGTCGCGCACCACCCGGCCCACCGGCCCGGCGGCCTTGTTGTTGCTGATCCGCCGTGAGTAGGCCACCACCTTCTCGACCCGGTCACGGCGGCGCGCCTCGAAGGCGGCGAACGGGTCGGCCTCCCGCTTGAGGCAGTCGGCCAGCACGAGCGCGTCCTCGATGGCGAGCGAGGCGCCCTGACCCGCGCTGGGCGAGGTGGCGTGGGCGGCGTCGCCGGTGAGCACCACCCGGCCCCGGTGCCAGGTCGGCAGGGGAGCCAGGTCGTAGATGGGCACCGCCGTGTCGATCCGGCTGCGGGCGATCAGGCCGGACGAGTCGTTCGCGTCGCCGCGGAAGGCCTCGATGAGCAGGGGCTTCCAGTCCTGCCGTTCGACGATCTTGCTCGGCAGGTTGGCGAACCACCAGGTGTCGCCGCCGGAGGCGACGGTGTAGCCGAAGAACGCCTTCTTGCCGAAGACCATGTGATACTCGCCGGGCTCGCCCGGCAGGCCGCCGTCAGGGACGATGCCGCCGAAGCTGTACAGCCCGCTGTAGCGCGGCTGCGCCGGTGCGATCAGCTGGCGGGTGCGCGAGTGCACCCCGTCGGCGGCGATCAGGATGTCGCCCGTCGCCGTGGTGCCGTCGTCGAAGTGGGCGACGACCTCGGATCCCGTGTCGTCGAGGGTGACCAGGCGCTTGCCGTACGAGATCTCGATGCCCCTGGACCGGGCTTCGTCGCGGACGATCCTGAACAGGTCGGCGCGCTGGATGGTGTGGCTGACGGTGCCGTCGTCGAGGGCCATGCCGTTGGGCACCTGGCCGAGACGTTTGCCCGTGCCGCTCCACATGATCATGGTGGGAGTGGGGATGCCTGCTGCCATGACCTGGTGGTGGGCGCCGAGGGTGCGCAGGGCGTCGAGGCCGTTGGAGGCGACGTTGAGGAAGGAGCCGACGCCGGCCGCGTCGTCGCCGTAGGCCTCGAAGATGCGTGACTCGATGCCCACCCGCTGGAGTGCCATAGCAGTCACAGGGCCAGCGATGCCGCATCCGATGATCAAAGCGTTCATAGTGGTATCCTTTCGTTCGGTCTAACGAAATAATGACAAACGCGGAGGTATCGTGTCCAGAGATATTTCGGAAAACCGAAAGAATCTCCTCGATGCCCTGGTCGTGGCCGGACGGGAGAACAGCAACGCGGCGGTCATGTTCCACACCGCAGTCGCCGCGCACATGGGGCTGGGGGCGAGCGAGGAGAAGACGCTCGACCTGCTGCAACGGCGCGGGCCTCTGACCGCGGGGGAGATCGTCAAGCTCACCGGCCTGGCTCCCGCCTCGGTGACGGGGTTGCTCGACCGGCTGGAGGCGAAGTGGTTCGTACGGCGGGTGCGGGATCCTCGTGACCGGCGGCGGGTGATCGTGGAGCTCAACGACGAGATGCTCTCGGGCGGCGACGAGATCTTCGCGCCCCTGGTCAACGGCCTGGCCGAGCTGTACGCGGGCTATGCGGACGAGCAATTGGAACTGATCCTGGACTTCCTCACTCGCGCGACGGCGATTCAGGTGGAGGCCACCTCCAAAATTTCTTGAGACGAGACGTTGCGTCTTGCTGGTTTGCCGGGTAGTGTTCCAGGCATGGGTTACCAGATCTTCCTGTAAGCGCCGCAGGCGTCGAGCACGCGCTCCGCCGCACATCCGCCCGTGCACGCAACCAGGAGGACTATTTATGCGCACCGCGCAACTCGCACTCTCTTCCATCACCAAGCGCTACGACGACCGCGTCGTGCTCGACCAGGTCTCGCTCACCGTCAAGCCGGGCGAGCGGATCGGGGTCATCGGCGACAACGGATCCGGGAAGTCCACGCTGCTCAAGCTCATCGCCGGGGCCCTGACCCCCGACAACGGCGAGCTGACCGTGGTCGCGCCCGGAGGGATCGGCTACCTCGCCCAGACCCTCGACCTGCCCGCCGAGGCCACCGTCCAGGAGGCCATCGACCTGGCCCTCTCCGACCTCCGCACCCTGGAGGCCGACCTGCACACGATGGAGGAGAACCTTGACGAATCCACCCTTGAGGCCTACGGCGAGCTGATCGCCCGCTTCGAGGCCCGCGGCGGGTACGACGCCGACAACCAGGTCGACGCCGCCCTGCACGGGCTCGGCCTGCCGTCGCTCGACCGCGGACGGACGCTGGGCAGCCTGTCGGGCGGCGAACGCTCCCGGCTCGCCCTCGCCGCGACCCTCGCCTCCGCACCCGAACTGCTCCTGCTCGACGAACCCACCAACGACCTCGACGACCAGGCCGTGGCCTGGCTGGAGCAGCACCTGCGCGGCCACCGCGGCACCGTCGTCGCCATCACCCACGACCGGGTCTTCCTGGAACGCATCACCTCGGTGATCCTGGAGGTCGACCTCGGCAAGGTGCGGCGCTACGGCAACGGGTACTCCGGCTACCTCGCCGCCAAGGCGGCCGAACGCGCCGCCTGGGCGCGGCGGCACGAGGAGTGGGTGCTGGAGGTCGAACGGCACAGCGGCCTCGTCGCGGCCAACGCGGGGAGGATGGCGGCGATTCCTCGCAAGATGTCCAAGGCGGGGATGGGCGGGATCGGCGCCTGGCGTGCTCGCGGGCGTTCCCACGGGGCGATGGGTCGCATCCGGCAATCACAGGCGCGCCTGGACGCCCTCCGGGGCGACCCGGTCGTGGCACCGCCGGAGCGGCTGCGCTTCAGCGCCTCGATCACGACGAGTACGGGCACGGGGTCGGGCGGACCGCTCGCCGGTGCAGTGGGCTCGCCGCGGGCGGGCGGCTTGCTCGACGCCGCGGACCCGGGCGCGCGACCGGTCGGCGGTTCGCGTGATGCCGCCCTCTCGACTCCATCACCGGCCCTCGGCGGCCTCGCCGCCGCGCTGACCACCCCAGACGGCCCCTCCACCCTCGACCAGCCCTGGCACTCCATCGCCGAAACCATGCTCACCCAGCTCTTCCCCCCGAGGGCCGAGCTGACCGACGTCACCGTCGCCTCCCGCCTGCACCTGCCCGGCGGCCTGCGCATCGGGTACGGCGAACGCCTGCTCGTCACCGGCCCCAACGGCGCCGGCAAGTCCACGCTCATGCGCGTCCTCGCCGGCGAGCTCACCCCCGACACCGGCACCGTCCACGTCAACGGCACCGTCGGCTACCTGCGACAGGAGGAAACCCCCTGGAACCCGGCACTCACCGTGCTCCAAGCCTTCGCCTCCGGCCGCCCCGGTGACCCGGAGGAGCACGCCGACGCCCTCCTGTCGCTGGGCCTGTTCCGCCCCGCCGACCTCCGGCTCCGGGTCGGCGAGCTGTCGTACGGCCAGCGCCGCCGCATCGAGCTCGCCCGCCTCGTCACCGACCCCGTCGACCTGCTCCTCCTCGACGAGCCCACCAACCACCTGTCTCCTGCGCTGGTGGAGGAGCTCGAGGAGGCCCTGGTCGACTACCCGGGCGCGCTGGTGATCGTCACCCACGACCGCCGCATGCGTTCCCGCTTCACCGGCACCCACGTGGAGCTCGACGCGGGCAAGATCGTCGCCCGTCGCACCGTGTGACCGACCAGCCTCACTCTGGGTGCCCTCCCCTCCTGCACGCTGGAGGGGAGGGCCGTCCACCGCAGGCAAGGGCGAGACGTCGCTCATCCCCACCACAGCAGAGTGCGCGGCGCCGCCCGTCGCAGGCACGGCCGAAGCGTCGTCCTCCTCCGTCACGCCCGCGGGTGAGGAAGCGGCGGCGGCCGGAACCGTTCGCCACGGCGATCAGTGACGGCGCCACCGTCTCGCCGCGAGCCCCCGAGGTCGAAGGGGTCAGCTTCCCCGAATCGCCGTACCCACTTCGCTCACCCGGTCGGCGAGCAGCCCGATCGCCCCCACTGCCCGCGTCACCGGATCGTCCTCCGCCCCGCCCAGCGCCCGAGTGCGCAGGAACGCCTGCTTGACGTCCCTCCATCGCGCCTCCTGCTCGGCGGTCAGCACGCCCCGCAGCTCGGCCAGCTTCAGCAGGTTCGACTCCGCGTCCGTCGTCAACGTCTGCGCCTCACCCAAGTAGTGGTCGGAGATGACCGCCTCCAGCTCGGCGTCGTTCATCGCGGGGACGATGCGCTCGGCGAGCTTGTTCATGTTCCGGTACGACCCTTGCAACTTGTACGGAGGCTCGGTGCGCGCATCGTCGGACTGGGCGGCCGAGGCGATGTAGGCCCGGTTGTTGGCGAGCACCACCTCCTGCACCCTGATCAGCTTGCGCAGGACGGCGAGGACCTGCTCCAGCTCGACCTTGGAGTACGGGTGCGTGAGCTGGTCGGCACGGACCGACGAGTCGCCGCGTGCCAGCCGGACCAGCAGCTCCACGTCGCCCCGGTCGCGGGTGGACAGCGGGGCGAGCACCGGGTTGGAGGTCAGGGCGTTGTCAACGTAGCTCAGCGCGAACAGCTCCTCCCTGCCGCTGAGCACGTCGCCGAGGTTCCACACGTCGGCGCGGTTGGAGAGCATGTCGGGGATGCGGAAACGCTGCCCCGACTCGGTGTACGGGTTGCCCGCCATGCACACGGCGAAGCGCTTGCCCCGCAGGTCGTAGGTGCGGGTGCGGCCGTTCCACACGCCCTCGATACGCCGCTGGGCGTCACACAGCGAGATGAACTTCTGCAGCAGCTCGGGCGAGGTGTGCTGGATGTCGTCGAGGTAGAGCAGCGTGTTGTTGCCCGACTCCAGCGCGAAGGAGATCTTCTCGACCTCCTGGCGGGCGGTGGCGTTGGGCGCCTCGGCGGGGTCGAGCGAGGTGACGTCATGACCGAGCGCCGGGCCGTTGACCTTGACGAAGAGCAGGCCGAGACGGCTGGCGACGTACTCCATGAGCGTCGTCTTGCCGTAGCCGGGCGGTGAGATGAGCAGCAGGAGGCCCATCTGGTCAGTGCGCTTGCCCTCCCCGGCCGCGCCGAGCTGCTTGGCGAGGTTGTCGCCGATGAGCGGCAGGTAGACCTCGTCGAGCAGCCGGTTGCGCACGAAGGCGCTCATGACCTTGGGCTTGTACTCCTCGAGCCGCAGCCTGTCCTTCTCGACCTGGACCAGCTCGTTGCGGCGCTTCTGGTAGGCCCGGTAGGCGGGCACCCGCTCGTCGCGGAAGGCCTTGGTCCTGGGCAGGATCTCGTCGAGCCTGACCTCCAGCTTGCGCTCGGAGATGCGGGGATGGGTGCCGAGCAGCCCTTCGATGGTGGCGGTCAGGGTGGCGCCGGAGTCGTAGCGCGGCACGTCGCACAGCAGGAGCGCCAGCGCCTCGGGCAGCTCCGGCGCCTGCTCGAACGCCTCCAACCAGGCCTGGGCGAGCTGGACCCTGTACGGCAGGGCGAGCTGATGGAGGTCGGCCTGGAACTCCTTGGCCTTGTCGGGGCCGAGTGCCTGGTGGAAGCGCTCGACCAGGGCCCGGGCGGCGGCGCTGGTGACGAAGCCGGCAGGGGTGGCGGCCAGCTCCTCGACGAGGTACTCGCCCGCGAGCGCCGCCGTCGCCCCGTCGACCCCGAGAGCCGCGGCCAGGTCGGCGACGGTTCGGTCGTCGGGGGTGTGGGAGCTCGCGCCGTGGTGACCGTTGGTGGAGCTCGGGGCTTGGGGGATGGGGGAGCTTGCGTGCGCGCCCACCGCGCCGGATGGTGAGGGACCGGTGGCGGCCGAGCTGGATGGTGAGGGACCGCCGGTGGCCGAGCTGGATGGTGAGGGACCGCCGGTGGCCGAGCTCATCGCCGCGCCCGCACCAGGCGTGGGGAGGTGGCCGCCGGAGGACGATGCCGGGAAGTGGCCGCTGGCTGTGGGCGAGGCTGGGTGGTGGGCGGCGGGGTGCGGCTGCATGGGGCGGCTGCCGGGGGCGAACCCGGTGCCGGTGCCGGTGCCGATGCCCGTGCCGATGCCCGTGCCGGTGTCGGTGGTGGTGTCGGTGGTGGACGTGGCGCTAGTGGCGGTGGTGCCGGCGGCGGGAGTGCTGGTGCCGGTGGTGCCGGTTTCGGTGGTGGTGCCGGTGTCGGGGGTGGCGGTGCCGGAGTCGGCGGTGGCGGTGAAGCCCGTGGGGTGGCCGCTGGGTGACGGTGACGGGGTCGTCGCTGGGGGGCTGGTAGCGGTGAGTGCCTGCCCGCCGAACGGTGCTCCCTGATCCGAGCGGGTACGGTCCGAGCGGGTGTGGTCCGAGCCGACACCCGCCAAGAACCGGGCGATCGCACCCCCCAACTCCCCGCTCAATGCCTCAACCCCGCCCGACCCGCCGAACAACCCCCGAGCCCGCGCCAACGACGAGGCGCGCACGGCGATTGTTTTACGTGAAACCTCGTCCACCCCATAAGCCCAATACAGCTGCGCCGCGGCCCGAGCCCTCGACGGGAAGCGCAACAACCCAGCCCCCGACGTGAGCCGTACGAGCGCGTCGAGGATCAGCGCCGCGTCGTGGTCGTGCACTCCCCGCTCGTATCCCTCGTCGTAGCGCGACTCCGCCGCCTGCCGTACGAGCGCGGGGAGGTCGTCGTCGGGGCGGGCGGTGGCGAGGAGGGCGGCGGCCAGGTGTTCGCCGCGGTAGACGGCGGGCGTCTCGGAGACGAGGAGCTGGTCCCAGAAGGGGCGGGTGTCGGCGAAGGTCGCGGGGGCGGGGGAGCGGTAGTCGGTGCCGGTGATGGAGAAGTGCATCGCCCCGTCGTGGGGCACGAGCGTGAGGTCGATGGGCTGGGTGTTGACCGCGAATCGGTGGCGTCCGAGGCGCAGGGTCTCGCCGCCGTCGGTGAACAGGTCGAGCCGGTCGCGCAGGGCGCGGCCGGCTTCCTGCTGGGCGGCCTTGATGCGGCCGTCGAGCTCTTCGGCGCGCACGCTGTCGCCCAGCTCGCGCAGCTCGGACGACACCGAGCGGAGCTTGGTGATCATGGGGTCGGTGGCGAAGTAGGTGTTGACGTCGTCGAGCGAGCCGAGCGTGGAGACGCGGCGCGAGACGCTGGCCAGGATGCGTGAGGCCGAGGTGAAGAGCCGGTCGGTGCGGCGGGTGCGCTCGTCGAGCAGGGTCTGCTTGCGCGCGGAGAACGCCTCGTAGACGTCGTCGCGCTTGTCGGCGAGCTGGGCGGAGAAGTCGTCGAGCTCGCCGAAGCGGGACTCGAGGGTCTCCAGCTGCAGCATGAGCTTGCCGAGCTGCTCGTCGCAGCGCTCGGGGGTCTCGGACATGGCCAGCGCGCCGGTGACGGCCTGGCCGAGCAGGGCGAACTCGGCGGCGAAGGCGGCGCGGCCCTCGACGGTCATCAGCTCGCGGCGGCGGCCGTCGAGGATGGCACGCGCGCGGTTGACCCCGGCGATCACCTCGGCGATGCGGGCCAGGATGGAGGTGCGGACGGTGGCGTCGGCGATGTCGAGCGAGCCGACGACCTCGGTGACGACCTCCAGCCCTTCCGACTGGACGGCGAGTTTCTCGACGACGGGGGCCGACTGCGACACGGTGGTGATCGCCCCGGCCTCGGCGGCGAGCTGCTCGACGGCGGCGTGGTAGCCGGTGAAGGCGTCGGCGCCCCGCAGGAAGGAGACGGCGCGTTCGCCGACGGACTTCAGCTCGGACGCCAGCTCGGCGGCGAGCTCGTCGAGCCGGGTGGCGTCGATGTAGCGGACCTCGCGCAGCCCGACCAGCCGCCCTTGGGCGCGGCGCAGCGAGGCGAGCGAGGCGACCCACGCGTCGGCGGAGCCGGGTGTGTCGCCCCGCGCCTGGCGGACCAGCGTGACGGTCTCGTCGGAGGCCTCGCGCAGCGCCCGCTCGGCCTGCGCGGTGAGCTGCTCGACCTTCTCGAACTCGTCGAGCACCTGCTCGGCGGTGGCGCGCACCTCGGCCAGCGGCTCGCGCAGGCCGTGTTCGCCGAGCCAGTGGTAGTGGTCGGCGGCGCGGGTGCAGGCGGCGATGAGCGCCTCGAACATCGCCTCTGAGGCGGCCATCTCGTCGGCCATGCGCGACACGGACAGCGCGTCGGAGATGCCACGCACCAGCTCGGCGTTGCCGATGCGCTCCAGCGGCCCGGCGCCGGTGGGCTGGGCGGCGGCGTAGGTGTCGGAGACGTAGGGGGTCTGCCAGACCTGCATCGGGTGCACGCGGGTCGGCTCGTCGGAGGTGGCCCGAAAGACGATCATCGTGCCGTCGTCGAACAGCGAGAAGCCGTGGCACGGGATCGGGTTGGCCACCTCCTTGCGGATCACGTTGTAGGGCAGCAGCAGCGACCTGCCGTCGCCGCGCGCGTGGAAGACGTAGAGCGCGTCCTCGCCGTTGGGCGAGCGGATGACGCGCTCGAACTCGAGGTCGGTGACGTCGGTGTCGAAGGTCTTGCTGATGCCGGTGGACAGGTAGTAGCCGCCGGGGAAGATCAGGCCCTGGTCCTCGGGCAGCCGCTGGCAGGCCTGGCCGATGCCGTCGAGCCTGGTGACGCTCTTGGTGCGGGTGTTGAAGACCAGGTGGCGCCAGACGGTCTCCTTGTAGGGCTTGATGCGCAGCAGGAGGAGCGGGCCGATGCGGGCGTATTCGACGTCGGCGTCGGCGAGCGACTGCAGGGGCTCGTTGACGGGCTCGGTGTAGATGCCCTCGCCCGACTCGGTGTTGTCCTCGATCTTGATCGTCAGGTCGCCGCCGACCGTCTCGACGAACACCTCGTTGCCGATCGCGATGTGGGGATGGCGGCCGAGGATGTGGTCGTCGCGGGTGGTCGGGATCCACTCGAAGTCGTGGGACGGCGGCATGACGTGGTCGCGCTCGCCGCGGGCGTCTTCGTAGGTCGGCACCCCGGCGGTGTCGACGCTCCATCGGAGCACGCGCGTGTCGCTGGGACCGGTCTGGAAGACGGCCAGCAGCTTGCCCTCCACCCGGCGGAGCTGGGTGAGCCTGGTCTCCTTGTAGTAGCGGTACAACTCGGCGAAGTCCTTACCGAAGACGGGGTCGTTGAGCGACGCCAACTCTGCCGCCTCGAACCTGAACGCCGAGCCCTCCCGGGTGAACCTGTGGACAGAGAACACGTCGTTGACGGACGTCTCGGACTTCAGGCCGATGAAGACGTTGTAGCCGAACAACATCACGTCGCCGAGCGAGACGATGTCCCTCGGGACGCAGTTGTTCTCGGTGCGAAGGCGCTCGGTGCCGATGAGCGTGAGCTCCGACCCGCCGAAGACCTCCAGGCGCTGGGTGTTGAGGCTCTCCGCCGCCTGGGCCAGTTCATTCGACTGGGCGAGCAGGCGGTTCCTGAGCACCTCGTAGGTGCCCGCCTCGAGGCCGGTCGTCTCGGTCATCGTCCTGTCCTTCTCGTGGCCGGGCTGACAGCAGCCGTCGCCGTGGCCGGGCTAACAGAGATCGCGTACGGCGAAGCGGTCCGCTCCGCCGTACGCCCGCCTCGGATCAGTTTCTCGCCGCCGTCAGCGCCGCCACGGGGGACTCGGCCACGCCGAGCCGCCTGGCCGTCTCCAGCAGCTCGTTGAGCTTGCCGGTGTCGGGCCCGCCGCCCTGGATGAGCTTCAGCAGCAGCGCCGAGATGGTCAGGTTCTTCAGGTCGTCGGTCGACACCCCGCTGAGGATGCGCCCGAGGTCGGCGGTCAGGCTGGCCGACCCGTTGAGGTACGGCTCGGCGAGCGAGGAGGCGACGGTGGAGTGCCCGACGAACCCGTCGACGGCCTTGCCCGCGGTGATCGAGCCGACGATCCGGTCGAAGAACGTCGATTCGCCGCCGACGATGTCGATGTTGGCCTTGGCCAGACCTGCGGCGACCACGGAGGCCTGCGACTCGGCGACCTGGCGCTGCACGTCGATGCGCTTGAGCTCGACGTCCTTGGACGCCTCCAGCCGCAGGCGGTACTCCTCGTGGGCGCGGGAGGCGTCGTCGAGCGCGGCCATCGCGGCGGCCTTCTCGGTGAGACCTTCTGCCTCGGCCTTGAGCTTCTCGCCCACCGCGGAGGCCTGGGCAACCGCCATGGCGGCGGCGCCTTCGGCTTCGGCCTTCAGCTTGGAGGCGAGGGCGCCGGCCAGCGCGGTCTCGCCGTCGGCCTGGGCCTTGAGCCTGTCGCCCTGGGCCAGGGCCATGGCGCGGGCGCCGTCGGCCTCGGCGCGCAGCTTCTCGGACAGGACGAGGGCTTCGGCGCGGCCGACCTTCTCGATCGCCTCCGCGTCGCGCTCGCGCACCTGCACCTTGGCCAGGCCTTCCGCGGCGGCGGACGCCTGGACGCCCTCGGCGAGACGGATCTTGGCGCGGGCTTCGAGGTCGGCGGCCTGCTGGCGGGCCTCGGCGAGCACGATCTCCTCGCGGGCCTTGAACTTCGAGGCGGCCTCCGCGGCCTCGGCGGCCTTGATGTCCTTGACCAGGTTCTCCTGGGCCTCGGCCTCGGCGGCGATGATCGTGGTCTGCCGCAGCCGCTCGGCCTCTTCGAGTGCGCGCAGCTTCTTGATGCCCTCTTCCTGCTCGGCCACGGTCTTCTCGACCACGATGCGCTCGCGGATCACCTCGGCGATCGAGCGCTTCTCCGTCTCGACCTCCTTGTCCTTGGCGATGCGCGACAGCTCGGTCTCCCGCTCGCGCGAGATGACCTCCAGCATGCGGTCCTTCTCGATGCGCTCGGACTCGATGGCGATGACCCGCTCGCGGTTCTTCTCGGCCACCGCGACCTCGCGGGCGCGGTTCTCGTTCTGGACGCCGAGCTGCTCGTCGGTCTTGAGCGCGGCCGACTGGGCGCGCAGGCGCTCCTCGGCCTGGACGCGGAAGATCTCCGCCTCTTCGCGGGCCCTGAGCGTCTCGATCTCGCGCTTCTGCTTCAGCTCCGCGTCGGCCTGGCGGCGCTCCAGCTCCAGGATGGCCTCGCGCGCCTCGACGTTCTGGCGGGTGATCTCCTTCTCCTCGTTGCGCGTGAACTCGTTGGTGCGCACGTGCTCCAGGGCCGTCAGCTCGGTGATCTTGCGGATGCCCTGGGCGTCGAGGATGTTGCTCTTGTCGAGCTGGATCAGCGAGGTCTGCTCCAGGTAGTCGATCGCGGCGT
Source organism: Nonomuraea sp. NPDC050663 (assembly GCF_044456985.1). NCBI lineage: Bacteria > Bacillati > Actinomycetota > Actinomycetes > Streptosporangiales > Streptosporangiaceae > Nonomuraea > Nonomuraea sp. NPDC050663. The sequence continues at coordinate 103,819 of NZ_JBITGL010000015.1, forward strand.
CCTCGAGGATGTAGCCGTTGAGGTCGGTGCCGATGATCCGGATGATCTCGTCGCGGAACTCGTCGCGCTTGGTGTAGAGGTCCACGAAGTCGAGGTGCTTGCCGGCGGTCTTCAGCGCCTCGGAGAACTTGGCGTTGAACAGCTCCTGCAGGGTGGTCTCGTTGCTGGCCCGCTCGGTGCCGATGGCCTGGGCGACCTTGATGACGTCTTCGGCGGTCTTGTTGACGCGGACGAAGAAGGTGATGCGGATGTCGGCCCTGATGTTGTCGCGGCAGATCAGGCCCTCGCGGCCGGAGCGTTCGATCTCCATCGTCTTGACCGAGATGTCCATGATCTCGGCGCGGTGGAAGACGGGGAAGACGACGGCGCCGGTGAAGGTCACGTCGACCTTGTTGATCTTCGAGATGACGAGCGCCTTGCCCTGCTCGACCTTCTTGAACAGGCGGCTGATCACGATCAGCAGACCGATGATCACGATGAGGACCACGGCCAGCAGGACGCCGAAGCCGGTGGAGATGACGTCCATCAGGAAACCCTTTCGTCGGGCATGACGTAGTAGAACTCGCCGCCCGCGTCGTAGTCGAAGATGAGGGCCTTGTCGCCGCGCTTGAGCACGTCGGCGCCGGTGGTGCGCACCTGGACGACCGCGGTGGAGCCGTCGGCGGCGGTGACCTCGGCCTGCCCGAAGCTGTTGCCGGCCAGGCCGGTGCGCACCACGCACGGCATGCCGACGAAGTCGTGGCGGGAGGGCGAGGCGGCGGGTGCCAGCCGCCGCAGCGGCTTGACCAGCAGTTTGGTGACGAACCACGAGGCCGCCACGGCCAGCACGAGCACGCCCACGCGCAGGGGCGTGCTGTCGACGAAGGTGCCTCCCGCGAGGCTGAAGAACCACGCGAGGGCGATCAGCAGCGACAGCGTGACCCCGGCGGGCACGCCGCTCAGGCCCAGCCAGGCCAGGTCCTCGTCAAGGTGGGTCAGGCCGGTCACCACGACGATCCAGTAACCGATCACGACCACGAGCAGGAACGTGAAGATGACCGCTGGGAACGCCAGCGTAGCGTCGATGAAGTCGCTCATCGGCTCCCCGTAAATACCCCGTAAAGCGGAGTGCCGACTATATCCCCGTTAACCATCGTTTTTCAGTATCTGAGCTGGCATTGCAGCCGACTTGCTATCGAGTTGACCTCGACCGCACTTGAGGTTGCATCGTCGAAGACATGAGAGCTGCGGCATTCGCGACCCCAGGGTCGCCGGACGTGTTGGAAGTCATGGAACTGCCGACCCCTGAGGCCGGCCCGGGGCAGGTCAGGGTGCGGGTGAAGGCCGCCGGCGCACAGCCGTACGACACGGCGGTGCGCGCGGGATGGGTCCCGCCGGGCATCGGCGACGAGCTGCCCCGCATCCCGGGAAACGAGTTCGCAGGTGTCGTCGACCAGTCCGACACCATCCCGATCGGCACGGAGGTGCTCGGTTTCACCCAGCTGGGCGGGTATGCCGAGTACGTGGTGGTCGGCGCCGACCAGGTCGCGCCCAAGCCCGCCGGGCTCGCGTGGGAGATCGCGGGCGGGCTGACCGCGGGGGTGCAGACCGCGGAGATCGCGCTCGACACCATCGGGCTCAAGGAGGGGGAGACGCTCCTGATCCACGGCGCCGCCGGTTCCGTGGGACACGCCGCGGTGCAGATCGCGCGGCGGCGGGGTGCGCGGGTGATCGGCACGGCCCGCCCGGAGAACCACGACTTCCTGCGCGAGCTGGGGGCGATCCCGGTCGAGTACGGCGAGGGCCTGCGCGAGCGGCTGGCGGCGCTGGGCCCCATCGACGCGGTCGTCGACGGCGCCGGGGGACAGGCCCTGGACCTGTCCGTCGAGCTCGTGGCGGATCCCGCCAGGATCGTCACGCTGGTCGATCACGGCAGGGCGGCGCAGCTCGGCGTCATGACCACGCAGGGTGTGCGGACCGCCGTACGCCTGGGCCGCTACGCGCAGCTGGTCGCCGACGGCGAGTTCACCTTCCACGTACGGCGGGCGTATCCGCTGGAGCGCGCGGCCGACGCCCACCGCGAGATCGAGACGGGCCACGGCCGGGGGAAGATCGTCATCACCGTGGCGTGATGTTGTCGATGGAAGGCGTTCACGCCACTCCTGCGCGTGGACGCCGATCGGCAGGATGAAGGACATCGACCGAATGAGATGTCCGGGAACGAGCGGACATCAAGAAGGGAAGCACCGATGTCCGCCGTCACCGCCACTCCCGCCGCCGACAACGCCGCCGCCCTGGCGCACTTCGCCGCCCGCCTGGCCTTCGAGACCGACGTCTCGGACGTCGCCGCCGACCTGGCCGAGGGCGTGAAGGACGTCATCGTGATCGACTCGCGCAGCCAGGAGAGCTGGAACCAGGGCCACGTCGAGGGTGCCGTGCACCTGCCCACCCGCGAGATCGCCACCCGCGCGGCGGCCGAGATCCCGCGCGACGTCACCGTGGTCACCTACTGCTGGGGTCCCGGCTGCAACGGCGCCACCCGCGCCGCGCTGGAGTTCGCCAAGCTGGGTTACCGGGTCAAGGAGATGATCGGCGGCTTTGAGTACTGGGCGCGCGAGGGCTTTCCCGTCGAGACCCTGAGCGGTGTCACGCGCCACCCGATCGACGCCCTGACCGCCCCGGTCTCGGGCATCGCGTGCGCCTGCTGACGAGCCCCTGATTGGCGCCCCCGACCGGACGCACCTGTCGGGGGCTTTTGCTACTTACCCGCGGCTCAGCTCGGTCAATCACAGCGATGATCTCAAGAATGTCGCCGGTTGTAGCGGTTGACCTTGGCGCGATTGCCACATGTCTCCATCGAGCACCACCGGCGCCGCCCGTTCTTGCTGACGTCGTCGAACCACAACACGCATTCGGGGTTGGCGCACTTGCGCACCCGCTCTCCCCGCTCGCCGACCAGACGCGCCAGGCCGGCCGCCGCGATCCAGGCCGCCCGCCAGGCCGGATCGTCCACGATGACCTCCTCGGTCACCACGCCCGCCCTGAGCAGCGGGCGCCTGGAGCCGTGTCGCAGGATCGAGTTGAGTGAATCCTCGTCGCCTGCAAGCGCCTTCCGCATCGCCGTACGGCTCTCGACCAGCCGCTCGCGCGCCCGCTCCAGGTCGTCGTCGGCCGGGAGGCCGTGCTCGTCGAGCCAGGCCCGCACGTTGCGCAGGTCGTCGAAGTGGTCGACGCGGGCTCCCTGCCAGTTCCACCACGTGTTCACCAGGTCCAGGGGGAGCGGCTCTCCGATCAGTGGTCTGCTCATGCCTCTCATTCTAACCTTCTAAATGGTGTTGACAGGTTAACCGGAGATCACTACAGTCCTCATTAACCACTGAAACTGCTTTAGAAGGTTAACGACATGGAACACCGCTTCGCCAAGATCGACGGGCTTGAGATCTTCTACCGCGAGGCCGGAGACCCCTCCGCGCCCACATTGCTCCTGCTGCACGGCTTCCCGACCTCGTCGATCGCCTACCGCACGCTGATCGACGAGCTCGCCGGCGACTTCCATCTGGTCGCGCCCGACTACCCCGGCTTCGGGCACAGCTCGGCGCCCTCGGTGGAGGAGTGGGACTACACCTTCGATCACCTGACCGACGTGGTGGACAAGCTCGTCGACACCCTTGGGCTCACCCGCTACGCGATCTACGTGCACGACTACGGCGCGCCCGTCGGCTTCCGCCTGGCCCTGCGCCACCCCGAGCGAGTGACCGGCATCATCACGCAGAACGGCAACGCCTACGACGAGGGGCTCACCCCGTTCTGGGACCCGATCCGCGCCTACTGGGCCGACCCGACTCAGGGCGAGCCGCTGCGCGGGCTGCTCACCAGGGACGCCACCCAGTGGCAGTACACCCACGGCGTCCCCGACCCGGACCGCGTCGACCCCTCGCTCGCCCTGCACGACCAGGCGCTCCTCGACCGGCCGGGCAACCAGGAGGTCCAGCTCAAGCTCTTCCTCGACTACGGCACCAACCCGCCGCTCTACCCGCTCTGGCAGGAGTACCTGCGCACCCACCGGCCGCCGCTGCTGGCCGCCTGGGGTGAGGGCGACGAGATCTTCGGGCCCGACGGCGCCAGGGCCTTCACCCGCGACCTGCCCGACGCCGCCGTCCACCTGCTCGACGCAGGACACTTCCCGCTCACCACGCGCCTGGCCGAGAGCGCCGCCCTGATCCGCGACTTCCTGCACGGCCTGGAGGAACGATGAACACCAAGGTCTCCGCGCAGCCCGGGGCCGCGGTGAACGTCCGCGCCGTGGCGGCCACGACCGGTGCGGCCCTGGCGGGCCTGCTGCTCCTGGCCGCCATCACCGCCACCACGGGTCTGGAGCTGTTCGCGCTGCCCTTCGCCGCCAGCGCGGCGATCGTGGCGGTGGCTCCCCAGGCCCCCTTCGCCCAGCCGAGGAGCATCCTCGTCGGGCAGCTGAGCGCCACCGCGCTGGCCCTGGTGATCACCGCGGTCATGGGTCCGTCGGTCTGGGCCGCGGCCGTGGCGGCGGGCCTGTCGATCGCCCCGATGATGCTGGCCAGGGCGCCGCACCCGCCGGCGGCGGCCACCGCGGCGCTGATCGGCCTGACCGATCCAGACCCGCTCTTCATCCTCAACCCGGTGCTCCCGGCGAGCGTGGTCGTGATCGCGGGCGGGGTGGTGCTCGGCAAGGTGATGCGCGGTGCCCACCGCTACCCGGCCTCCTGGCGCTGAGCGCCCCGCAACCCCGCCTACTGGCGCTGAGCCAGCACCCGCACGATGGCGAGCCCCTCCTCACCGGGAGTGGGCTCGCCGTCTTCGATGTCCCACAACGTGTTCTGAAGCACCCGGCCGAGGGTCCAGCCCGCGGCCCTGGCCCGGTCGAGCCCCACGAGCGAGGTCATCAGGTCGAACCGCTTGAGCGCCTCGTCCGGCCCCTCGTACCGATTGGTCAGAGCGGGCAACAACTCGAAGCCGGGATCGCCCGCCAGCGGCTTGGGATCGATCGCCAGCCACGGCTCGCGTGAGGCGGCGAGCACGTTGTCGAAGTGCAGGTCCCAGTGGAGCAGCCGGTCGCCCGGCTCGTCGATCAGCTCTCGTACGGCTCCCGCGCACCGGTCGAGCAGCCACCTGGTCTCGGGGTCGACCTGGCCGATGACCCGGTCGGTCTCCTCCAGCATGGCGCCGGCGATGTCGGCCAGGCGGCGCAGCCCCTCGGGCGCCTGGTGGGCGACGAGCCGGGCGAGCAGGGTGCTCAGGATCTCGAGCGCCTCGTAGACGTCGGGGTGGTGCTCCAGGGACCGGTCGCCTTCGAGGGCTTCGAGCAGCAGCGCGTTGGCCTCGAAGCGCGCGCCCGACGGCACGGTCGCGGTCTTGAGCAGACGCACGATCCCGTCGCCGTCCCAGGCGCTGAGGCCGGGGGCCTCGGTGACGCCCTCGTCGGTGGCCGGCTGCAGCTTGAGCATGGCCCGCGTGCCGTCGGCCTGGAGGACCGGGACGACCAGGGAGACCACGCCGTGCATGGGCTCGCCGTCGAGGCGCAGGTCCCACGCGGAGACGAACTCGGTGACGAGCCGTGGCAGCGCGGCGGTCCAGTCGGGCCCGGACTCGTGGGCGTACTTGAGGTGGTACTCCGCGAGCCGGGGCGGGACGACGATCATCAGAAGTGCCAGGGGTAGGGCGACCAGTCGGGCTCGCGCTTCTGCAGGAAGGAGTCGCGTCCCTCGGCCGCCTCGTCGGTCATGTAGGCCAGGCGGGTCGCCTCGCCGGCGAACACCTGCTGTCCGACGAGCCCGTCGTCGATGAGGTTGAAGGCGAACTTCAGCATGCGCTGGGCGGTGGGCGACTTGGCGTTGATCTTGCCTGCCCATTCCAGCGCGACCTTCTCCAGGTCGGCGTGGTCGACCACGGCGTTGACCATGCCCATGCGGTGGGCGTCGTCCGCGGAGTAGGTGTCGCCGAGGAAGAAGATCTCGCGGGCGAACTTCTGCCCGACCTGGCGGGCGAGGTAGGCCGAGCCGAAGCCGCCGTCGAAGGAGGCCACGTCGGCGTCGGTCTGCTTGAACTGCGCGTGCTCGCGCGAGGCCAGCGTCAGGTCGGCGACGACGTGCAGCGAGTGGCCGCCGCCCGCCGCCCAGCCCGGCACCACGCAGATGACGACCTTGCCCATGAACCGGATGAGCCGCTGCACCTCGAGGATGTGCAGGCGGCCGGTGGAGGCGGAGCCGTCGGCGTACTGGTAGCCGTCCTTGCCGCGGATGCGCTGGTCGCCGCCGGAGCAGAAGGCCCAGCCTCCGTCCTTCGGCGAGGGACCGTTGCCGGTCAGCAGCACGACGCCGACGTCGGTCTGCTGGCGCGCGTGGTCGAAGGCGCGATACAGCTCGTCGACGGTCTGGGGGCGGAAGGCGTTGCGCACCTCGGGCCGGTTGAAGGCGATGCGCACGGTCCCCTGGTCGACCGCCCGGTGGTAGGTGATGTCGGTGAAATCGAAGCCCTCGACGTCGGTCCAGGCCTTGGGGTCGAACAGCTCGGAAACCATGCGGAAGAGCCTAACGGATCTGCTCCTCGGCCCACTGGGCCCACTCCACCTGGGTTCTGTGCAGGCGAAGGCCGTACTCAAGCGCGAGCCTGCCGTAGACCGACAGGTTCTCCGTGCCCGACTCGACGAACTCCTGGATGCCCTCCAGCTCCTCGAGCCCCTTGGCCGCGACCTCGCCCAGGTGGCGCAGGTAGGAGCGGGCCGCCGGGCCGGTGATCTGGCCGAGGAAGAACACCCGCAGCAGCATGTCGCTGCGATGCACCTGCTGGGGCGGCACCTCGGTCATCCAGTGGCGCAGCTCCGCGAGTCCCGACTCGGTGATGCCGTACTCCTTGCGCCCGCGCGCGCCCTCGGCGACGACTTCGATCAGCCCGGAGCCGGCGAGCTTGTTCAGCTCGGTGTAGAGCTGGCTCTGCGTGGCCGGCCACACGTTGGCGAGGGAGATCTCGAAGCTCTTGAGGAGGTCGTAGCCGCTCGCGGGGCCTTCTGCCAGCAGCCCGAGCAGTCCGTGTCGGAGACTCATATTCCTATATTGACACATCGTCGGAGGACGTTCTAGTTTTGACATGTCTACATAGGAAGGTTGGTTCGTGTCGTGAACGCATACCTGGAAGGCCACCTCGCTCCCGTCCCCGACGAGATCAGCGCCGTCGACCTGACCGTCGAGGGCACGCTCCCCGAAGAGCTCTCGGGCCGCTACTTCCGCAACGGCCCCAACCCCCGGCCCGGTGAGGATCCGGGGCACTGGTTCACCGGCCACGGCATGATCCACGGCGTCCGCATCCGCGACGGCCGCGCCGAGTGGTACCGCAACCGCTGGGTCAGGACGAACCTGTTCACCGACGGCGCCGCCTTCCTCACCGACAAGGGCTTCGACCGGAGCGCCGTGCAGGCCAACACCCACGTCATCCACCACGCCGACAAGATCCTCGCCCTGGTCGAGGTCGGCCTGCCGTACGAGTTGGACCGCGAGCTGAACACGGTGGGCGCCTGCGACTTCGGCGGGCGCCTCACCACCAGCGGCATGACCGCCCACCCCAAGGAGCTCGACGGGGAGCTGCACTTCTTCGGGTACGGCTTCGGGCCGCCGTACCTGACCTACCACCGCCTTGACGCCAAGGGCGAGCTCGTGGAGAGCCGGGTCATCGACGTGCCGGGGCCGACGATGATGCACGACTTCGCGGTCACCGAGAACTACGTGATCTGGCTCGACCTGCCGGTCGTCTTCGACTTCGACAAAATCGGCAGGACCATGCCGTACAGCTGGAACGACTCCTACGGCGCGCGCCTGGGCGTCATGAAGCGCACCGGCGAGGTCACCTGGTTCGACGTCGACCCCTGCTACGTCTTCCACGTGGGCAACGCCCGCGAGGACGCCTCGGGGCGCGTCGTGCTCGACGGCGTGCGCTACACGCCCGAGTCGTTCAACAGCACCTGGGAGCAGATCGGCGGCGAGCGCAACCCGGCCGCGCACCTGGTCGGCGCGTCGCTCCACCGCTGGACCCTCGACCTGGCGACGGGCCGGGCCACCGAGCGGCAGCTCGACGACCGCGCCGTCGAGTTCCCGACCTTCAACGAGGACCGGCTGGGCCGCTCCAGCCGCTACCTGTACGCGGTCACCGAGGGAGAGGTCGTGAAGTACGACATCGAATCGGGCGCCAGCCTGGCCGCGCCGGTCGGCGGGCACGCCGGAGAGGCCGTGTTCGTGCCCGCGTTCGACGCGCGTGCCGAGGACGACGGCTGGCTGATGTCGATCGTCGACGACCGCCTGCTGGTGCAGGAGGCCGCGGGGTTGGAGACCGTCGCGACCGTACGGCTGCCGCGCAGGGTGCCGGCCGGTTTCCACGGCTCCTGGATCGCCGATTAACGATTAACTTCGGGCTTCCGCCCGCAACTCCGCCAACAGCTCTTCCTGGTCCACCAACATGTCGGTGAGTATCCGGCGCGCGTCCGTCAGGAGGTGGGCCACGTCTGGACTGGACAGGGCGTAGACGACGCTCCCGGCTTCACGGCTTGCGCTGACGATTCCCGCGCGGCGCAGGACGGCCAGTTGCTGGGAGAGGCTCGACGCCTCGATCTCGATCTCCGCCAGGAGATCCCGGACCGGCAGTGGCCCCTTCTGCAAGAGCTCCAGGACCTGAATCCGGGCTGGATGCCCGAGAGTCCTGAAGAAATCTGCCTTGGCCTGGTACAGCGGAACGGGCATGACGACAGTGTAATATAGCGACTTGCATAATTCTTCAAGTCGTAACGGCGTTGGCTAGGATGACGGACGGGACGAGGGAGTAGCCATGGGCCGAGGAAGAGCGAAGGCGAAGCAGACGAAGGTCGCTCGTGAGCTGAAGTATGCCCACCACGATCTCGACGTGGAGAGGCTGACCAAGGAGCTGGGAGGGTCTTCGTCGCGCGACGACATCCCCCCGGCCTCCTCGCACGAGCCGGAGTCCGAGCCCGCCCACTGACGACGGGGACAGCGGGGTCCGTACGACTCCGCTGGACGTCGGTAAAGCCGTAGGTCTGGGCCAGTTCCGCCACCCTGGCGGTCACTGGCCACCTGCGGGTCCTCCAGCGGGGGAGTCATGGCCGCGGGCCATGCGGGTAGGGGCCTGCCCATGTCTGGTATCGCCGCGGAAGTACTGATCGAACGGCTCGCCGCATGGGGAGTCGACACCGTCTTCGGCCTGCCCGGCGACGGCATCAACGGCATCATGGAAGGCCTGCGCAGGCATGCCGACAAGGTGCGCTTCGTGCTGGTCCACCACGAGGAGGCGGCCGCCTTCATGGCCGCGGGCCACGCCAAGGCGACCGGCACGATCGGCGTCTGCCTGGCCACGTCGGGGCCCGGCGGCATCCACCTGCTCAACGGCCTCTACGACGCCAAGCTCGACCACGTCCCCGTGCTCGCCATCACCGGCATGCAGGAGACCGCCGTGCTGGGCACCGCCTACCAGCAGGAGGTGCGCCTCGACCGGCTCTTCGACGACGTGGCCGAGTACAACCAGGTCGTCACGAACCCGGTGCAGCTGCCCTCGCTGGTCGACATCGCCATCCGCACGGCCCTGGCCAGGCGCGGGGTGGCCCACCTGACGATCCCCAACGACGTGCAGGTGGCCGACGCCGACGCCGATCCCTGGCAGCACGTGGCTCCCGCGCGCCCGCCGCAGACCGCGCCGGTCTACCTGCCGGCGCCCGGCCTGCCGCGCCAGGAGGACCTGGTGCGGGCGGCCGAGGTGCTCAACGCCGCCGAGCGGCCCGCCCTGCTCGTGGGCGCCGGTGCGCTGCACGCGCGCGAGGAGGTCCTGGCCGTCGCGGAGCGGCTCAAGGCGCCGGTGATCAAGACGTTGCCCGGCAAGGCCGTGGTCCCCGACGACTCGCCGTACACCACCGGTGGGCTCGGGCTCCTGGGCACCCGGCCGAGCGAGGAGCTCGTCGACGAGGTCGACGTGCTGTTCATGATCGGCACGAACTTCCCCTACACCAAGCACCTGCCGGAGCCGGGCAAGACGAGGTTCGTGCAGCTGGAGGCCGATCCGGCGCGGGCGGGGACCCGGGTGCCGACCGACGTGCCCGTGGTGGGCGACGCCCGTGAAGGGCTGCGGGCGCTGCTGCCGCTGCTCGACGAGCGGTCCGACGAGTCGTTCCTGCGGAAGTACCGTGAGAAGAGCGACAAGTGGCGTGGCGAGATGCTCGCCCTGGCCGGGGCCGACCGCGACCCGATCGCACCCCAGTACGCGGTCTCGGTCCTCGACGATCTGGCCGCCGACGACGCGATCCTGACCTGCGACAGCGGCACGGTCGCCACCTGGGCGGCCAGGCACTGGACCATCCGCGACGGGCGCGAGTTCTACCTGTCGGGCAACCTGGCCTCGATGGCGCCCGGCCTGCCGTACGGCATCGCCATGCAGCTGGCCTTCCCGGGGCGGCAGGTCATCGCCTACGTGGGCGACGGCGGGTTCGCGATGCTGATGGCGGAGTTCCTCACCGCCGTGCGTCACCACCTGCCGGTCAAGGTCGTGGTGAACAACAACAACTCGCTCGGCATGATCCTGTGGGAGCAGATGGTGCTGGGTTATCCCGAGCACGGGGTGCGCTTCGCCGAGCCGTACGCCGACTTCGCCGCCTGGGCGACGGCCTGCGGAGGGTTCGGGGCCAAGGTCACCAAGTCGGGCGACCTGCGACCGGCCGTGGAGCGGGCGCTCGCCTTCGACGGGCCTGCGCTGGTGGACGTCGAGGTGGACCCGCACGAACCTCCGATGCCGGGCAAGGTCGAATACGACCAGGCCAAGAAGTTCGCGCAGGCCTTCCTCAAAGGACAGCCGCACCGGGCGGCGATCGCCACGACCCTGTTCAAGGACAGGATCAGGAAATTTCAGGACTGAACGTGGCTTCCCCGCGCGGCCTGGACCGCCTCGCGGAGCTGCTCCTCCTGCTCGTGGGAGAGCGAGGTCTGCATGATGTCGCCGCCGAACGGGGCGATCTGCGGGATGACCTTGTCCGGGGTGCTCCTGGCGATCAGCAGGAAGAGGGCCGCGGAACCCGGCTCCAGCCGGTCGGCGACCTCCTTCATGAACTTGTCGTCGACGCCGATGTCGGTCATCGCGCCGCCCGCCGCGCCGCCCGCCGCGCCCAGTGCCATGCCCAGCAGGGGCATCAGGAAGATGAGGCCGATGAGGCCGCCCCAGAGCGCGCCGCTGGCCGCTCCGAAGCCGACCGTGCTGGTCATCTGGTGGAGCTTGATCTTGCCGTCCTGCTTGCGCTCGACGACGGCGGCGTCCTCGAGCGTGATGAGCTGCTGCTTCTGCAGTTCGAGGAGTTTGTCGCGGACCGAGCTGGCGGTGGCGACGTCGGGGTAGGAAATGGCGATGAGATTGCTCATGTCCGGCCCTGTCCCCTCCTTCAGGTATCCGGAAAGTCAGTATTCCCTCATGGCTTCGGCTTCCTTGCCGTGCACGATGAGGGCGTAGAGCACGAGTACGTCGACCGCGATGACGACCAGCGACCACCACGGGTTGACCATGATCCAGGTGAGCTGCGTCAGCGCGTTGAGCATGACGAGGATGACCGCGATCAGCCTGGCCCAGCCCTTGCCGACGCTGACCGCGATGCCGGTGACCAGCAGCAGGACGCCGAGGATCAGGTGGACCCAGCCCCAGCCGGTCAGGTCGAAGAGCAGCAGGCCCTTCCTGGTGGTGACGTAGAGCTCGTCGTCGATGATCGCGTAGATGCCGGAAACCAGATTGAAGAGGCCGGCGAGGATGATCATCATGCCCGCGAACCAGATCCAACCAACCCAGCCGGTGACCTTTGCCATGCCCCGGAGTTACCCCCGGCAGGTTCAAGATGATCTCAGCTCAGTCTGAAGACTTCCCCGACACCAGGGGTGTCGCCCACCTGGTGGCCGGGTCGGAGTCCAGCAGGATCGCCCTGACGAACGCGCTCAGCGGCACCGCCAGGATCGCGCCTAGCGCCCCCAGCGCCCACGTCCACACCAGCAGCGACAGGATCGTGATCGTGACGGACAGCCCGGCGGACTCGCCCACGAACTTCGGCTGGATAACCGACTGGATGACGAAGTTCAGCACGCAGTAGATGACGATCACCCAGACCATCGTGGCGAAGCCCGAGTCCAGCAGGGCCAGCAGCGCGGGCGGCACCAGGCCGATGATGAAGCCGACGTTCGGGATGTAGTTGGTGATGAAGGCCAGCAGCCCCCACAGGAGCGGCAGCGGCACGCCCAGGATCCACAACGCCCACGTGTCGAACACCGCGACGATGAGCCCGAAGAGCGTGGAGACCAGCAGGTACTTGCAGGTCTGCTGGGCGAAGGTGGTCAGCGCCTCGACGACCTGGCTGCGGGAGGCGACCAGGCCGCGCAGCTGCTCGGCCAGCGCGGGGGCGTCCATGCACATGCCGTACAGCAGCAGGACGATGACCACCACGGCCGAGGCGGTGCCCAGCAGGCCGGAGAGGAACTCGCCCGCGGCCCGCACCAGCTGGCCGGGGTCGATGCTGCTGAACAGCTGGGTGGCCTGCGTGGAGGTGATGCCCACCTTCTCCAGGTATCCCTGCACCTCGGCGACGAGCTGCTGGAACTGGGCGGCGTACTGCGGGATCAGGGCGGAGAACCGGACGACCGACACGACGACCGCCGCGCCCAGGGCGCCCAGCACCAGCAGGACGACCAGCAGGGGCACCAGGATCACCACCCAGGCCGGCGCGCCCCGGTCGGCCAGGCGCTTCCTGAGGGGGCCGACCGCGATGACCAGGGTCAGGGACAGGAAGGCGGGACCGACGATGTCGCTCAGCGCCTGGACTCCTGCCAGCACGATCAGCGCGGCTGCGAGCCCGACCAGGATGCGAAGGCCGCGGGAGAGCATGGCGGCCACGGTATCCAGGGGAGTGTGTGACAAACGGTCAAAGACGCATAAACTACGCGCAACCTTTGGTCAAGAGGAGGCGCCATGCACAAGGTCGTCCACGTCCGCCCGGTCGACGACATGATCGGCCATGAGGAGTCGGCCTTCTGCGTGTGCGGCCCCGTGGGGAAGCAGGCTCCGTCCGATCTCGGGCTGATCTTCCAGCATCACGCGCTGCTTCCCTGCCACGAGTGGGAGGCCTCTGGCCAGGCGGAGTGAGGTCGAGCGGCTGCCACTCGCCCACGGCTCGCGCCGGTCGAGCGTGCGTGGCGCGTGCCGTACCGACCATCGGGTAGCCGTGCATCCATGCCGGGGTAACTGCCCGCTGCTTGACGGGGTCTGCGGCGGCCCTATATAAAACTCACTGGTTATGAAACTAGAAGGTTATGAATTGGACAGCGTCTTCGCCGCGCTGGCCGACCCCACCCGCCGGGCGATCCTGACCCGGCTCAAGGCGGGCGAGGCCACCGTGACGGAGCTCGCCGAGCCGTTCCAGATGAGCCAGCCGGCCATCTCCAAGCATCTCAAGGTGCTGGAGCGCGCCGGGCTGATCACCCGGGGCCGCGACGCCCAGCGGCGGCCCTGCCGGCTGCGCGCCGAGCCGCTGAAGGCGGCCACCGACTGGCTGGAGCGCTACCGGCAGGACTGGGAGGTGAGTTTCCGACGTCTGGACGGCCTGCTCGACGAACTGAAGTGACGACCCCGACCGACCGGTCGATCGTCATCACGCGAGCCTTCGACGCGCCCAGGGCACTCGTCTTCGACGCCTGGACCAAGCCCGACCTGCTCATGCGGTGGTACGGCGCCGACGGCTGGCGCCTGGTGGAGTGTGAGATCGACCTGCGGCCCGGTGGGCGCTGGCGCTACTACTCGATCGGCCCCGGCGGCCAGGGTATGGGCAGCAGCGGCGTCTACCGCGAGGTGGTGCCCGGCGAGCGCCTGGTCACGACCGAGGTCTTCGACGAGCAGTCGTACCCCGGCGAGGCGCTCAACACCATCGAGTTCACCGAGGACACGATGGTGACCATCACTCTCCGATACGACTCGCGGGCGATCCGCGACATCCAGCTGCGCTACCCGATGGAGCGCGGCATCACCCAAGCCTTCAGACGATTGGACCGCGTCCTCATGAACTGGACCCTCGAAGTGGTCGTCGTCCCGGTCTCCGACGTGGACCGGGCCAAGGAGTTCTACGCCGGCACGCTCGGCTTCAAGGTCGACCACGACACCGACACCGGCACCGGTACCCGGTTCGTGCAGCTCACGCCGCCCGGCTCCGGCTGCTCGATCGTCATCGGCCAGGGGACGGGCAACACCATGGCGCCGGGCTCGCTCCAGGGCCTGCAACTGGTGGTCAACGACCTCCATGCGGCGCGGGCCGAACTGGTGGGGCGCGGGATGGAGCTGGGGGAGGTCCAGGTCTTCGGCGCCGAGGGCCCGCGAGCCGCCCAGGAGGGCGACGACCTCAACAACGTCGGCTTCCTCTTCTTCAGCGACCCCGACGGCAACGGCTGGGCGATCCAGCAGATCACCTCGCGACCCTAGGGAGTACGATTCCGTCCGGTATGAATCCCCTGACCGGGCGGACTCGCTGGACCACGGCGATCCTGTCACGCTTCCATCACCCGACCCAGATCGTGGTGGTCGCCTTCGCGCTGGCCGTCGCCCTGGGCACGGTCCTGCTGCTCCAGCCGGTCGCCACCGAGGGGCCCCAGACCGCGACCTTCACCGACGCCCTGTTCACGGCCACCTCGGCGGTGACCGTGACCGGGCTGGCGACCGTCGACACCAGCGCCCACTGGTCCACCTTCGGTGAGGTGACCATCGCGGTCCTGGTGCAGATCGGCGGTCTGGGAATCATGACCGTCGCCACGCTGCTGGCGATCCTGGTCGGCGGCAAGATGGGGCTGCGCTTCCGGCTGCTGGCCCAGGCCGAGACGAGCATGCTCAGCCTGGCCGACGTGCGCAACATCGCGCGGAAGGTCGTGGTCTTCAGCCTGGTCGGCGAGGCCATCGTGGCGGCCGTGCTGGCCGGCCGATTCATGATCGGCTACGGCTACGCGTTCGGCGAGGCCGTCTACTACGGCGTCTTCCACTCGATCATGGCCTTCAACCACGCCGGATTCGCGTTGTGGCCCGACAGCCTCATGCAGTTCGTCAGCGATCCGTGGATCAACCTGTCGATCGCCGCCGCCGTCATCTTCAGCGGCCTGGGCTTCCCGGTCGTCTTCGAGCAGGTGCGCAACTGGCGTCACCCGAGCCGCTGGTCGATCATGACCAAGCTCACGATGTGGGTCTCGCTCGTCCTGCTGGTGCTGGGGACGCTGCTGTTCCTGCTCACCGAGTGGCGCAACCCCGCCACCCTGGGGCCGCTCGACGACGGGCAGAAGTTGCTGGCCGCCTTCTTCGCCTCGGTCAACACCCGCTCGAGCGGCTTCAACGCGATCGACATCGCGCAGATGCACGAGTCGAGCTGGCTGGTCTCCGACCTGCTGATGTTCATCGGCGGCGGCAGCGCGAGCACCGCGGGCGGCATCAAGGTCACCACCTTCGGGATCCTGCTGTTCGTCATCCTGGCCGAGCTGCGCGGCGAGTCGCGCGTCAACATCGGCAACCGGCGCATCCCCGAGACCGTGCAGCGCCAGGCCCTCACGGTCGGGCTGCTCAGCGTCGCTCTCATCGCCGTCTCGACCTACGTGCTGCTGGTGATGACCGAGTTCACGCTCGACAAGATCCTTTTCGAGGCCATCTCGGCCTTCTCCACCACGGGCCTGTCCACGGGCATCCTCTACGAGATGCCGCCCGCCGGGCACGTCGTCCTGGTGGTCCTCATGTTCGTGGGCAGAATCGGACTGCTCACCTTCGGCTCTGCGCTCGCCCTGAAGGACCGCGGGCTGCGCTACGAACTACCCGAGGAGCGGATCATCGTTGGCTGACAAGAATCGCGACCCCGTCGTGGTCATCGGACTGGGCCGCTTCGGCACCGCGCTGGCGCTGGAGCTGACCAGGCGCGGCACGGAGGTCCTGGCCATCGACAACAGCCGCAAGACCGTGCAGCAGCTGTCGGGGCAGATCACCCACGTCGCCCAGGCCGACTCCACCGACATGGAGGCGCTGCGCCAGCTCGGCGTGCCCGACTTCTACCGCGCGGTGGTGGCCATCGGCACCGATCTGGAGGCCTCCATCCTGACCGCCGCCCTGCTGGCGGAGCTGGAGATCGAGGACATCTGGGCCAAGGCCATCAGCAAGCAGCACGGCCAGATCCTGAACCGCATCGGCGTGCACCACGTGGTCTTCCCCGAGCACGACATGGGCGAGCGCGTCGCGCACCTGGTCAGCGGGCGCATGCTCGACTACATGGAGGTCGAGGAGAACTTCGCGATGGCCAAGACGCGGCCGCCGAAGGAGTACGTCGGCGTGCCGCTGGGCCGCTCCAACCTGCGGCGCAAGCACGGCGTCACGATCGTCGCGGTCAAGAGCCCCGGCGTCGACTTCACCTACGCCACCGCCGACACCGAGCTGTCCTACGGCGACGTGATCATCGTGTCCGGCAGCGTCGAAGCTGTTGAACGTTTCGCCGAGCTGCCCTAAGAATCGAGCATGGCTCGATACGACGAGATCCACCGCCGCAGCCTCGACGACCCCGACGGCTTCTGGCGTGAGGCCGCGGAAGGCATCGACTGGCACACTCCCTTCGAGACGGTCTTCGACGGTTCGCGGTGGTTCGCCGGCGGTGAGCTCAACACCTGCCACAACGCGCTCGACCGGCACGACCCGGATCGGACCGCGCTGATCTACGTCAGTCCCGTGACGGGGACGGAGCGCGCCTACACCTACGGCGAGCTGCTCGACGAGACGGCCCGTACGGCGGGGCTGCTGCGTCAGCTCGGCGTGGGCAGGGGCGACACGGTCGTGATCTACATGCCGATGATCCCCGAGGCCGTGATCGCGATGCTGGCCTGCGCCCGCATCGGGGCGGTGCACTCGGTGGTCTTCGGCGGCTTCGCCGCGCCCGAGCTGGCCGCGCGCATCGACCACGCCCGGCCGAAGGTGGTCCTCAGCGCCTCGTGCGGCATCGAGCCGGGGCGGATCGTGGAGTACAAGCCGCTGCTGGACGCCGCGCTCGCCCAGGCCGGCCACCAGCCGTCCCGTTGCGTCATCGTGCAGCGCCCGCAGGCCGTGGCCGAGATGGGCGAGCGCGACCTCGACTGGGCGGAGCAGGTGGCCAAGGCGCCCTGGGCCGAGTGCGAGTGGGTGTCGGCCACCGACCCGCTCTACATCCTCTACACCTCGGGCACGACCGGTCTGCCCAAGGGCATCGTCCGCGACAACGGCGGGCACGCGGTGGCGTTGCACTGGTCGATGAAGAATATCTACGACATGTCGCCTGGCGAGGTCTTCTGGGCGGCCTCCGACGTCGGCTGGGTCGTCGGGCACTCCTACATCGTCTACGGCCCGCTGCTGGCCGGCTGCACCAGCGTGCTCTACGAGGGCAAGCCCGTAGGCACGCCCGACGCCGGCATGTTCTGGCGCGTGGCCGCCGACAACAACGTCAAGGCGCTGTTCACCGCGCCCACCGCGATCCGCGCGATCAAGAAGGAGGACCCCTCGGGCCGCCTGATGCAGGGGCACGGGCTGAAGTACCTCTTCCTCGCCGGGGAGCGCCTCGACCCCGACACCTACCACTGGGCGCGCGACCTGCTCGGCGTGCCCGTCATCGACCACTGGTGGCAGACCGAGACCGGCTGGCCCGTCGCCGCCAACTGCATGGGCATCGAGCCGCTGGCGACCAAGCCGGGCTCGCCCACGGTGCCCGTGCCCGGTTACGACGTGCGGGTCCTCGACGAGGACGGCGTCGAGTGCCCTCCCGGCGTCGACGGCAACATCGTCGTACGGCTGCCGCTGCCGCCCGGCTGCTCTCCCACCCTCTACCGCGACCACGCCCGCTACGAGCAGGCCTACCTGTCCCGCTTCCCCGGCCACTACCTCACCGGCGACGGCGGCCACCTCGACGACGACGGCTACCTGTTCGTCATGGGCCGCACCGACGACGTCATCAACGTCGCAGGTCATCGGCTGTCCACGGGTGCCATGGAGGAGGTCATCGCCACCCACCCCGACGTCGCCGAGTGCGCGGTCATCGGCGTCGCCGACGAGCTGAAGGGGCAGCTGCCCGCCGGGTTCGTCGTGCTCAAGAGCGGCGTGACCCGTTCCGCCGAGGAGATCTCCACCGACCTGGTCAGGCTCGTGCGCGAGCGCATCGGCCCGGTGGCGGCGTTCAAGCAGGTGAGCGTGGTGGCCAGGCTGCCCAAGACGCGGTCGGGCAAGATCCTTCGTTCCACGATGAGGGCGATCGCCGACGGCAAGGACTACCGGCCTCCCTCGACGATCGAGGATCCGGCCGCGCTCGACGAGATCGCCGAGGTCATCCGTCCCGCATGACGACACACTTCGACTCGATCGTCGCCGGCGCCAGGGAAGGGCGCAGCGCCGCCCTCGTCCTCAGGGGTGAGCGGGGAACCGGCGACTGTCCACAGCCTGTGGATATCTCCGTGTTGCGCTGCAGCGGCGTCGAGAGCGAGATGGAGCTGCCCTTCGCCGCGCTGCAACTGCTGCTCAGGCCGTTGACGAAGGACCTCGACCTGCTGCCCGAGCCGCAACGCGAGGCCATGAAGGCGGCGTTCGGGCTGGCCAGGGGAGCTGTGCCGGACCGGTTCCTGATCGGGCTGGCCACCCTGACCCTGCTGGCCGAGCACGGGCCGCTGCTGTGCCTGGTCGACGACGCGCAATGGCTGGACCGCGCCTCGACCGAGGCACTGGTCTTCGCGGCGCGGCGGCTCGACGCCGAGGGGGTGGTGCTGATCTTCGCGACCCGCTCGCTGGAGCGCGACCTGCTGTCGGTGCTGCCCGAGGTCCGCACCGACGAGGCGGGAGCGGATCCCGCTCGGCTGCGGGAGGGCTACGAGCGGCAGGTCGCGGGGCTGCCCGCGCCGACGCGGCGGGCGCTGCTGGCCCTGGCGGCCGAGGCCGACCTCGACGCCGTGCTCCGGGCGACCGGGCTGACGGCCGAGGCGCTGGCGCCCGCGGAACGGGCGGGACTGATCGAGGTGGGCGCCGCCCTGGCGGAGGACGGCAGGGGGCTGGCCTCGCCTCATCGAAGCGCCTATCGCAGCGTCGGCTTCCGTCACGCTCTCGTCAGGGCGGTCGCCTACGAGGGCGCGCCCTTCGCCGAGCGCGCCGCCGTCCACCTCGCGCTCGCCAAGACGGTCGACCCCGAGCGGCGGGCCTGGCATCTGGCGGCCGCCGCCACCGGCCCCGACGAATACGTGGCCGCGGAGCTCGAGAAGGCCGCGGGCCTCGCACGCGAGCAGGCCGGCTACGCGGAGGCGGGCGCCGCGCTCGAACGGGCGGCGCGGCTGTCCCCCGATCCAGGGGAGCGGGCCAGGCGCCTGGCGGGCGCGGCGGTGCTGGCGGCCGACTCGGGGCAGAGCGAGCGGGCGATGGCGCTGATCGAGCAGTCGGCGCGGCGCGGAGAGGTGAGCCCCGAGCTGGTGCGGCTGCGGGCGCGCATCGAGTTCGAGCACGGCTCGCCGCAGGAGGCCTGGCGGCTGCTGCTGGGCGCGGGCCCCGAGCTGGTGATCGAGGCGGCGAGGGTCGCCTGGCTGGTGGGCGACGTCGCCGGGCTGCGCGCCGCGCGGGAGCGGGTGAGCGGCGACGGACGCGAGCCCCTGCTGACCGGGGCGGTCGAGCTGCTGGCGGGAGACCCGGCACGCGGGCTGGAGCTGATCAGGGCCAACCACGCCGACGCCGGTGAGCGCGGGCTGCGGATCGGCGAGACCTCGCTGGCGCTGCTGGAGGGCGACTACCACCTGGCCAGGCAGGGACTGCTGGCGGTGGCGGCGGATCTGCGGGCACGCGGGGCCATCGGCTGGCTGCCGGGCGTGCTGGCGATCCTGGCCGAGACGGAGACGCTGCTGGGAGGCGACGCCCGGCCGTGGGCGAGCGAGGCGCTGCGCATGGCCGAGGACACCGGCCAGGTACGGCACGCGGCGCACGCCAGGGGGCTGCTGGCGTTCGACACGGCGATCAGGGGCGAGCACGTCACGGCGGACGGCGACTGGGCCGAGCGGGCCAGGGCGCTGCTCGACCTCGGCGACGGCCACTTCGACGCCGCGCTGGAACGGCTCGAAGCGCTCCAGCACCGCCCCTACGCGCTCCACTTCCTCCCCGACCAGATCGAGGCGGCCGTCAGGGCGGGACATCGTGACCGGGCGCCGCTCGGCCGGTTCGAGGCGTGGGCGCGGACGGCGAACCGGCCGTGGGCGCTCGCGGCCGCCCACCGGTGCAGGGCACTGCTGGCCGAGCAGCCCGAGGAGCACTTCGAGCAGGCCGTCCATTGTGCGGATCTGCCGTGGCAGCAGGCCAGGAGCCGGCTGGTCTACGGCGAGTGGCTGCGCAGGGAGCGGCGCAAGAACGAGGCGCGTGCGCAGTTGCGCGAGGCGTTGGAGTCGTTCGAGAAGGCGGGCGCCAGGCCCTGGGCCGACCACGCCAGGGCCGAGCTGCGGGCGGCGGGCGAGTCGGTGACGCCGGCCGCCGGAGACCTGCGGGCCGCGCTGACCCCGCAGGAGCTGCAGATCGTCAGGCTGGCGGCCACCGGCGCGACCAACAAGGAGATCGGGGCGCAGCTCTTCCTCAGCCCGAAGACCGTCGGGCACCACCTCTACCGGGCCTTCCCGAAGCTCGGGGTGTCGAACAGGACGGAGCTGGCGCGCCTGATGGGCTAACGCGTCTCGTGGCTCATCGCGTCGATGCAGACGCAGACCGCCAGGATGAGCGGGATGTCCGCGTCCTGCACGATCGAGATGCCGTAGGTGTCGCGCACCCGCATCCACCGCTTGGACACCTCGGCGAGCTCCACGTCGTCCCGCCAGATCTTGTACTCGTGGTCCAGGAAGTTGCCCCTGGCGAACATCTCGCCGCGTTCCCCGAGGTCGATGTCGAACCGGTCGCGGAAGCCGATCAGGTGCTTGTGCAGCGTCGCGACGGTCTCGTCGCCGCGCTCGATCACCATGGTGTCGCGCAGGCGCAGGACGCGGCCGGCGATCTTCAGCAGCTCGTTGCCCTGGGCGTCCTCCAGGACGAACGTCTTGCGGACGTGCAGCACCTTGCCGTCGACCTTGTAGACCTTCTGGCCCAGCCCGTTCTCGATCCAGAAGTCGTCGCCGAACGACACCATCTTCTGCTGCATCTGGAACATCGCCGTCGCGGGCGGAGCTTCGTCGTGCTTGTTGCGGAACAGACCCATGTCTGAGTCCTGCCCGGCCATGGTTCATATCAGGGGGTGCTCTTGACCTTCTTGGAGAAAAGAACCTCCAGTGTGAGGAAGACGTTCATCTGCGGCCTGGCACTCCTGATGACCGGATGCAGCTCGGCGGAGGTCGATCCGTTGCGTCCCCAGCAGTGGGGGGTCGACGCGCTCAAGCTCCCTTCGGCGTGGGAGCAGCAGAAGGGCGACGACGTGGTCATCGCCATCGTGGACACGGGGGTGGACACCGAGCACCCCGACCTCGAGGACAAGATCGTCGACGGGTACGACTTCGTCACCAACGACGACGACCCCAAGGACCAGAACGGCCACGGCACCCACGTGGCGGGCATCGCCGCGGCGGTCACCGACAACGGGGTCGGCATCGCGGGCGCCGCGCCCGGGGCGAAGATCATGCCGATCCGGGTGCTGAACACGGTCGGCTCCGGCGACCAGAACGTCATCGCCAAGGGCATCATCTGGGCCGCCGACCACGGCGCCAAAGTGATCAACCTGTCGCTCGGGGAGAGCGGGCTGCTCTCGCGCCTGCTCAAGGGCGGGGTGCTCAACCCGGCCATGCAGCACGCCTTCAGCAAGGGCGCCATCATCGTGGCCGCCGCCGGCAACGACGGCACGGCCAAGCAGAACTACCAGCCGCCCACCCAGGTCCTCGTTGTCGGGGCGAGCGACCGCCAGGGGCAGCCGGCGAGCTTCTCCAACTTCGGGGCGCAAGGGGCGGTCTGCGCGCCGGGCGTCAAGATCATCTCTACGCTGCCGACCTACGCCACTCCCGAGACGCTCAAGAACACCACCGGCTACGGAGTGCTCGACGGCACCTCGATGGCCTCGCCGTACGTCGCCGGGGTCGCCGCCCTGCTCATCGGCCAGGGCAAGACGCCCGCGCAGGCGATGGAGGCGATCAGGAGCACGGCGGTCAACCCGACCAAGGACCTGCGCCTCGGCCTGGGCAACGTCGATGCCAAGGCCGCGCTGGCCGCCGCCGGATGAGCGCACTGGTCGCGGGTCCGGCCCGCAGGCTGCTGCCCCTGGTCGTGCCCGCGCTCGTGGTCGGCGCGGCATGCAGCCTGATCCTCCTGGCGATCGACCTCGTCGCCGAGAAGCTGCAGGAAGTGTTGTGGGAAGGGCTGCCGGGCTCGCTCGGCGTGGAGCACGACACGTGGTGGTGGACGCTGCTGGTCCTGACGGTCGTCGGCGTGGCCGTCGGCCTGGTGATCTGGCTGATCCCGACAGGACCCGACCCGGCGACCGAGGGGCTGGTCGCCCCGCCCCTGCCGCCGCGGGTGGTGCCGGGCACGCTCCTGGCGGCGGTCCTGTGCCTGGCGGGCGGGGTGAGCCTGGGGCCCGAGAACCCGATCATCCTGGCCAACGTCGCGCTGGCCGTGGCGCTCGGCGCCCGGTTCCTCTCCGCCGTCCCGGCCCCGATGTGGGTGGGACTGGCGGTGGCGGGAACGGTCGGCGCGTTGTTCGGCACCCCCGTGGCCGCCGCCCTCCTGCTGTCGGAGGTGGCGATGGGGCCGAAGGACGTGCCGCTCTGGGACCGGCTCTTCGCCCCGCTCGTGGCCGCCGGCGCCGGGTCCGCGGTGACGGTGATCATCTCTCATCCGGTCTTCGCGCTGGACGTGCCCGACTACAGCCTGCACTGGGGCGACCTGATCATCGGTTCGTGCATCGCGGCCGTCGGCGCCCTGCTCGGCCTGGCGGCCGTCTACGCCTTCCCGCACTTCCACCGGATCTTCCGCCACGTCGGTCACCCCCTGGCCCGGCTGACACTCGGCGGACTGGTCCTCGGTGTCCTGGGCGCGATCGGCGGGCAGATCACCCTGTTCAAGGGGCTGGCCCAGATGAAGGAGCTGACCGCCGAGGCGGCCCTCTACACGGCGGCCGGGCTGCTGCTGATCGTCGTGGTGAAGGTGCTCGCGCTGCTCGTCTCGGCGACGTCGGGGTTCATCGGCGGGCGCATCTTCCCCGCGGTGTTCGTCGGCGCGGCCCTGGGCCTGCTGGCCCACTCGCTCTTCCCCGGCATCGCGCCCGCCCTGGCGATCGCCTCCGGCGTGCTCGGCGTCGTGCTGGCCATCACGCAGCAGGGCTGGATCAGCCTGTTCACCGCGGCGGCCATGATCGCCGACGCCGAGCTGCTGCCGGTGTTGTGCCTGGCCATCCTGCCCGCCTGGCTGCTGGTCACCGGCAAGCCGCCCATGCAGGTCGAGGAGGCGGAGGCGGGCACCGCGCGCGCCGGGTGATAATCCTGGCGTGATCTCGCGGCGGACTGCTCTGACGCTCGGCGCGGCGACGCTGGCCGGGCTGGCCGCCGGCGACGCGGTGCTGCCCGAGATCCGGCAGGCGGGTCCCCGGGTGACGGAGCACTTCGTGGCGCTGCGGCGGCGCTGGCGCGAGGTCACCGCCGTGCCGTACGGGATCGGGGTGGCGGCGCGGTACCGCGACAGCATGAGCCCGACGCGCGACGGGCTCTGGCCCGACCAGCCCTTCCCCTCCCACGTGCGGACGCCGGCCCGCCTGGTGACCATGGCCAGGGCGCACGCCCTGTCGGGCGAGCCGGGCCTGGCGGAGGCGGTGGCGGCCGGTGTCGAGCACTACCGCCGGCACGTCTACCACCGCGACGCCGACCAGGTCGGCAACTGGTGGCACTGGCAGATCGGGATGCCCAAGGCCCTGCTCGACGCCGCCACGCTGATCGGGCTCAGGGACGAGGCCCTGGCGGCGGCGGTCGACCGGTTCGTGCCCGCCAGACGGCTGCTCGTCTACAGCGGCAACAGCACCGCGGCCAACCGGGTGGACCTGTGCACGGTCATGCTCCTGCGCTCGCTGCTGACCGACGACCACCGCAGGGCGGAACTGGCCGCCTCGGCGCTCGCCCCGGTCTTCCGCCACGTCGACGAGGGCGACGGCTTCCACCGCGACGGCTCGTTCATCCAGCACACGACCATCCCGTACCAGGGCAGCTACGGCATCGTGCTCCTGTCGGGCCTGGCGACCCTCTTCGCGGTGCTCCAAGGCTCGATCTGGCAGGTCGACGACCCGATGGTCTACGAGGCGGTCGAGCGCACGTTCGCCCCGTTCGTGCACGACGGGTTCGTCATGGACCTGGTCCGCGGGCGCGCGGTGGACCGCCACCCCTTCGACGACCACCGCAAGGGCCAGGAACTGGCGAGCGCGATCCTGCTGCTGGGCCGTACGGCGGCGCCGGAGCAGCGGGAGCGGTGGCGCGGCATGGTCAAGGGCTGGCTGACCCGCAGCGCCGTGGAGCCGGAGGCGCGCTTCCGCCCGTTGCTGGAGGACCGTTCCGTCGAGGCGCTCGCCGAGCCGGTGGGGCACCGGCTGTTCCCGATGAGCGCGCGTGCCGTCCACCGGCGGCCCGGCTGGTGCGCGGCGCTCAGCATGGCCTCGCGCACGATCGGGCACTACGAGTACGGCAACGGCGAGAACCTCAAGGGCTGGCACACCGGGTCGGGCATGCTCTACTGGTGGGCCGACGGGCATGGCACGCAGTACTCCGACCGGACCGGGATGGACCCCTACCGGTTGCCAGGGACGACCGTCTCGACCGCGCGCCTGCCCGACGGGGCCGGGGGAGCGTGGGGTGACACGCGGGCGAAGTGGCGCTGGGTGGGCGGGGCGAGCGACGGCGTGCGCGCGACCGTCGGGCAGCACCTGAGCGGGCTGAAGAGCTCGCTGGAGGCGTTCAAGTCGTGGGTCTTCCTCGACGACGCGGTGATCTGCCTCGGGGCGGGGATCACCTGCGGCGACGGGGTCGCGGTCGAGACGATCGTCGACAACCGGCGGGCGTCGGGGCTGGTCGTGGGCGACGGCTGGGCGCACATCCCCGGGCACGGCGGCTATGCCGCCGCCTCCCTGAAGAGCCAGGAGTCAGGGGGATACGTGACCCTGTGGCTCGACCACGGCGTGGATCCCGAGAACGCGGGATACGTCTATGCCCTGCTTCCCGGAGCCTCGCCGGCCAGGACCCGGCTCACCGGATGGTTCACCGTCGTGGCCAACACCGGCGCGCAGCAGGGCGTGCACGTGCCCTCGCACGGGCTCACCGCGGTCAACTTCTGGCAGCCCGGCACCGTCGGCGACCTGTCGGCCTCGGCGCCCTGCGCGGTGCTGGTCACCGAGCGGGGGCTGAGCGTCTCCGACCCGCTCGACGAGGCCGAGGAGCTGATCGTCACCTGGCGGGGACGCCGGTTCGGCTTCTCCCGTCCGGGCGTGGAGACCACCACCGTGCTGCTCTAGTGCCGCTCCTGCCTCGGCAGGACCACCTCCTGCATGAGCAGCAGGATCGCCGCCGCCACGGGGATCGCCAGCAGCGCGCCGACCAGGCCCAGCAGCGCGCCGCCGACGAGCGCCGCCGCGACGGTGACGACCGCGGGCACCTGCACGTTGGCCTGCATCACGCGCGGTGCGATCCAGAAGTTCTCCACCTGCTGGTAGACGACGAAGAAGATCAGGCACGCGATGCCCACGGGCAGGCTGGTGAACAGGCCGACCAGGGTGACGATCGTCGCGCCGATGGCCGCGCCGACCAGCGGGATCAGGTCGGTGATCGCTACCAGCAACGCCAGCGCCAGCGCGTACGGCACGCCGGCGATGACCAGGAAGATGTAGGTCACCACACCCGCGATGAGCGAGACGATCAGGTTGCCGGCCACGTAGCCGCCGATGCGCTTGATCACCTCGTCGCCGAGCAGCTGCACCCGGTCGCGGCGCGAGCGCGGCACCAGGCGGTAGGTCCACGTCATGATCGAGGGCAGCGAGGCCAGGAAGTACAACGTCAGGATCAGCACGGTGAGCGCGGTGAACACGGCGTTGATGACCGTGGTCGCCACGCCCAGCAGGCCGCCGAACACCTGGCTGCCCATGCCGCCGCTGGTGATGTACTGCTGCAGCCGCTCGATCAGCTGGAACCGCTCGTCGAGCCCCCGGACGGTGGGGTTGTTCTGCAACTGCTGGAGGTAGTCGGGCAGCTTGGCGAAGAAGTCGCCCATCTGGGTGGTCAGCGGGGGCACGATCGCCAGGCCGAACAGCACGAAGAAGACGATCACGGCGATGAACACCACCGTGACCGACCACGTGCGGGACAGGCCGCGCCGTTCCAGCATCTCCACGCCGGGGTTGAGCCCGACCGCCAGGAAGAGGCTGACCACGATGATGATCAGCGCCGAGGCGACGGAGTTCAGGGCCTGCAGCAGGATCCAGGCGGTCAGCACGCCCAGCGCGGCGGTGAAGCCGAAGACGAAGGGATGCGAGCCGAACGAGCGGCCCGGGCGGCCGAAGGGCTGGAGGTCGGCGGTGTCCCGGTCCCGGCGCGGCCGGTCGAGAGCGGCGGTATCGGTAGAGCGCGTCGAATCCGCGCTTTCTTGATCTTTAACGTGAGGGGGGTGGTTTTCCACGAGCCCGCCACTACCCTGCACACCACGCGATAGACCAGGCATCTCGTAGGGTGTTCCCATGCGGCCCGAGCTGGAGATCGCGTGCGACGAGTCCGGCGCCGAGGGGGAGAACCTCATCGGAGGGGTGACCGACGTGTTCGCCCACGCGGGGGTCGTCCTCGATCTCGCCGTCGCGGAGGCGTGCGTCCTGGAGGTCCGTGACCGCATCCGCTCGCCCGCCTCGGAGTACAAAGCCGTCCACCTGCTGCGTGGCAAGCACCGCGCGGTCCTCGAATGGCTGCTCGGCACCGGCGGACCGCTGTACGGCAACGCCACGGTCTTCCTGGCCGAGAAGACCTACTACTTCATCGCCAAGCTGATGGGGGAGCAGGCCAGGACCGTCTACGACGAGGGCCCGGCCATCCTCGGCGAGGAGCGCTGGAACACCTTCCTGAGGTCCTACAACGAGCTGATGCGCGGCACCAGGCTCGTCCCCGAGCTCGACCCGCTCCTGCCCGCCATCGTGCGCCTGGTCGAACGCTGGAGCGAGGGCGGCCACGCCGTCTCCATCGTGCACGACCGGCAGACCGCGCTGAACGAGGAGCGTGTCGCCCGGCTGAAGGAGCTCTACGCCGACAGCGGCAAGCTCGCGGGGCTGCGCCTGGTCGCCGCCCGCTCCGACGTCCGCGTCCAGGTCGCCGACTTCCTCGCCGGGGTGGCCAGGAAGATCGCCTCCGACGAGCTCAACGGCCGCGGCGACGAGGTGCTCACCGGGCTGCTCAAGCCGTACGTCGATCCCGCCTCGGTCTGGGGTGACCTGCGCAGTTGGGGACTGCTGGGGCGTTAGCCGGGTAGAGAGGCCCGCATGGACGCCATCGTGTTGCTCAAAGAAGACCACAAGGTGGTCGAGAAGCTCTTCAAGAAGTTCGAGAAGGCCGGAGACAAGGCCTACAAGGACAAGCGCAAGCTCGTCGACAGGATCATCTTCGAGCTCACCACCCACACCTACATCGAAGAGGAGATCTTCTACCCGGCCGCGCGCAAGCGGGTCCCCGAGACCACCGACCACGTGCTCGAAAGCGTCGAGGAGCACCACGTGGTGGTCTGGATGCTCAACGAGCTCAAGAACCTCGACCCCAAGGACGAGCGCTTCGACGCCAAGGTGACCGTGCTGATGGAGAACGTGCGTCACCACGTCGAGGAGGAGGAGAAGGAGTGGTTCCCGCAGGTGCGCAAGTCCATGGGGCGCAAGCAGCTGCAGGAGCTCGGCGAGCGCATGGAGAAGGCCAAGACCGACGCGCCCGCCAGCCCGCTGGCCGTGAAGAGCGCCAAGCAGTAGTTTGCGGACGGGCGCTTGGGTAGCTGAGGTCTCCCAAGCGAAGGAGAGGCCATGCCGACCGCACGAGAGATCATGACCCCCCATGCCGAGTGCGTGAACGTCGACGAGAGCATCACCGAGGCCGCCGAGAAGATGGCCCGTCTCGACGTCGGCTCGCTGCCGATCTGCGGCACGGACAACAGGCTCAAGGGCATGCTCACCGACCGCGACATCGTGGTGAAGGTGCTGGCCAAGGGCAAGGATCCCAAGTCCTGCCTGGCCGGGGAGTTCGCCGAGGGCAAGCCCGTCACCATCGGGGCCGACGACGACGCCGCCGAGATCCTGCGCACCATGGGCCGCCACAAGGTCCGCCGGCTGCCGGTCATCGACGGCCATGACCTCATCGGCATCGTCGCCCTGGCCGAGGTGGCAAGGGCGCTGCCGGACTCGCGTGTCGGGGACCTGCTCGACGCCCTCACCACCGACTGACCGTGTGCGTGATGGTGTCCGGGGGGCGCGTATCCGTGGCTGAGTACGCGCCCCCTTCTCCGTTGAAGTAACCTTCCGGCACGTGCGGGAGGTGAAAAGTGCGGCGGATCGTCTTCATCGGGCTCGGTGACGTCGAGATCGTCCGCCGCGTGCTGTCCGACCTGCTGCTCAACCCGGCTCTCCACGGCACGCTGGAGATCCGCCTGCACGACACCGATCCAGGCCTCATGGCGACCGCCGAGGCGCTGGCCGGTTCGCTCGACGCGGAGGCGGGAGCGGGGTCGCGCGTGAGCGCCTGCCCCGACCTCAGACGCGCCCTCGACGGCGCCGAGTTCGTCGTCGCCAATATCGACGTCGGCGGCTTCGAGGCCACGCTCAAGGACTTCGAGATCCCGCATCGGTACGGCCTGCGCCAGACGATCGGCGACACGATCGGCATCGGCGGCATCTTCCGCGGCCTGCGCAGCATCCCCGTCTTCGTGGAGCTGGCCCGCGAGATGGCCAGGCTGTGCCCCGACGCCTGGCTGCTGAGCTGCAGCGACCCGATGGCGATGACCGGCATGGCCGTACGGCTCGGCACCGGCTTCCCGCGCTTCGCCGGCATGTGCCACGCGGTCTGCGACACCCACATCTACCTCGCCGACATGGTGGGCAGGGCGGTCTCCGAGATCGACTTCCTCACCGCCGGGCTGAACCACCAGTCGTTCGTGCTGCGCTTCGAGGCCGGGGGCCGCGACCTCTACCCCGAGCTCGAGGCGGCGCTGGCCGACGACCTGTCGCACGTGCGCGTCGAGATCTATCGCACCTTCGGCTACTTCCCGACGCAGTCCAGCGAGCACGCCGCCGAGTACGTGCCGTGGATCATGCGCCACAGCGGCGAGACCGCCAGACTCGGCGTCCAGGTGGAGGAGTACCTCCGTCGCAGTGGCCAGAACCTCCACCGCTACGAGGAGACCAGGCGCGCGTTGTCGTCGGGCCGCTCGCTGCTGATCCGCTGGCAGCACCAGGAGCCGGTCGCCGCCGCGCTCCAGGCGATGCTGACCGGCGAGCGCGGCGAGGTCTACGTCAACGTGCCCAACGCCGGGCTGATCGCCAACCTGCCGTCCGAGGCCTGCGTCGAGGTGCCCGCCGACGTCGACGCCACCGGCATCCACCCGCGCGAGGTCGGCGAGCTGCCGATCCAGCTCGTCGCCCTCAACCGCACCTTCCTCAACGTCGTCGAGCTCACCGTGCGCGCGGTGCTCGACGAGGACCCGCGACACGTGCTGCACGCCGCGCTGGTCGACCCGAACACCGCCGCCACGCTGCCGCTGCCCGCCATCCAGGCGTTGTGCGACGAACTGATCGCGGCCCACCGCCACCTGCTGCCCGAGGCCATAGCGCGATGATCTGCACACCGCCCGCCGAGGCGCGATGACCGAGTCGATGCCCACCGAGGTACGCCGCGAACGCATGCTCGGCCTGCTGATGGAGCAGGAGTTCGCCCGCGTGGCCGAGCTGGCCGAGGCCTTCGGCGTCTCCACGGTCACCGTCAGGGCCGACCTCGACGCGCTCGAGGAGCAGGGGCGGGTGCGCCGGGTGCGAGGCGGCGCCGTCGCGGCGGCCCCGGCCGGCGAGCCCTCCTACGAGCTGTCGCTGGGCAGCGCGGCCGTGGAGAAGGCACGCATCGCCAAGGTCGCCGCCGCGCTGATCCGGTCGGGGGAGAGCGTGCTCATGGGGGCGGGCAGCACCACCGGCTACGTCGCTCGCGAGCTCGTGGCCAGGCCCGAGCTGGCCGATGTCACCGTCTTCACCAACGGCCTGCGCACCGCGCTGGAGCTCGAACCCGCGCTGCCGCGCTTCGCCGTCGTGGTGACCGGCGGCAGCCTGCGCCGCGCCCAGCACTCCCTGGTCGACCCGCTCGGCGGCAAGCTGCTGGAGGGCATCAGGGCCAACACCGTCATCCTCGGATGCGGCGGCGTGCATCCCGAGGCCGGATTCACCAACGTCAACCTGCCCGACGCCGAGATGAAGCAGCGCATGCTCAGGGCGGCGACCAGGCGCATCATGGTCGCCGACTCCTCCAAGCTCGGCGTGATCGAGATGGCGCCCATCTGCGAGCTGGCCGGGATCGACCTGCTCGTCACCGGCGAGCAGGCCGACCCCGACACCGTCAAGGCGCTGAGGGACGGCGGGCTAGAGATCCAGCTGGCGTAGCGAGCGTGGCAGCAGGTCCCAGTGGGCCCTGGTCAGGTCGTCGGCCAGGCTCCAGATCTGCGGCAGCGTCAGCGAGGCCGAGGTGTTCGGATCCACCATGAGCGCGTGCCGTACATGCTCGGGCCTGCCCTCCAGCGCGGCCCTGACGGTCAGCTCGTTGACGCTGACGTAGGCCTGGTTGAGCGCGGCGCACTGCGGCGGCAGCGCGCCGACACGGGTCGGCTGCACGCCGTTGGCGTCGACGACGCACGGCACCTCGACCACGCAGCCCGCGGGCAGGTTGGAGATCAGGCCGTCGTTGACCACGTTGCCGTAGATCACGCGCGGGGTGCCGGTGACCATGCTGTGGATGATCTGCGGCGCGTACTCCCCGGTGCCCTGCGGGGCCAGGTCGCCGCCGTGCCGTACGGCGTCGCGGGTGCGCTTGTATTCGCGCAGGTTCTCCTCGCTGATGCGCACGTACTCGCCGACGGGGATGCGCAAGCGCTCGATCTCGCTGTCGTGGTGCATCAGCCAGGGGATGTACTCGGCCGAGTGCTCGCTGGTCTCGGTCGGGTAGTAGCCCAGGCGGCGGCACATGTCGACGCGCACGCGGCGGCTCAGCTCGGGATCGGCCAGGTCGAGCCGGTCGTAGAGGTTCTCGCCCTCGCGCTCGAAGCGCAGCACCCAGGCCTGGTGGTTGACGCCCGCCGCCAGGTAGGAGACCTCCTCGTACGGCACGCCGACCAGCGCCGCCAGGTCGTGCATGGTCCAGTAGACCGAGTGGCACAGCCCGACGACGTTGCGCACCTTGCCCGACAGGTACCAGACGTTCATGGCCATCGGGTTGGTGTAGTTGAGCAGCCAGGCGTCGGGGCACAGCTCGGCGATGTCGGCGGCCAGCGCGTCGAGCACCGGGAAGGTGCGCAGCGCGCGGAAGACGCCACCGGCGCCGATCGTGTCGGCGATCGTCTGGCGCAGCCCGTAGCGGGCCGGGATCTCGAAGTCGGTGACCGTGGCCTCGTACCCGCCCACCTGGATCATGTTGATCACGAAGTCGGCGCCGTCGAGGGCCTTCCTGCGGTCGAGCGTGGCGCTGACGTCGGCGACGCCGATGCGCCTGGCGACCGCCTCGGCGACCTCCAGCCGCTCGGCGGCGATGTCGTGCAGGGCGATGTGGGCGCCGCGCAGCTCGGGATAGGCCACCAGGTCGGTCAGCAGGCCCTGGGTGAACACGACGCTGCCGGCCCCGACGAACACGATCTTCATGAGGACGCTTCCTCCCACGTTGGCTGCGCCGCCGTACCCCCCGCGGCTCGGGTGGACAGGGTTCCGGCCGCGGCCGCGACCCGCAGGCTCTGCCGTACGGCGAGGCCACGGGACCGGGCGGCGAGGAAGCCCGCGTTGAAGCTGTCGCCCGCTCCGACGGTGTCGACGACCGTCGTCTCCCGGGCGGGCACCCTGACCGGGCCGTCGTCCGTCCAGGCGAGTGCGCCGTCGCCGCCGCGCTTGATCACGGGCGTGGTGCCCATGGCCCTGAGCCTGCGAGCGGCTTCCTCGACGTCGTCCGCGCCTGTGATGGCCAGCGCCTCCCTGTCGTTCGGGAGGAAGTAGGTCGTCCTGGCGAGCACCTCGTCGAGGCCCTTCCACGCCCCGGCGGGGTCGTCGTTGGTGTCGAGCGAGGTGGTGGCGTCGAGGCTTTCCAGATAGCCGGGCAGCCCGGCGGCCAGGCCCGGCTGGAGGAAGAACGACGCGACGTGCACGTGCGACGCGCGCAGGTGGGGCGGGATGTCGGCGACGGTCAGCCGGTCGAGGCAGCCGGTCGCGGTGAGGATCGCCCGGTCGGCGCCATCCTTGTCAGTGAGCACCACGGTCAGCGCGGTCCCCGCCTCGTGGTCGATGACGCAGCCGGAGACGTCGACGCCGCGGTTGACCAGCTCGTCCAGGACGAACCTGCCCGCGGCGTCGTCGCCCACCCGCCCCACGAAGGCGGTGCGCAGGCCCAGCCGGGCGGCGCCGCACGCGGTGATCGCTCCCGAACCACCGAGCGCCAGCTTTCCCGCCTCCACGAGCTCCTCGCGCTGGCCCCACGCGGGAGCTCTGGGCGCGCCTGCCACGATCACGTCCGGATTGGCGTCACCGAGGACGAGAAGGTCGAAATCCATGCCCTGGACGGTCGCAGGACCTTCGCTGTCTTGTCAATGCTTTCGTTTCTGGGGGGCATTGACAAGTTTTCGAAAGTCGCCAAGATTGGCTCCAACGCTCGACACGGAGGTGGGCATGACCGCGACGACGCGCAACCGCGGTGACGGCCGGGTGGCCCTGGTCTTCCTCGCGCCCGCGTTAGTGGGGTTCGGGGTGTTCTACCTCTACCCGGCGGCACGAGGCGCCTGGTTCTCGATGACCGACTGGAACATGCTCTCCGAGCCCGGCTTCGTCGGCCTCGACAACTACGAGCGGCTGGTCGCCGACCCGCTGTTCTGGAACGCCCTCAAGGTCACCGGGGCGTACGTGCTGATGTCGGTGGCTGTGCAGATGGGCGTCGGCCTGCTGCTGGCGGCCGTACTGCACCGGCTGACTCGCTCGCTGCTGGTCAGAACCCTGCTGGTGGTGCCGTGGCTGGTGCCGGGGGTGACCACCGCGCTGCTGTGGATGTGGCTGCTCGACGCCAACCTCGGCTTCGTCAACCACCTGCTGGTCGGGATGGGGCAGCCGAATCAGGGCTTCCTGACCTCGCCCGACCTGGCGCTGCCGAGCGTCTCGCTGATCAACTCCTGGAGCGGCACCGGCTACACCGCCCTGCTGCTGTACGCGGGGATGTTGCTGATCCCCAAACAGATCTACGAGGCGAGCGCCATCGACGGCGCGGGGGAACTGCGGCTGTTCTTCGGGGTCACCCTGCCCCTGCTGCGGCCGATCCTGGCGTTCGTCCTGGTCGTCTCGCTGATCTCGGCGGTGCAGCTCTTCGACACCGTCGCCGTCGCCACCAACCCGGCCGGCGGGCCCGTCAACGCCACCCGGGTGATCTACTTCTACATCTACCAGCGGGCCTTCACCAACTTCCAGATGGGCTACGCCTCGGCCATGGCGCTGACGCTCGTGCTCATCCTCGGTGTGCTGACCTTCATCCAGATGCGCCTGCTGCGCGCCTCCACCTCGGACCTGTCATGAGACGTGCACTCGCCTGGGCCTGCCTGATCGCGGCCGTCGTCATCTCGCTCTTCCCGCTCTACTGGATGGTCAGGACCGCCATGACCCCCGGGCGGGAGCTGGCGGGCGACAACGCCTCGCTGCTGCCTGCCAACCCCACCCTCCTGAACTTCGGCAGGGTCCTCGGCATCGAGGACTCCAGGGCCCACGGCGGGTCGGGCGCCAGCCTCGACTTCTTCCTCTACCTGCGCAACTCCATCGTCTACACCGGCCTGATCACCGTGTGCCAGACCGTGTTCTGCGCCATGGCCGGATACGCCTTCGCCCGGCTGCGCTTCTTCGGGCGCGACGTGCTGTTCGGGCTCTTCGTAGCCGCGCTCATGGTGCCGCCGATCTTCACGCTGCTGCCCAACTTCGTGCTGGTCAAGGAGCTCGGGCTGCTCGACACCATGGCGGGGCTGGTCGCGCCCAGCCTCCTCATGACGCCGTTCGCCGTCTTCTTCCTGCGGCAGTTCTTCCTGGGCTTCCCGCACGAGGTCGAGCAGGCGGCGCTGATCGACGGCGCGAGCAAATGGACGATCTTCTGGCGGGTGGTCCTTCCGATGACCAAGGGGCCGCTGTTCACCCTGGCCCTGACCACCGCGGTCTGGACCTGGAACGACTACCTGTGGCCGCTGCTGGTCGCACCGGGCGAGGAGACGCGCGTGCTGACGGCCGCGCTCGGGATCTTCCTGAAGCAGTCGCCCAACACCCACCCCGACTGGACCGGCCTGATGGCGGGCTCGGTGTTGTCGGTGATCCCCGTGCTGCTGCTGGTGATCTTCTTCGGCCGCCGCCTGGTGGATTCCATCCAGTTCTCCGGAATGAAGGGATAGATCATGAAGCGGGCCCTCTTGGTGCTTGCGCTGCTCGCGGCGGGCTGCGGGGGCGGCCAGACCGCCTCCTCGGGGAAGACGACCCTGACCTACGGGCTCTGGGACGACATCCAGCAGCCTGCCTATCAGAAGTGCGCGGACGCGTTCACCGCCGCAAATCCCGATATCTCCATCAAAATCACCCAGCACGCCTGGGACCAGTACTGGCAGAACCTCACCACCCAGATGGTCGCCGGCGGAGCACCCGACGTCATCACCATGCAGGCCTCCTACTACCCGCAGTTCGTCGCCAACGGACAACTCATGGACCTGCAGCCCATGATCGACGCCGACAAGGTCGACCTGTCGATCTACCGGCCCGGCCTGGCCGAATCGTGGGTGAAGGACGGCAAGAGGTACGGCCTGCCCAAGGACTGGGACACGATGGCGATCATCTACAACCAGACCCTGGCCGAGCACGCCGGAGTCGACCTGACGAACCTCACCTGGAACCCCGCCGACGGCGGCACCTTCGAAAAGGCCATCGCCCGGCTCACCGTCGACAAGAACGGCAAGCGCGGCGACGAAGCCGGATTCGACAAGACCAAGGTCGACGTCCACGGCATCGTGCCCGAACTCAACGACGGGTCACTGGGACAGAACAGCTGGGGCAACCTCGCCGTCTCCAACGGCTTCAGCTACATCGACAAGAACCCGTTCGGCACCAAGTACTCCTACGACAGCCCCAAGCTCGCCGAGACCGCCGCCTGGTTCAGGCGCCTCATCGAGAAGGGGTACGCCGCGCCCTACGACAAGACCAGCTCGCTGGGCACCGACGCCGTGCTCAACTCCGGCAAGGGCGCCCTCGGCATGACCGGCTCCTGGATGATCACCACCTACCTGGGCTCCACCGAGCAGAAATTCGCCTTCGCCCCCCTGCCCACCGGGCCCCAAGGCCGCAAATCCGCCTTCAACGGCCTGGCCGACGTGATCTACGCGGGGACCAAGCACAAGGACGCCGCCTGGAAGTGGGTCAAGTTCCTCGGCTCCGCCGCCTGCCAGGACATCGTCGCCGAATCCGCCGTGGTCTTCCCCGCCGTCACCACCTCGTCCGACAAGGCGCTCAAGGCCCACGAAGCCGCGGGCCGCGACGTGAAGCTCTTCGTCGACCAGGCCAACGCCGCCGACGGCACCTACCTCCTGCCCGTCAGCGACCACGGCGACCAGATCAACGAGATCGTCGGCACCGCGCTCGAGGAGGTGTGGCTCGGCAACAAGGACGCCCAAACCTCACTCACCGCCGCCAACACCCAGGTCAACGCCCTCTTCGGAACAAGCTGACCCGGCCCACCCATCACGGCTCGGTCCCCCCCGGCTAGCGGGCACTTCGTGCCGGGCGCGGTCGGGGCAGTGACACTGGGGCTCCGCCCCAGACCCCGCACGGGGGGCCTACCGGCCCCCCGGCACCCCCCGCCCACCCGTGACGCGCTTCCGGGGTCACCCGCTTGGATCCCACCCGGGTCAGTGGTCCTCGCGCTCCGCGCTCGGGCGCCCTGCCTTGGCCCGGGCTGCGCCCGGGCAACCCATGGTGGGGCGGTGTCGTGGCGTGGTGACGGGTGCTCGATGCGTCTTGGCGTGGAGGCTCGCGCCGATCTACGAACGCTCGTCGGTCTTTGGTCGGCGGTCCGCTCCGGCCTGCTGCTCCCGGACCCGCCAGCTGATCTCGTACATCAGCCGATCTTCGCTCCGCTGAGGCGGCCGCCCGGGCCCTCTGCTCCGGGCGGCTGCGGTTCCGGCCGCGTCCCTCGCCGCGAGTTCCCCGTTGAAGCCGCTCAGCTGTCAGGAACCCAGTTCCCGTGCAGCCCGATCGGAATGCGAGCAGGCAAGTGCACCCGCGCGACGGGTTCCCCGGCGAAGTCCTGCGCAGCCAAGATCACCAGGTCAGCGCTCCCACGCCCCGGATCATGCACGTAAGCCATGAGATACCCATCGTCCTCGGCCGAGTCCGGTCGCGATGGGACGAACACGGCCTCTCCAGCGGTCGCGTCGCGCCCGAAATCGTGCGACTCCTCGGCCCGGGTGAGAAAGTCGTACCGAAGCAGCACGTTCTTGAAGGCATCGTCTGACAGCTTGCCATCCAGCGTCGGCTGCATCCCGTCGTTGATGACCGCGCTGTAGCCGTACCGGTGGCGAGCCCCCACCAGGCGCTCGTCGATGCGCGGGAACTCCTGCAGCCGGTCGTTCAGCGGCTCGTGCCGTACGGTCCCGTCAGCAGGGTCGATCGTGTACCTGCTGAGCGTCAGCGCCCCGCCCCGCAGGCTCGCCAGGTCGTAGGCCCCGTCGTAGCGCACGACGTCCAGCACGACCTTCCCTGCTTCCTCGTAGGCGTTGAACGTGTGATACACGAAGCACGGCTCGATGCCGAACCATCGCACCTCGCCCCCGCCGTCGCGCGGCAGCAGGCCCAGGCGCGGCGGGTGGTCGGGGTTCCACCGGTAGGGCAGCGGATCTCCGGCCATGGCGCGGTCCATGGAGAAGGTGATCGGCAGGTCCATCAGCACCACGTACGACGGCGTGAGCGCGAAGTCGTGCATCATCGGGCCGTCGGGCACGGGCACGTCGGTGGTGCTCTTCACCTTGCCGTCGGTGCCGACGACTATGTGCTGGACGTGGTCGTTCCACGCCCAGTAGTAGGCCACGGCGTGCAGATCGCCGGTGGCGGTGTCGATCTTGGTGTGGGCGGCGAAGTCTCCCGGCAGCGTGCCCCCGAAGTCGCACGGGCCGACCGTCCGCAGATCCGGCGTTATTTCGTACGGCAAAGCGCCTGCCTCGACGGTCGCCAGCAGCTTCCCCGCGTGGTGCAGGATGTGCGTGTTGGCCGCGAAATCGTTGCCGTCGAAGTCGGGTCCGCCGGGCCAGGTCTCCTTCAGCTCCTGCGATACCGCACGTGAGCGCACCCAGCGGTTGCGATACCACTCGGCCTTGCCGTCGCGCAGCCTGACGCCGTGCAGCATCCCTGGCCCGGTGAACCAGTGGCCGTAGCCGGGGTCGTCGAGGTTGATCGGGTTCGGGCCGTTACGCAGGTACCTGCCGTTCAACTCCGGCGGGATCCTGCCGGTCACCGGCAGGTCGAAGACGGTGAGTTCCGCCTCCACCGGGGCGTAGGGGCCTTGCTGGAAAGCGTTTCCTGCCATCTCCCCTCCCATCGCGACGTAGGGGAATGAAGACGACGATATGCGGAGGTAGGAAAAGGGCGGTTCAAGCACACGCTTTCGATCGCCCGGACCCGCCCCCGCGCGCACCGGTCATGAGGGAGACGGTTGACACGATCCCGGCCCTCAGGCCGCCCGGGGCCACACGCTCAGCGCCAGCTCGGCCACCCGTGCCAGCTCCGCACTCCCCGCCCCGTCCCGCGCCTGCTGCGACATCCCCTGAATGACCGTCGCCACGAACGAAGCCAGCCCCGCCACATCGGCCCCCTCCGGCAGATCTCCCTCCTCCTGCCCTCTGCGCAGCCGCTCCTCCAGCGAGGCAAGGTTGGCGTTGCGCAGATCGCGCAGGAAGGTGGCGATCTCCACATCCTGCACGGTGACGTTGGTGGCCGCACTGATGGTCAGGCACCCTGCCGGATGCGCGGGATCCGGATAGATCCTCGCCGCCTCGCGCAGCATCCGGGCGACGACCTGGTACGCCGTCGGCTCCTCCTCCAGCGCCCGCCCCACGAAGCCGCCCACCTCGGTCCGGCCGTACGCCCCGACCGCCTCCTTGAACAGCGCCTTCTTGTCGCCGAAGGCGGCGTAAAGGCTGGCCGGGCGGATGCCCATGGCCTGCGTCAGGTCGCCCACCGAGGTCGCCTCGAAGCCGTGTTCCCAGAACAGGAGTACGGCGGTCCCCAGTGCTGCCTCCCGATCGAAGGTCCGTGGGCGGCCTCGTGTCTTGTCCATGGCCAACATTGTAGAGCGCTCGCTCAATAAAGCGTGCTACAGTCCTTTCTTGAGCGATCGATCAATAAAAAGGGGAAACGAGATGATTGCCTTGATCACCGGTGGTAGTAGAGGGATCGGCCGAGCGATCGCCGAGCGACTCGGCCGCGATGGTGTCACTGTGGCGAGCACCTACTCGCGCGACAAGGACGCCGCCGAAGACGTTGTCTCACGCATCGGCCACGATCGTGCGTTCGCCATCCAGGCGACGCTCGGAACCCACGGGGACGCCGCCGCATTGTGGTCGGCCTTCGACCGCCACCCCCTGACGGGCGGCGGCGCCGTCGACATCATCGTGAACAACGCGGCCATCGGCCGCAGCGCCGACCTGCAGCGGCTGACGGAAGCGCAGTTCGACGAGCTCTTCGCGGTGAACGTCAGAGCGCCGTTCTTCATCGTCGCCGAAGGGCTGCGCCGTCTGCGCGACGGCGGACGGATCATCAACATCTCCAGCGGCGCCGCCAGGCTGGCCATGCCGGATGCCATCGCCTACGGCTCCACCAAGGGCGCCCTGGACACCTTCACCCTGAACCTCGCCAAGTCCCTGGGAGGACGCGGTATCACGGCGAACTCCGTCGCCCCCGGCATCGTCGACACGGATGTCAACGCCGACTGGCTGCGCGACAACCCCGAGGCCCAGGCGCATGCCGCGTCACTGGCCGCCCTGGGCAGGGTCGGACAGCCCGACGACATCGCCGACATCGTCGGCTTTCTGGCTTCGGATGACGCGCGCTGGGTCACCGGCCGAGTGATCGACGCGACCGGAGGCGCAGGTCTGTAGGGACGAGGATGCGCGTCCCCGAGGGCAGCCCCCGCTCGAAGTCGGCCACGCTCCGCGCCGGTTTCCACCGTTCAGTAGAGACGGAGTCGTCTCGCACCACAGGCCCCTGGTCGAGGGCGACGTACGCCATCTCGCTGACGTGACCCTTGAGCCGATGTGTGATCCGTACGCGAAGAACAACGCGGTAGTCGAGCGGCCCGTTCTCGTAGGTCTCCGTGGCGCGTGGGGCCTCTCGCCGCACAAGGCCAGAGCCGCCGTCGCGAGGTGTAGACGATTGCGCACGAAAACAGGATGAACCCCAACCCTCCGGATGTCAGGCTGACCTTGTGAGTGACACGCATACCGTCGTCCTGGTCGAGGGCCTCAGTGACAAGGCGGCCGTCGAGGCGCTGGCCGGACGGCACGGGCGGGATCTGGCCGCGGAGGGCATCGCCGTCACGGCCATGGGCGGCGCCACCAACATCAGGACCTACCTCGGCACGTACGGCCCGGCGGGTCGTGGTCTCCGGGTGGCCGGGCTGTGCGATCTGGGGGAGGAGGGCGACTACCGGAGCGCTCTTGAACGCTCCGGTCTGGGCTCCGACCTTACCAGGGGCGACATGGAGGCCCTGGGCTTCTTCGTGTGCGTCGCCGACCTGGAGGACGAGCTGATCCGTGCCCTCGGCACCGACGGCGTCGAGGAGGTCGTCGACGCCGAGGGCGACCTGGGGTCGTTCCGCACACTCCAGAAGCAGCCCGCGTGGCGCGGCAACCCCACCCACGACCAGCTGCGGCGGTTCATGGGGTCGGGAAGCGGGCGCAAGATCCGCTACTCCTCGCTGCTCGTCGAGGCGATGGAGCTCGAACGCATGCCGAGGCCGCTCGACCTGCTCATGGAGCACCTGGACGGCCTGGTGAGGACATGATCCTCTTCGTCTGCTCGGGCAACACCTGCCGCTCCCCGATGGCCGAGCGCCTGTTCCCCGGTTCGGCGAGCGCGGGCACGCACGCGACGCCCGGGACGCCGATGACCCCGCATGCCGCCCAGGTGGTCAGGGAGCTCGGGGGCGATCCCTAGGGTTTCGCGTCACGGCGGCTCGACGCCGCTCTGCTGCGCGAGGCGGAGTGGGTGTTCACCATGACCGCCGCGCACCGGGAGTGGGCCAGGCAGCTGCTTCCCGAGGCCGCGGGCAGGATCGAGACCCTGGTGGTGGGCGCCGACGTCGCCGACCCGTACGGCCAGGGCCTGGACGTCTACCGCGACACCGCCCGCCAGATCCAGCAGGCCCTTCTGAGCCTGCGGTCGCGCCTGTAAGCCCGCCCTTCAGCGTCTGCGGTCGCGCCTGTAGAGCGCCCACGCCACCGGCCGCGTCAGCCCGACGAGCGCCCTGCTCGTCCGGGGAAGTTCGGGCATCGACTCCTTGCCGAGGTGGAGTACGGCACGGCGCAGGTGTACGGCGGAGCGCAGGAACCACAGGGGGCGCCGCCGCAGCCAGCGCAGGTCGTGGGTGAGGGCGAGGCCGTGCGACCGGGCCAGGCCGGTGGCCAGCTCGGCGAACGGGGTGTGCTCGGCCGGCCGGGGGAGCAGGACGGGCTCGTCGGCCAGCAGGTAGGGGTGGGTGATGCGCCGCCAGACCACGCTGTCGGGCACGTGGCCGCGCACGCGGGGGTAGGGGTGGGCGCGCATGAGGTCGGTGCGGACGAGCCCCCAGGTGCGGGCGAGCCGCGAAGTTCGGACGAGCCCCGAGGTGCGGGCGAGCCCCGAGGTGCGGGCGAGCCCCGAGGTGCCGCCGGGCCCCCAGGTGGCAGTGGTCCAGCGGTGGAGGTAGGTGAGCTCGTGCCAGGTGGCCTCGGCGACGGGGAAGGGCTTGGCGGTGGCGTCAGGCGTGCACGCCCCCAGCACGCCTGCGTACCGCGTCCCTCCGGGCCACCGCCCGAGCAGCCGCTCCAGCCCGCCTTCCGTCACCAGGTCACCCGCGTCCAGCAGTGCGATCAGCTCCCCGCGCGCCACGTCGACGCCCCGGTTGATCGCCACGTGCCGTCCCTCGTGCGGTTGCCGCAGGTAGCGCACACCGAACGCCGACTGCCACGCCAGCCATGACACCAGGTCGCTGGTCTCGTCGACCGATCCGTCGTCGACGATGATCCACTCCAGCTCCACCCCCTGCCCCAGCAGGTTGGCATGCATGAGGGGCAGCACGGACGCACGATCCAAGGTGGGCGTCACGACGCTGATCAACATGCCAGGAGCCCCCGTCTGCGATCACTCTCCGTGAGGTCGCCGATCGGAAGGGTAGCCTATCGAGCCAGGTCAGCGGCGGACGCCGTACTGGTGGCGGGCGCACTCGCCGCCCGGTTCTCACCGGAGGCGGAGGGCGGCCCTTCTGTGGTCCTCGCGGAGCTCGCCGGTCAGTCCCGAATACAGCCGGTCGATGCCGGCGACCAGGTTCGTGCGGCAGAAGCGGTCGGCGGTGTGCTGTTTGGCGCGGCGGCCGAGTCGCTTGCCGAGCAGTTCGTCGGTGAGCACGCGGATCGCGCGGGCGGCCAGGTCGGCGGGGTCGCGCCTGCCGAGCAGTCCGGTCTCGCCGTCGATGATCAATTCGGCGATGCTGCCGACGCGCGTGGAGACGACGGGCACGCCGTACTGTCCCGCCTCGATGAGGGCGGCGGGCATGCTCGTGTTGTCGGAGGTCATGAGCACGAGGTCGGCCGCGCTGAACACCAGGTGCGCGTCGGCGCGCCAGCCGAGCAGGTGCAGGTCGTGGGGGAGGGCGCGGCGCAGGACGCCGATCTGGTCGCCGTCGCCGCAGATCACGAAGTGGGTGGAGGGCAGGGTGCGGCGGATGATCCTGGCGGTCGCAGCGAACCGGTCGGGCCGGCGGATCCTGGTCACGCCGCCGACGTAGGCGACGACGGGCACGTCGGGGGGCAGCCCGAGCAGGCGGCGGGCGACGGCGCGGTCGGTGGCGGGCTGGGGTGGTTCGAGGCCGGGCGGCACCACGGTGTACTGCTCGCGCGCGCCGACGCCCGCGGCCAGCAGTTCGTGGCGCATCCGCTCGCTGACCGTGATCAGCCGGGCGGTGCGGCCCGC
Organism: Nonomuraea sp. NPDC050663; assembly: GCF_044456985.1. Classification (NCBI taxonomy): domain Bacteria; kingdom Bacillati; phylum Actinomycetota; class Actinomycetes; order Streptosporangiales; family Streptosporangiaceae; genus Nonomuraea; species Nonomuraea sp. NPDC050663. The sequence continues at coordinate 146,303 of NZ_JBITGL010000015.1, forward strand.
CAGCGCGCGCTCGGCCTGGATCATGGCCCTGATCTTCACCGGTGGCACGTGTCCGTGCGGGAAGTGGTCGTGGAAGCTGTGCACCCGGTACGGCACGCGCCCCGCGGCCAGGCGCCCGATGAGCCCGGCCTTGGTGGCGTGGGTGTGCACGATGTCGGGCCTGAACTCCTCGACGGCCTGCTTGAGGTCGCGGTAGGCGGTCAGGTCGTCCATGGGCCCGGCGCGCCTGCCGAGCTGCTCGATCCTGGTGGCGTCGACGTCGGGCGCGCACAGCTCCAGGTGGTCGGCCTCGCCCTGGGCGACGAAGCCGGTGTAGAGCCGTTGTTCGTAGCGTTCGGGGTCGAGATGGCGCATGAGGGCCGTGACCTGCTGGGCCGGTCCGCCTACGGTCATGCGGGAGATCACACGCAGCACACGGATCCTCATGTCCATCACTATCTGTGACGTCCTGCTCCGGTATCACGCCTCGCCGCCGCACTTTGATCATTTCATGGGTTAAGAGCAACCAGCGATCGGGCAGCCGAAGGGCATGCTCGGTCTCGTGACGATGATCGCCGCCTTCCTCAGAGCAGCCCGCTCCAGTACGACCAGAAGCGGATGAGGATCAGCGTGATGACCAGGAGGAACCACCCGACGAGCGGGAGCGTGTGGTAGACCATCGGCCGGGTGTTGCGCAGCGTGACGTACCAGAAGACGGGAACGGTGACCGCCCACACCACCATGCAGTAGGGGCACAGGGCGCCGATGACGTAGAGGCTCTGGTAGATCAGCCAGTGCACGAAGATCAGCCCGGCGGTGGCCCCGGCCTGCAGGCCGTACCAGAACCAGCGCGAGAAGCGTGCTCCGGCGAGCAGGGCCGCGCCAGCCGTGGCGACGACGGCGAAGCCGGCGACGCCGAGCAGCGGGTTGGGGAAGCCGAACAGTTCGGCCTGCCAGGTGCGCATGATCGAGCCGCACGACAGCACCGGGTTGATGCTGCACGTGGGCGTGTAGGAGGGGTCCTTGAGCAGGGCGATCTTCTCGACCGTCAGCACGAAGGAGGCGAGCACGCCGACCAGCCCGCCGGCCAGCAGCAGGCGCGGCAGGAGACGGGGGTAGGGCTCAGGCGTTGAGTGCGGCATCGATGGCGGCCTTGAACTCTTCCGCGGATCGGGGCTGGATCTTCTGGCCGTTGAGGAAGAACGTGGGGGTGCCCTCCACGCCGAGCGCGAGCCCGTCGTCGGCGTCCTGCTTGACCCTGGCCAGGGTGGCGGGGTCCTGGTAGGCCCTGTCCCAGGCCGCGACGTCGAGCTTGAGCTGCTCGGCGTAGCCGCGGAAGACGTGGTCGGCGGGCACCCGCTGCTCGGCCCAGTCGGTCTGCCGCTCGTACATGAGCTTGTACATGCCTTCGAACTGTCCCTGCCGGGCGGCGGCCTCGACGGCCCTGGCGGCGCGCTCGGCGTTGTAGTGGCTGGAGATCGGGAAGTAGCGGGCGATGAAGGTGACCTTGCCGGCGTACTCCTTGCGCAGTTCCTCGACGACCGGGAAGTAGGCGCGGCAGCCCTCGCACTCGAAGTCGAGGAACTCCACCAGCGTGACCTTGCCGTCGGCGGCCGTCTGCAGCCGGTGGCTGTCGGCGCGCACGAGCTGGGGGCCGCTGGGGCCCTCGCCCGGCCGGTTGATCAGGAAGAACGCGGCCAGGACGATCACGAACACGCCGATCACCGTCGTGGTCAGGGTGAGGTTCCTCTTGCGTGCCGCCCGCTGCTGTTGCTCGGCGCGCATGGCGGCGATCTTGTCGTGCCGGCTCTGCTTCATGCCCCTACTTCTACACCATGTAGAAGGACTTCTTCTATATGCTGTAGAAGTGAGGCTTGGCAATCTCGAACGTTCGATCATGGAGGTCCTCTGGGAGCACCCCGCGGGGTTGCTCGCCCAGGAGATCGCCGACCGGCTGCCCTCGGAGCCCGCCGTGACCACCGTGCTGACCGTCCTCGTACGGCTCACGCACAAGGGACTGGTCACCCGCGAGCAGGCCGGGCGAGCCCACCGCTACCTGGCCACGGGCGGCAAGGACTCCTTCGTCGCCGAGACCATGCGCGCCGCCCTCGACGAGGCGGGCAACGTCAGCGCGGCGGTCAACCGCTTCGTCGGCACCGTGTCGCCCGAGATAGCCGCGGCCCTGCGCGCCGCCCTGGAAGAACGACGTGACGACGGGAAGGCCTCACCGTGATCTGGTTCGTCGTCGCGGCACTCGGCGTGCTGCCCGCGCTCTTCTCCCGCCGCCTGGCCGCCGCCGCCTGGCCCCACCAGCACCCCCGCGCCGCCCTGGCCCTGTGGTTGTCCGTCGGCGTCTCCGCCGGGGTGGGCGCGATCAGCCTGGGCCTCATCGCCGCCGTCGCCCCGCTGGCCGCCGCCTTCCCGCACGGCATGCACGCCCTCACCCACCAGCTCCTCGACGGCCAGGGCCTGACCGGACTCGGCCCGCTCCACGTCGCCGCCCTCACCTGGTCGGCGGGGCTGCTGGCCTGGCTGCTCTGGCACACCGGCCGGGTCACCGCCCGCACCCTGGCCGAGCGCCGCCGCCAGCGCACCCTCATCGACCTGCTCGCCGTGCACTCCGCCGACCACGACGCCTACGTCCTGCCCGACGACGCGCCCGTCGCCTACTGCGTCTCCGGCCGGGTCGTGCTCAGCCGCGGCACCATCGACCTGCTCACCGAGCAGGAGCTGGCCGCGGTGCTCGCCCACGAGCGCGCCCACGCCCGCGGCCGCCACGACCTGCTCAGGCTGCCGTTCGTCGCGATCAGCCTCGCCTTCCCGCGGCTGAAGCCCGCCCGCGAGGCCGTCGAGGCGCTCCTGGAGATGCTCGCCGACGACCACGCCCGACGCCCGCACGGCGACCGGGTGCTCGCGGGCGCGATCGTCCAGATGATCAGCCCCGCCGCGAGCCCCGGCCTGGGCTTCGCCGACGGCGTGGTCGTGCAGCGCGTGGAGCGCCTGCTCACCGGCCTGGGCAAGAGCTCGCGCCTGATCCCCCTGGCCGCCTACACCGCCTCGGTCCTGCTGACCAGCGGCCCGGTCGCCGTCGCCGTGGCGCCGATCCTGTGCAGCGCCCGGATGCTCGACTGCGAGGGGCAGCGCACGATCGTCGTCGTCGGCTACCCCCCGCCCCACAGCCCGCGGCCAGCGTTGAGTCAGTTCAGGACGATCAGTTGACGTGACTCCGTTCAGAGTGGACCGGGCGCCAGCCCCCGCAACACCTGCCAGCGCAACAGGCGGGTGACGACCACGATGAGTAGCCACGCGGTGGGCATGTAGAGACAGAAGGCGCCCCACAACGGTCCCTGCTGCCCGGGCATGCCTAAGGAGGCAAACCAACCCAAGGCGACAGGAGACTCCTCGAAGAAGCCGAGGGCCGGCCCCGGCCACAGCCCTCTGAGCGCCGCGAGGTAGAGGATCAACCGGAAGAACCCGGGATGTCCGGCTGCCTTCAACTCGCAGGCGATCATCGCCAGTCCGGCCGCCAGGGGAAGATAGGCGGATTGAACGTAGGCGCCGGACAGTTCCTGGTCGATGGCCGGGTTGAGCAGGGTGTCCCGGACGGCCGCCGTCGTCCCGAGCACGGCCAGGAGGACCCCGGTGAAGGCGGCCGCGGTGAGCAGCCGGCTCAGCACTGAGAAGGCCATACGCGCTCTCGGTGGCAGCGACCGAGGCCTTGGCTGCTCATCCCAGGCTCCTGCCGAAACGCTGAGCATCCTGTTGCAGATCCCTATGACCACCACCAGCCACCAAGGGGTAGTGGACATCCATTCACCCGCTGCGACCAGCCACCGATGGGAGATTTCGGGCTGCGGAATGGTGGGTAGGCCCATTGCAGGTGTGGCGAACAAGCCGATCAAGAAGGCGCTGCGCATCCCGTGGGACCGCCTTCGGTCCCAGCGGATCGGCAGGACCGCCCTCAGAAGGCCGAACAGCGCGGCCAGCGGTGCGACAGCAGCGAAGAAGGCGCCGCCGTCAAGCCGCGTCCCCAATATGCTCGGGTCCAGCACCGGGACGGAAAGCCCGAATGCCGCGGAGACTTCCGGCACCCACTGCTGCACAGCGGTCTGCGATTGCGTCCCGATCCATCTCCAGACGAGCAGGCCAATCTGGCACCAGACGAGCAGCTCGGCAGTTGCCACCACCGTCAGGACGGCGCGTCGGCGCAACCAGGTGCCCGCGGTGAACAGTCGCGTCCTGATCCGCTCGTCCAAACGACTGAGTGGAAGTGGATCTAGCGGACTCGCCGGCCCTAATTGGGTCGGGTTGGAGGTCATCAGCCGCAGCTTCTCACGAATGCCAGCCCTCTGGCAGAATTTGTTCACCTCGGCAGGAAGGGGAGACGCTCGTGGCAGCGATCGTCGTCGTTCACGGCATCGCCCAAGAGCTCAAAGGCGAGCACCTCATGCGTGACCAGCTCCTCCCGGCGCTCCAGGATGGTGTCTCGCATGCCGGGGGGTCCATCGACGGTACGAGTGTGGCCTTTGCCGCTTACGGGCACCTGTTCCGACCGCCGGCCGAGGTCTTGGCGCCCGAGCCCTACTACACCGCTGCTGACGTCACCGAGGGTTACGAGCAGGAGTTGCTGCTCGCCTTGTGGAAGCACGGCGCCCAGGTAGACTTTCGAGTAGTGAGCCCCGATGACGAGGTGCTGGTCCGCACTCCGGTTTGGGCTCGAAGGGCCTTGGCAGCGCTGAGCCGCTCCCGGTTTCTCAGCGGCGTCGCCGAGCGTGCCTTTATCGGTGCGCTGAAGCAGGTGCGCGCCTATTTCGGGGATTTGACGGTGCGCGCGGCTGCACAGGAGTCGCTAGCCAAGCTCGTGGACGATGACACCCGCGTGGTTGTCGCGCATTCCCTTGGGTCCGTGGTTGCCTATGAGGCGCTCGCTGCTCACCCGGAATGGCCAGTGAAGAGCCTTGTCACCCTTGGTTCTCCGCTCGGCCTCCCTAACCTGATCTTCGACCGGCTGACCCCGGCACCCACTCCTGGCCCGCCCGTGCGCGGAGCCTGGCCTGGCGCTGTGGAGCAGTGGACCAATATTGCCGATCGCGGGGATATCGTCGCCGTAGTGGAAGATCTGCGCCTTGCCTTTGGTGAGCGGGTGCGACAGATCCGCGTGCACAACGGCCCTCATGCGCACGATGCGCAGCCTTACCTCAGCGACCGCGTCACGGGAGAAGCGATCCTCGCCGGGCTGGGATAGCCCATGGGAGTTACGAAACGACATTTCCTGATCGCCACGGGGGTAACCACCGGTCTCCAGCGAACCGCCGGCGACATCGTCAGGTCAGTCGATCGCATGGCTCAACTGTTCATCGACACGTTCGGCTACACCCGCATGGAGGGCCTGGGCATCGACCCCGAGGCGCAGGCCATGAGGCGTGAGCTACGCAGGTTCTGTAAGAGCCGGCGGCCGGACGATCTGGTCGTGCTCTACCACACGGGCCATGCGGACCTGGTACATGATCGCCAGCATCGGTTGTGGATGGGTGACACAGAGGACGATCTAGCTGACACGATCAGCACTTCCGACCTGGCCGAGCTCATGCTGTCAGGGACGCCGTTACAGCAGGCCTTGATCATCATCGACACATGTCACGCCGGGGCAGGTGGCGCCGAGGCGATGCTTGCTGCGATGCGAGCTATGGGACCCGACGACAAGACCCTGGCGGTCATCACTGCGGCTCACCCGGTAGAGCAGATCCGTGCAGGGGAGTTCGCCCGGCTTTTCGCTGACGCCGTAAACGGGCTGGCCTCAGGCGGCTACACACCCTCGCACCTGGCCATCGGCTCGGTAGTCGGCTGCATCAACAATGACCCAAGCAGGAAGCCGAGCCAGACTGTGGCGCACAGTGTGCTGCTCGACCGGTCGGACGAGGCTCCCTTCTTCCCGAATCCCCGTCACAACCCCGCGCTGAACGGTCTGGACCTGTTCACGCAGTACCGCCTCGAACAGCGTGAGCTACGTGTGCAGGATCTGCTGGGGCACTTTCTGCCCCGCGCTAGAGGCGTGGAACTGCCAACCGAACAGGCCTGGAGGTTTCAGGGGAGACGGAGCGCGCTCACCGAGCTGGTGAGCTGGCTGGGCAATTCAAATGATCACCGTGCTCGGATCGTCACCGGCCATCCTGGGTCGGGCAAGTCTGCACTCATCGGCAGACTGGTGGTCCTGAGCGATCCCGACTGGCGACGTAGCGTTCCTCTGGAGGGCGTCGCCGAGCCCTCGGTGCCTGAGTGCGGTGCGATCGGCGCTGCCATCCACGCGCGCGGACTGACGGGTGCCGAGGTGCTCGAGAGCATCTGCGCCGCGGTTGGGATCGCTCCGACGAGCGTGGAGAAGCTGGTCCAGACCGCCGCCGGGCGGCCGGGTCTGGTCGTTGTGGTCGACGCTGTAGACGAGGCGGTGGATCCCGCCCGGCTGGCAGACCTGGTCCTGCGCCCGATCATGGACTCCTCGGACGTCAATGGCATCCGATTGTTGCTGGGTACCCGCCGCCACCTGCTCGCCACCCTCGGCAGTTCAGCGGAGGTGATCGACTTGGATGGAGATCATGCCGATCCAGCAAGTCTGAAGCAGTATTCCGAATGCGTCCTCGTGGAGGCTCATCCGCTGTCGCCTTACCGCTTCGCCGACCCGGGTCTGGTGGGAGCGGTAGCCGAGGCGGTTGCGCAGGCGGCGGGTCACTCTTTCCTGGTCGCGCTCATCCTGTCGCGGACCCTCGCATCCTTGCCCGGATTGCCGGACCCAGCGGATCTGCGCTGGCGCGCCGCATTGCCAGGAAGCGCTGCCGAGGCCATGCGCCATGACCTGGAGATGCGACTGGGCCTTGACGCCAAGCGGGCGCGTGAGCTTCTGACCCCGTTGGCCTTCTCTCACGGCGCGGGTTTCCCATGGGAGGACCTGTGGGCGCCATTGGCTGCGCGGCTGAGCGGATACCCCTACAGCGACGCGGACCTCGTTTGGTTGCGTAAGACCGCCGGTGCCTACGTTGTCGAGACCGTGGATGCGGGCCGTTCGGTCTATCGGCTGTATCACATGGCACTGGCCGAATACCTGCGTCAGAGCTGCGACGAGATGCAGGTACGAGCGCGCTTTTTGGCCTTTCTGCTTGACCGGGTGCCGCGCGGGGAGGGTGGGGCACTCGACTGGGCTCGGGCGCACCCCTACATCCGCGCCCATCTGGCCACCCATGCGGTGGACACGGGAGGCGGAGCAATCGACAGCCTGCTCACTGACCCCGGTTACCTCGTCTCAGCCGCGCCCACGGCGGTACTGGCGGCACTGCCGCATGTGCGCTGGGCGCAGGGGGCCGCAGCCGCCTACCAGCGTGCGCTGCATCATCTGCGGTCCAAGACGCGCAGCGAGCACCTGTCCTACTTGGAGCTGGCGGCTCACCGGGCCGGCGCCACCGAGCTGGCGCGCCGCTGCGCTGAGACTTCAGGACAGCGCAACTGGTCGGCGCTCTGGGCTCAGTGGCCGGCTGAGCATCCACACCGTGTCCTCAGTGGTCACACCGGACCTGTCACCGACGTGCGCTGTATTGAGGGCTCGGAGGCGACCACGGAAGCTGTAACCGTCGGACTCGACGCCACGATCCGGCGCTGGAACCTTCTGACGTGCGAGCCGGTGGCCGAGTACGAGTTCGGCGTCCAGGCGCTCAGCGCCATGATCGACTCGAGCGCCCGCCGAGCCGTGGTCCTCGAGGACTCGTGCAATTTCTCTGTTTGGGATCTGGGCACTGGCAAGCGGCTGGTCCGAGTCGCCTCCGCCGCGATCTCACGAGGCCTGTTCGACCTCTGGCGTGTGTTGAGCCCGCGGATCGACCTCCTCAACCTGCCCGCAGGCGAGGCTGTAATCACCGCAGGCCGTGGGCTCAGACCGGCGGTGTGGGACCTGGAGACGGGGGCCAAACGCGCGAAACTCCCCTCCCGGGTACGAAGGGGTCGGATCGAGTCGCTCCAGCTAACCAGTGAACGTGCCGCGTTGCGCTGGTCGGAGGAGCACGGCCACGATCCCGAACTCTGGGATCCCGAGAGCGGGCGAACCCTACCTTCGGCATGGGCGCGCAAGCGTTGGTTAGCGCGCATCAAGTACTTCGGCCTGCCCGACGGCCCGCCCTTGATCGCGGTGATCATCGGTCGGTTCAGCATCACGACCTCGGCCGGCTTCTGGGAACTCGCCACTGATCGGTTGCTTTGGCGCCAGTCGCTCAGGAAGCCGGGTGAGCACGTTCTTACGGACGGCAGGCGTCTCAAGCTGATGGTCAGGGTTCCTCAGGAAGGCCATGAGACCAGAAGCCTCGACCGGTGGAGTCAGCTGAGGCTGACCGACGACGCCGTCGTCAGCCAGGAAGAGCGCAAAGCCGCCGAGAGGGAGGCGATCCTCCTCCTGGACGAGGTCGAGCTCGTAGACCTGAGCCAGCCCCAGCGGTCGCCACGACAGGCTCAGAACACCCTTCAATTGGATGATGTACGGCTCAGCGGTCACACCGACGTGGTCACCGCCTTTGACCGAGGCGTTCTCCCCGGAGGTCGGCGTATCGTAGTGACCAGCAGCAGGGACGGCACGGCCCGGCTGTGGGAGCTGGACGAGCAGGAGCCTGGCGAGAGCTCAGGCAACTACGCAGTCGGCACGAGCGTGATCGCCTACCGTCGATCGGACGGCTGGCAGGGTCTCGTCCATCTGCAAGACCAATTCGAGGACAGTGTTTTTGCCTCATGGCACCTCGACAGCGGGAAGCGCGGTACGCCCTTCTGGTTGAGGACGCTGGCCAGCTGTCATACGCTCGTTGGCGACTCCGTGTTGCTCACCTTCGGAATAGATCACGACGGGATGCTGCACAATCTCGCCAGCGGCGAGTTCGTAGCCTGGTTCTACGCCGATCCAGCGAACTGGCCGGTGGCGGCTGCCGCAGCCGAGGTGCCGGGCGTGACCACTCTGGCGGTGACAGGCGGTCATGAGTCCCGCGCCCTGGTGTGGGATATACGGACCGGCCAGTTGAAGAAGATCCTCAAGGGTCACTCCTCACGGGTGGGAGCTGTGGCTACGGGCCGGACTCCCGACGGTACGGTTGTGGCGGTGCTGGGTGGCGACGACTTTCGCTTGACCGTCTGGGACCTGGCTCGACTTGGTCGCAGGTCCTCCACACGCCTGCTGCGCCCCTGGCAGTGGATCAAGCGTGTTTGGTCGCACCGGGTTGGCATCGACCACGTTGCCATCGGTGTGCACCAGGGTGAGTCGTTGATCGCGGTGCTTGTTGGCGACCAGATCCGCCTGTTGCGAGGCAGGGCCGACGGCACGAGGTACAGGCAGGTTGGAGTCATCCCTGGAGCCGTCGCCTTCGACCTGACCGAACGCGACGGCACCTGCTGGGTGATTGTCGCCACGGCCGGCAAGCAGGTCGAGGCGTGGGAGCCGACAGGTAGCGAGCCGACGGTCAGGATCGATGTCGAGGCCGACATCCATGACATCGCTGCCACGCCCGCGGGGCATGTATTTCTGGCGACTGCCAATGGTCTGGCCACACTAGGCTTGCTACGGATCGGCCTGGCTCAGTCGAGCGCCACCAGCTCCCGGTAGTCGTCGTTCCACAGGTCCTCGAAGCCGTCGGGCAACATCAGCACCCCATCGGGACGCAACGCGTCGACCGCGCCCTCGTCGTGCGTGACCATCACCATCGCCCCCGGATAGGCGCCGATGGCGCCCAGCACCTCGTCGCGCGAGGCCGGGTCGAGGTTGTTGGTCGGCTCGTCGAGCAGCAGCACGTTGGCCGCCGAGTGCACCAGGCCGGCCAGCGCCAGCCGGGTCTTCTCGCCGCCCGACAGCACCCCCACCGGCTTGTCGGCGTCGTCGCCGCTGAACAGGAACGCGCCGAGCACGCTGCGCACCTCGGCGTCGGTCAGGTGGGCAGCACCCGCCGCCAGGCTCTGCCGTACGGTGTGGGCCGGGTCGAGGGTCTCGTGCTCCTGGGCGAAGTAGCCCAGGCGCAGGCCGTGGCCGTGCACGACGCGCCCGCTGTCGGGCTGCTCGTGACCGGCCAGCAGCCTGAGCAGGGTGGTCTTGCCCGCGCCGTTGAGCCCGAGGATGACCAGGCGGCTGCCGCGGTCGACGGCGAGGTCGACGCCCGACAGCACCTGGCGCGAGCCATACGACTTGTGCAGGCTGACCGCGCCGAGCGGCATGCGGCCGCATGGAGCCGGGTCGGGCAGCCGCACGCGGGCGACCTTCTGGGTGCGGCGCGCGGGCTCGACCGACGCGAGCATGCGGTCGGCGCGGCGGGCCATGTCGCGCGCCCGCGTCGCGGTCGACACCCTGGCGCGCATCTTGCCGGCCTGGGCGTGCAGCGAGGCCGCCTTCCGCTCGGCGTTGACGCGCTCCCTGGTGCGGCGGCGCTCGTCGGCGTCGCGCTGCTCCAGGTAGGTGCTCCAACCGGTGTTGTGGATGTCGATGGCGGCCCGTGACGGGTCGAGGTGGAAGACCCGGTTGACCACCTCGCCGAGCAGCGAGACGTCGTGGCTGATGACGATGAGCCCGCCCTGGTGGCCCTTGAGGAACGACTTCAGCCACGACACCGAGTCGGCGTCGAGGTGGTTGGTGGGCTCGTCGAGCAGCAGCGTGCCGTGGCCGCCGAACAGGATGCGGGCCAGCTCGACCCGGCGCCGCTGGCCGCCCGACAGGGTGCCGACCGGCTGGTCGAGGGCGTGCGCGGGCAGGCCGACGCCGTCGGCGACGCGCGCCGCCTCGGCCTCGGCCGCGTAGCCGCCCGCGGCCTGGAAGGCGGCCTCGGCGCGGACGTAGGCGCCCATGTCCATGTCGCGCTCGGCCCGCCGCATGGCGCGGACGGCCGTGTCCATGCCGCGGGCCGACAGGATGCGGTCGGTGACGGACTGGGCCGGGTCGGCGGCCTTGGGGTCCTGCGGCAGGTAGCCGACGTCGGTGGTGGCCACGACGCTGCCCTCGGCGGGCTGCAGCAGGCCGGCGAGGGTGGCCATGAGGGTGGTCTTGCCCGCTCCGTTGCGGCCCACGAGGCCGATGCGGTCACCCGGGGAGACGTGGAAGTCGAGGCCGGAGAGGAGGAGACGGGCGCCGACGCGAATGCCGGCACCGCGAACGGTGATCATGATGTGACGCTCCGTGAAGTCTTGGGGACACAGGTCTGGCGCGAAGGCGGGTGACCTGGGTCAAGACATCAGGGGCGTAGACATGTCAGCCAGCTTACGTGGCGCTGTCGGCCGCTGTCAGCTCGATATCTGCCTGCTGTCAGCGGCCCCCGCCACAGTAAGGGACATGACGAACGCGATCACAGCCGAAGGGCTGGTCAAGAGGTACGGCGACATGACAGCGCTGGCCGGGGTGGATCTGGAGGTCCCCGCCGGCAAGGTGATCGGGGTCCTGGGCCCGAACGGCGCGGGCAAGACCACGATGGTCAGGATCCTGGGGACGCTGCTGCGGCCCGACGCGGGCCGCGCGACGGTCTACGGGCACGACGTGGTGAAGGACCCGGTGCGGGTCCGCCAGCTGATCGGCCTCACCGGTCAGTACGCCTCGGTGGACGAGACCCTGACCGGCACCGAGAACCTGATCCTGCTGGGCCGGTTGCTGAACCTGTCGAAGCGGCAGGCCAAGGCCCGCGCCGGGGAGCTGCTTGAGAGGTTCGAGCTGACCGAGGCGGCCACCCGCCCGATCGCCACCTTCTCGGGAGGCATGCGCCGCCGCCTGGACCTGGCGGCCAGCCTGGTGGGCAGCCCCAAGGTGCTCTACCTGGACGAGCCGACCACCGGCCTGGACCCGCACACCCGCAACGAGTTGTGGCAGGTGGTCCGCGACCTGGTCGCCGGCGGCGCCACGGTCCTGCTGACCACGCAGTACCTGGAGGAGGCCGACCAGCTGGCCGACCGCATCACCGTGATCGACAAGGGCAAGGTGGTGGCCGAGGGCCGCCCCGGCGAGCTGAAGCGCCGCATCGGCGGCCAGATCCTCCAGGTGCGTCCCACGCTCCCGAGCGACATCGACGCCGTCGCCGGGATCCTCGCCGAACTGACCGGCCACACGCCGCAGCGCGACGAGAACACCGGAGTCCTGAGCGTCCCCGCGGCCGACCAGCTGCTGGTCTCCGCGCTGGTCCGCCGCCTGGACGGGGCCGCCATCGCCGCCGACGAACTGGGCCTGCGCCTGCCCAGCCTCGACGAAGTCTTCCTGGCGCTGACCAACGTCGCCGAGAGGAAAGTGGCATGAGCACCCAGACGATCGACACCCCCGTGACCTCCCACCGCCTGCCGACCGCGCCCCTGCGCCTGGGTCTGGTCCAGGGAGTACGGCACAGCCTGGCCCTGGCGGGCCGTAACGTCACCAAGTTCGTCAGGTCGCCCATCTCCGTGGTGGACGTGGTCCTGACCCCCGTCATCTCCCTGCTGATGTTCGTCTACCTCTTCGGAGGCGCGATCGCCGGCGGTGACACCGACGGCTACGTCCAGATGATCGTCCCCGGCGTCATGGTGATGGCGGTCTTCCAGGCCAGCATCGGCATCGGCGTCTCGCTCACCACCGACGCGAGCACCGGGATGTTCGACCGCTTCCGCAGCATGCCGATCGGCCGGTCGGTGCCGCTCATCGGCGCTGTGCTCGCGGACGTGGTGCGCTACGTGATCTGCCTGGCGACCCTGCTGATCCTTGCCTACATCATGGGCTACCGCATCGACACCAACCCGATCGCCACCCTGGCCGCCATCGCCTTCCTGGTCGGCTTCGCGCTCAGCTTCGCCTGGATGTCGGTCTTCCTCGGCATGCTGGTCAAGTCGCCCACCACCGTGCAGGGCCTGATGACCATCGTGGTGCTGCCGCTGACCTTCGCCAGCAACGTGTTCGTGCCCACCCAGACCATGCCCGGCTGGCTGCAGGCCTGGTCGAGCGTCAACCCGGTCAGCCTGGTGGCCGACGTGTCCCGCGGCCTGCTCAACGGCGGCGACGTCGCCGGACCGGCGCTCGGCTCGCTGGCCTGGATGGCCGGCATGATCGTGGTCTTCTTCCCCCTGGCCATGCGGGCCTACCGGAGGAACAACGGATGACCCTCAGACGATGGAACCGGCTGACACCGTCAGCCGGTCTATCGCTGTCTGGCGGGGCATCTCGGTGCCGCGCCTGAACGCCTCCTCGAACCCCGCCAGCCGTTCCAGCAGCCCGGTCAGCTCCGGCTCGCCGTAGTCGAAGGCGCCGCGGATGGCCGCGCTCATCCCCAGCGACTCGGCCGCCTCCTCGGGCCTGTCCTCCAGGGCCAGCACCCCGGCCTGCAGTTCGGCCGCCCAGGCCAGCCCGTTGCTGTATCCGCCTTCGATCTGCGGGGCGACCGCGAGCGGCAGCAGCCGCCTGGCCTCCTCCGCTTCGCCCTCGGCCAGCCGGTTCTCCAGCCGGGTGCTCACGATCAGGTCGCCGGTCAGCTCTTTCGGCAGCGACTCCAACCGGTCCAGGGTCTGGTTGGCCAGGTCCAGCTCACCCGAGAGCCGCTGGACGTTGGCCAGGCCGACCAGGATGTTGACCTCCAGCCGCCGGTGGCCGCGTTCGGTGGCCTGACGGTAGGCGGACTGGATGTCGCGCAGCGCCCCTTCCAGGTCGCCGCTTCGCCTGCGCTCCCTGGCCAGCCTCGCCCGGCACAGGTACAGGTAGTCCTCGGTGCCCAGCTCGGTGCTGAGCATCGCCGCCCGTTCGAGCAGCGCGAGGGCCGGGCCGTACTCCGCCTTGAGCGAGTGGTTGCGCGCCACCGGCAGCAGGCTCATCACCAGCCCCCAGCGGTCGCCCGCCTCCTCGAAGCCGCGCAGCGCCTCCAGCCCGCTGCGGAGCACGCCCTGCTCGGCCAGGACGAAGTCCTGCTCCCAGTGCGCGCTGGCCCGCACCCACGGGTCCTGCGATCGCAGCGCCTGCTCCAGGTCGGCGTGGTCGTCCGACAACGCCAGCTCGGCCATGCGCATCAGCGGCCGCGCGGGGTGGAACTCCCGTGCGCCGGCCGAGTCCAGGCCTGCCCTGGCGCCGACGACGCCGAACGCCTCTCGCACCTGCGACGGCAGGGCGTGGCCGTACTCCAGGAAGCTCTCGAACTGGCTGCTCAGCCCGCGAAGGCCCCAGTACCAGAACATCGCGCCGACGAAGCGCGCGCTCGGAGCGGTGCGCAGCGCGTGGATCAGGTTGTCGTACTCCGCCTCGAAGAAGGAGATCGCCCGCAGCTGCTCGCCGGTGCGCAGCAGCGGCTCGTGTTCCTCCGCGAGCGCCAGGAAGTGGTCGTGGAAGCGGGCTGTCAGATCCTCGGTGCGCTTGGTCGCGCAGAACGCCCTGACCGTCTCCAGCATGCGATAACGCTCGCCGTCGTGCGTGACCAGCGATTTCTCCACCAGCGAGCCCGCGACGTAGAGCACGTCGTCGGCGGGGAGCCGCTCGTCGGCGCAGACGGCTTCGAGGCTCTCCAGGGTCGCGCCGCCGGGGAAGGCCGAGAGCCTGCTCGCGAGGAGCTGTTCGAGGTCGTCGAGCAGGTCCCAGCTCCATTCGACCACAGCCAGCAGGGTGCGCTGGCGGGGGAGCGCGGTGCGGCTGCCCGAGGTCAGCAGGCGGAAGCGGTCGTCGAGGCGGCGGGCGATCTGCCCCACGTTCATGGCGCGCAGCTTGGCGGCGGCCAGTTCCAGGGCCAGCGGCAGCCCGTCGAGCCGCCAGCAGATCTCCACCACCGGTTCGACGGTCTCCGCGTCGAGCGTGAAGTCGGGCCGCACCCCGGCGGCGCGTTCCACGAAGAGGCGGACGGCCGCCGACTGCGCCGCCTCGGCGGGCGTGCTCGGCAGCTCCAGCGGGCCCAGGTGGCACAGCGCCTCGCCGATGATGGCCAGCGGCTCCCGGCTGGTGGCCAGGATGCGCAGTTCCGGCCGTCTGGCCAGGAGCTGCTCGGCCAGCTCGGCGGCGGCCTCGACCAGGTGCTCGCAGTTGTCCAGGACCAGGACGGCCTCGCCGACGTCGAGCAGCTGGGCGATGCGGTCGGCATGGGTGCCGCCGGCGGAGCCGCTTTCGTCCAGGGAGCTGAGCGCGCTCAGCACGGTGTCGCCGAGCTGGTCGGGCGCGCCGACGCCGGCCAGGCCGACGAACCACACACGGCCGCGCTCGTGGGCGGGGTGCCGGCCGGCCGCCTCCAGCGCCAGCCTGGTCTTGCCCGCTCCGCCGGGGCCGACCACGGTCACCAGGCGCGACGAGCCCAGGAGCCCGGCCAGCTGCCCGAGCTCGCGCTCACGGCCGACGAAGCTGGTGAGCCGGGCGGGGAGCCTGCTGGGCACCGCCTGGGCCTGGGCGACGGGCCGTTCCAGCTCGCCGCGCAGCAGGGCCAGGTGGACCTCCTGGATGGCGGGCGAGGGGTCGACGCCCAGCTCGTCGCCCAGCCGGTCGCGGATCTCGGCATAGGCGGTCAGGGCGTCGGACTGCCGTCCGGCCGCCGCCAGGGCGCGCATGCGCAGCTCGGCCAGGCGTTCGCTCAGTGGGTGCTCGATCGCGGCGGCGTTCAGGTCGGGCAGCACCTCCGCGTGCCTGCCCAGCCTGACCTCGGCGTCGAAGCTGTCCTCCAGTGCGGAGGCGCGCAGGTCGGCGAGCCGGGTGGCGACGGGTCCGGCGAAGGGCGCCTCCTGGACGTCGGCCAGCGCCGGTCCGCGCCACAACCCGAGGGCCTGGGCCAGCGTGGCGGCCGCTTCCTGGGGCCGCCCGGCCGCCAGGTCGCGTCGCCCGCGCGCGGCCAGCTCCTCGAACCGCCGCACGTCGCTCTCGCCCAGCACCCGGTAGCCGCCCGCGACCAGCTCGACGGCGCCCGCGCCGCCCAGGGCCCTGCGCAGCCGGGAGACCAGGCCCTGCAACGCGCTGACGGCCCCGGCCGGTGCTTCCTCGCCCCACAGATCGTCGATCAGCGACTCCGCGGACACGGGACGGCCGGCCTCCAGGACCAGCCGGGCCAGCAGCATGCGCAGCCGTGCCCCGCCGATGTCGATCGGGGTGGTGTCGTCCGAGAGAGCCTGAACCGGGCCAAGAAGGGAGAACCGCACCGAGAAAGCCTCGCATAATGGGGCATACTTCTTGAGGTGGAGTATGAGGATGACCTGGCCAGACGCCTCGAGGAGATGCTGGAGGAGCTGCGCGGCATCACGACGATCCACCGCGAGGTCCAGCTGGTCTCCGACAACCTGGCCGTCGGGAAACTCGCCGTGGACCTGGCGCAGACCGCGCAGGAACTGCGCGCCATGCACGCGGGCGGCCCCACGCACCAGGGCCGGGTCGAGCGGGCCAACCGGGGCCAGGTGCTCGACGCGCTGCGCCGCGGCATGAAGATGCGCACCATCGTGCACGAGAGCCTGCTGCGCGACCCCGTGCGGCTCGACCGCGTCCGCACCCTGCACGCCGCCGGCGACGAGCACCGGGTCATCGCCGAGCAGGTCCAGCAGATGCTGATCTTCGATTGCGCCGTGGCGATCCTGCGCCTGGCCCCCGTGGCGGGATCGCCCGGAGCCCTGGTCATCCGGCAGCAGGGCATCCTGGCCGCCCTCATCGACCTGTTCGAGCAGACCTGGGCCAGGTCGACGGAGGTCACCGAGATGCTCAAGCCGGTCCAGCGGCTCAGCGCCCGCGAGCTGGAAGTGCTGGCCCTCATCGCGGAGGGCCGCTCCAACGGCGCGATCGGGCGCGCGTTGTCGATCTCCGAGGCGGCCGTCGGCAAGCACGTGGCGAGCATCTTCACCAAGCTGGAGATCCCCGCCACCCCTGACGACAACCGGCGGGTGCTGGCCGCGGCGGCCTTCCTCAAGGGCGTCGCGGGGTAGGGCCAGGCCTACCCGGACCTCGCCCCAGCCCCCGCGCGACGGAAGATTCGGCCCGGCTTCAATGGGCGGTATGCACATGAACGGAATGTTGGTGGGCGCCGTGTTCGGCGCGGTCTTCGTCGTCGTGAACGCGGGTGAGCCCCTGGACCCTGCGGTGGTGACCGTCCTGCGGATCGCCGCCATCGCGGCCGCGGCGAGCGTCCTGGTGATGTGGTTCCTGGCCGTACGGCAGGCGCGCACGGGAGCGGCACCCTCGCAGCCGCGGCGCACCTTCTTCACCAAGGGCTACTGGTGGGCCGTCATCGCCGAGGTGATCCTGCTGATCGGCGGCATCAGGGTGCTCGGCGCCATGGGCGTGCCCGCCGAGGTGAACGTGGCCTGGGTAGCGCTCGTTGTGGGCCTGCACTTCGTGCCCATCGCGATCTCCTGGAAGGAGCCGCGCCTGTACGTGCCGGCGGCGGTTCTCAGCCTCCTCGGCGTGGCCGGGTTCGCCGTGGCGGCCCTGGGTGCGGTGGCCTGGGTGCCTGTCGTCAGCGGCGTGTTGTCGGGGGTGATCATGCTGGCCGCCACCGTGGGCGTCTCGGTGCGCGGCCTTCGCCCGGCGGTTGTCACATCCGGGGAGGCCCGCTCGTCAGGTCCACTATGAGAATTCTGCTCGCGGGCGCCACGGGGGCCATCGGCCGTCCGCTCACCAGGTTGCTGTCCACCGCCGGGCACGAGGTGCTCGCCCTCTCCCGCAGCGACAGGTCGGCCGCGGCCGCCCGTGACCTGGGTGCCCGGCCGGTCATGGCCGACGCCATGGACCGCGACGGGCTCCTGCGAGCCGTCGACGGCATGAGCGCCGACGCGGTCATCCACGAGCTGACCGCGCTGAAGGCGCCCAAGCGCACGCTGACCCCCGACGACCCCAGCACCCGGCTGCGTGTGGAGGGCACCGCCCACCTGCTGGAGGCCGCCAAGGTACTCGGCGCCGACCGGTTCCTCACGCAGTCGCTGGTCCTGGGGTACGGCTACGCCGACCACGGCTCCCGCGTCTTCACCGAGGACGACCCGTTCGGCGTCAAGCACGGCAACCCCGGCGACATCGTCGTCGACGGGCTGGTCTCGACCGAGGAGCAGGCTCTCGCCGCGGGCGGCATCGCGCTGCGCTACGGCGTCTTCCACGGTCCGGGCACGTGGTTCGACCCCGCCCCTGGCGCCAGGCCGACGCCGGTGCCGCGCGGCGGTGGCGGGACGGTCCCGTGGGTCCACGTCGACGACGCGGCGGCGGCCACCGTGGCGGCCCTGGAACGCGGGCGCGGCGGGCAGGCCTACAACATCGTCGACCGCCGCCACGCGACGTGGGGGGAGCGCGAGCGGGCGTTGCGGTTGCCCGGTTGGATGCTCCGCCTCATGGTCCCCTACCTGGGCACCCTGATGATCGACACCACCCTGCGGGTCTCAGGGAAGAAGGCGGAACGCGAACTGGACTGGACGCCACGCCTGTGACGTAGCTCACATCGAGGCCATGTCACTTTCGCCGTCACACGTTACGTCCTCTGGGTCAAACACCTAGAAGGGACAGGACGATGGCACAGCGGATTGTGATCCTGGGAGCGGGCTACACCGGCATGACGGCCGCGATGGCCACGGCCCGGCGGCTGCGCCGGAAGGACGTCCAGATCACCCTGGTCAACCCCGAGACGCGCTTCACCGAGCGGCTGCGGCTGCACCAGACGGCCGCGGGCCAGGAGCTGAAGAACCTGCAGATCCCCGACATGGTGGCCGGGACGGGCATCGAGTTCGTCCAGGGCTGGGTGAGCGGGATCGACCTGGACGCCCGCGTCGCGCACCTCGACGGCGGGCGCGGCGTCGCCTACGACATCCTCGTCTACGCGCTCGGCAGCGTGACGGACATCGCGACCGTGCCCGGCGTGGACGAGAACGCCTACACCCTCAACACCGCCGCCGAGGCGCGGCGGCTGGCCGAGCGGCTCACGACGGTGGACAGCGTGGTGGTCGGCGGCGGGGGCCTGACCGGCGTCGAGTCGGCCGCCGAGATCGCCGAGACCCACCCCGGCCTGCA
The DNA here is from genome assembly GCF_044456985.1 of Nonomuraea sp. NPDC050663. NCBI lineage: Bacteria > Bacillati > Actinomycetota > Actinomycetes > Streptosporangiales > Streptosporangiaceae > Nonomuraea > Nonomuraea sp. NPDC050663. Next base: position 165,216 of record NZ_JBITGL010000015.1, read on the forward strand.
GGTCTTGCTGCTCAGCCGGGACGTGCCCGGCTCGATGATGGGCGAGAAGGCGCGTGCCTACCTCCACGCGGGGCTCAAGCGGCTCGGCGTCGAGGTCAGGACGGGCGTGGAGATCGCCAAGGTGCTGCCCGACGCGGTCGAGCTGGCCGACGGCGAGCGGATCGATACCGGCGCCACCCTGTGGACCACCGGGACCCGGGTGTCGCCCATGGCGGCGCAGGCGGGCCTGACCGTCGACGAGCGCGGCAGGATCGTGGTCGACGAGACGCTGCGCTCGGTGTCGCACCCCGAGGTCTACGCGGTGGGTGACGCCGCCGCGATCCGCCAGCCGTACGGGGTGATCCACGGCACCTGCCAGAGCGGCATCCCGACCGCCGCGCACGCCGCCGACGCGGTCGCCAGGCAGGTGACGGGCAGGCAGCCCAAGCCCTTCCGGTTCGGCTACATCCACCAGCCCGTCAGCCTGGGGCGCCGCGACGGCGTCATCCAGTTCACCCGGCCCGACGACACCCCCCGCGGCCTCCACCTCACCGGGCGGTGGGCGGTGGCCTACAAGGAGTTCGTCAGCTCGAGCCCGTGGAAGACCTACGGACTGCTCAAGAGGTACGGCGGAGCCGTGGCGTGGCCGCGCGGGGGCCGCGCCACCCGCACGGCCTAACCGAGGCCCGCGGCGAGGAACGCGCGCACCTCGTCGGACTCGGGAACGCCCAGCTCCTCGTACAACCGCAGGGCGGCCTGGCCGTGCTCGCGTGCCTGATCCTCCTGGCCGAGGCTCAGGTGGGCACGGGCCAGGCCCTCGTGCGCGCGGGCCTGCTCCGGCCGGTCGCGCGTCGCTCCCTCCAGCGCCCTGGTGTGCTCCTCGACCGCCCGCGCGGCGTCGCCCAGCGCCAGCGCCGCCTCGCCCATCCCGTTGAAGGCCGAGGCGGCGTCGCTGCTGTTGCCCACCTCGCGGTAGATCTCGCCGGCCCGGCGGTGGCGCTCCATCGCCTGCTCCGGCTGGCCCTGGTGGCGCAGGACCGAGCCGAGCTGGTTGAGCACCCTGGCCTCGCCCACCGCGTTGCGCTCCTTGCGGTGCAGCGCGAGGGCCAGGTCCAGGTGGCGCTGCGCTTCGGCGGGACGGCCCATCTGGTCGAGGATCATGCCGAGGTCGCCCAGGACGAAGCCCTCACGCGACCAGTCGCCGGCGATGCGGGTCAGGTCGAGGGCCTCCTTCAGGTGCTTCTCCGCCGTCGCGCTCTCGCGTCGGCGCCAGGCCACGTTGCCCAGGGCGTTGAGCGCCAGCGACCTCTCGCTGGGGTCGTCGCAGGCGGCCAGCGCCTCGTGGGCGAAGCTCTCCGACTGCTCGTAGTCGCCGCGGCGCCAGTAGGTCCACGACAGGTCGGACATCGCGCGCCCCGGCGGCATCGCGCGCTCGCCCAGGGCGCGGGCCCGCTCCAGCGCGACGGTGTGCAGGGTCAGGGCGTCGTCGTGGTGGGCCTGGCGGTCCAGGTAGGGGCTCATGGCGACCGCGAGGTGGCTGATGCACACCTTGGGACCGTGGATCACGGTCGCGACGATGTTGGAGCGTTCGGCGTCGAGCCAGCCGATGGCCTCCACCCCGTCGGCGATCGGCTCGAACGGGGTGAGCACGGGCGGCATGTGCGGCCGGTCGGGCACGCTGTGCGGGAACAGCTGCTTGACCGCCGACCGCGAGCGGTGCAGGTAGTGCACCAGCAGCCGCATGAGCGCGTCGCCGTCGCCGTCCGCGTGGACGCCTTCCCCCTTGGCCAGGTCGCGGGCGTGCTCGCGCAGCAGGTCGTGCAGGGTGTAGCGGCCGGGCTCGCGCTGCAGGAGCATGTGCGCGTCGAGGAGGTTCTCCAGCAGGTCCTCGGCGTCGAAGACGGAGATGTCCGCCAGCGCGGCGGCCGCGTGCGGCTCGATGTCGCGGCCCGGCGCCCGCCCGAGCAGCCGGAACATGCGCTGCTCGGTGTCGTCGAGCTGCTCGTAGGAGACGGTGAAGGCCGCCGCCACGCTCCGGTCCGACATCGACAGCTCGGTGAGCCGCCTGCGCTCGTCGTTCAGGCGTCCGGCCAGGTAGGAGACCGTCCAGCGGGGGCGGTGCTGCAGGCGGGCCGCGCAGATCCTGATCGCCAGCGGCAGGTAGCCGCACAACTCCAGCACCTCGCGCACGGCCTCGGGCTCGGCCTCCGCCCGCTCGCCGACGATGCCCTGGAACAGCGCGGCCGCGTCGTCCTCCGCCAGCACGTCGACCGAGAGCGCGTGCGCCCCGTCGAGGCCGACCAGGCGACGTCGGCTGGTGATCAGCAGGAGGCTGCTCGACACGCCGGGGAGCAGCGGGCGCACGTGCTCGTCGTCCGCGGCGTTGTCGATGACGGCGATGATGCGGCGCTGCGCCAGCTCGGTCCGCCACAGGGCGCTGCGCTCGGCCTCGGTCGTCGGGATGTCGGTCAGGCCGAGCTGGCGCAGCAGCGCCTCCAGGGCGGCCGCGGCGGGCACGGGCTCCTGGCCCGCGGTGTGCGCGCGCAGGTCGATGAAGAGCTGGCCGTCGGGGAACCGGCCGGCCAGGCTGTGCGCCGCGCGTACGGCCAGCGTCGTCTTGCCGATGCCCGCCATGCCGTCGATGGTGACGATCGGGTGCTGGTCGGCGGCGACCAGCCGGTCGAGCTCGGCGCCGCGCCCGGCGAAGTCGGGGATGTCGTAGGGCAGGAAGCTGGAGCGGGTGCGCTCCCTGGCCGGGGGCGCGAGCGCCTCGGCGGCGGGTGCGAGCTTGAGCTTGGGGTCGTCGGCCAGCACGGCCTGCTCCAGCTCGGCGAAGGCGTGGCCGGGGTCGAGCCCCTGCTCGTCGGCCAGAGCCGTACGGTAGGAGCGGGCGGCGGCCAGGGCGTCGGCCTGGCGTCCCGAACGGTGCAGGGCCAGCACCAGGTGGCCGACGAGCCGTTCGCGCAGCGGGTTGGCGGCGACGTGGTCGGCCAGCTCGTCGAGCACCTCGCGATGGCGTCCCGCGGCGAGCTCGGCGTCCATGAGCCGCTCGATCGCGGTCAGCCGCCGGTCGTCGAGCAGTGCCCGCGCGCCCTGGGCGTAGTTGGCGCTCACGTCGGCCAGCGCCTCGCCGGTCCACAACTCCAGCGCCTCGCGGAAGCGGCCCTCGGCGACCAGGTCGGTGAAGACCTGCACGTCGAGCTGGCCCGGCTCGGGCTGGGCGACGTAGCCGCCCGACCGCGTCACGATGAGGTCGACCCCACGAAAGGCCCTGCGCAGCGCGGTGATCGCGGCATGGATCTGGGACCTGGCGGTGTCGGGCTGGTCGTAGCCCCACATCGCGTCGATCAGCTTCTCCAGGCTGATCACCCGCCCGGCGTTGATCAGCAGGTAGGCGAGCACCGCCCGGTGCCTGGGAGCGACGCCCGGCACCGGTTCGCCGTCCACGGTGACCTGCACCGGACCCAGGAGCGAAAAGCGGATCTCCACGGATCGTCCTCCCATCGTTGAAGCATCGTGAATCTATCAATTCGGGCAGACAGTCTGATCTCACACCAACCGTGACCTCGAAGGAAAGAGGAACCACCATGTCTGTCGTCCGCACCCACACCTACTCCGTCGACGCCGCCGACCTGCAGGAGTTCCTGGCCCGCCGGGCCTCGCTCATCGGCACGATCCGCGAAACCCACCCCGGCCTGGCCTTCGCCCAGCTCATCAAGCTCGACGACGGCACCTACCGCGACACCTGGCACTGGGAGGACGGCGCGCAGATGGGCGCCGCCTTCGCCGACCTGCCCTCGTTCGCGGAGGCGCCGCTGACGATGGCGCTCACCCGGAGCGCCACCGCCCAGAACGGCCAGGTCGTCGACGAGCGCTGATGAAAGTTACATGATCGCCCGCCGTGTTTTCCGAGGGTGCCGCCCAGGGCCCGCCCGTCGGGGTCCGCGCACCCTGGGCAGGGCGGGCGGGCAGACTCGACCATGGCCCCATGCGAACGCGCGCGGTCGTCCTGCCGCTCCTGCTGGCAATCCTCGGCACCCTCCTGTACGCCACCCCCGCCCACGCGGCGCCCGTGCGGATCATGCCGCTGGGAGACTCGATCACCGGCTCTCCCGGCTGCTGGCGGGCGCTGCTGTGGAACCGGCTGCAGAGCACCGGCCACACGAACATCGACTTCGTGGGCACCCTGCCCACCCAGGGATGCGGCGTCGCCCACGACGGCGACAACGAGGGCCACGGGGGATACCTGGCGACCAACATCGCCGCCCAGAACCAGCTGGTCCCGTGGCTGGCGGCCACCACCCCCGACATCGTGGTGATGCACCTGGGCACCAACGACGTCTGGAGCAACATCGCGCCCGCGACGATCCTCGGCGCGTTCACCACGCTCGTGGGCCAGATGCGCGCGAGCAACCCGAGCATGAAGATCCTGGTCGCCCAGATCATCCCGATGAACCCGTCGCAGTGCTCCGCCTGCGCCCAGCGGGCCGTGAACTTCAACGCCGCCGTCCCCGCCTGGGCCGCTGCCAACACCACCGCGCAGTCGCCGATCACCGTGGTCGACCAGTGGACCGGCTTCAGCACGAGCGCCGACACCTACGACGGAGTGCACCCCAACGCCGCGGGCGACCAGAAGATCTCCGACCGCTGGTACCCCGCGCTCACCGCTGCCCTGGGCGGCGGCACCACTGACACCACCCCGCCGACCACGCCGGGAACCCCGACGCCTGGCAGCCTCTCCTCCACGGGCGCGACCCTGACCTGGACGCCGTCGACCGACTCCGGCGGCTCAGGGCTGGCCGGCTACGACGTCTACCGCGAGATGGGCGGCACCGACCAGCTGCTCGGCAGCACCACCACACCCTCGCTCACGCTCACCGGGCTCACGCCCGCCACCGCCTACCAGGTCTACGTGCGCGCCCGGGACGGAGCGGGCAACCTGTCGCAACCCTCCGGCCTCGCCGCCTTCACCACCCAGCCAGGCGGCACCGGCGGCGGCTGCACGGCCGCGGCCACCGTCCAGACGCAGTGGAGCACCGGCTACGTCGTGCAGCCCGTCACCGTCGCCAACCCCGGCACGAGCACGCTGAACGGCTGGACGGTGACCTTCACCCTGCCCGCCGGACACGCCGTCACCGGCTACTGGAACGCCGCCGTCACCGTCAGCGGCCAGACCGTCACCGCCAAGAACCTCGCCTACAACGGCACCGTGGCGCCCGGCCAGAGCACCTCCTTCGGCTTCCAGGCCTCGCGCCCCAGCGGCAACAGCCAGTTGCCCACGGGGTACGCCTGCGCGGCCTAAGCTGGGAACCCCCACCCCTCAATGATCGTTTGATGCTCAGCACACTCGATTCGGAAGAGGAAAACGTGATCTTCAAGCGCATGCTCGGTGCCCTCGGCGTCGGCGGACCCAGCGTGGACACGGTGCTGTCCACGCGGAGCGTCCAGCCGGGTGGGCTGCTGTCCGGCGAGGTCAAACTCAAGGGCGGCGACTTCGACGCCGAGATCGAGCACATCACGCTGGGCCTGGTCGCCCGGGTGGAGCTCGAACACGACGGCGGTGAGGTCGGCGGGCTCGACGAGTTCTTCCGCTCGGAGGTCTCCGGGCCGTTCACGCTGCGCAAGGGCGAGGAGCGGGTGCTGCCCTTCCAGTTCGGCCTGCCGTACGAACTGCCCATCAGCGAGGTCGGCGGCAAGCCGTTGAAGGGGATGGCGCTCGGGGTGCGCACCGAGCTGGCCATCGCCAAGGCGGTCGACAAGGGCGACCTCGACCCGTTCGCGGTCGCGCCGCTGCCGTCGCAGGAGCGGGTCCTGCAGGCCTTCGGGCAGCTCGGCTTCCACTTCAAGTCGGCCGACCTGGAGGTGGGCCGCATCCACGGCGTGCGGCAGCAACTGCCGTTCTACCAGGAGATCGAGTTCTACCCCTCCCCGCAGTACTCCGCCACGATCAACGAGGTCGAGCTGACCTTCGTCGCCGACGCCGACCGGCTGGTGGTGGTCCTGGAGGCCGACAAGCGCGCCGGCCGGTACGGCGGAGGCGACGCCATCGGGCGCTTCGACCTCAGCCACGAGCAGGCGCTGCAGCTCGACTGGGCCAGCGAGATCGGGCGCTGGCTCTCGGGCCTGTCGCAGTACGGCTTCGCGGGGCACGGTCACGAGCCGGGCCACCACGGGCACCACGGGCACCACGGCTCCGGCCTCGGCACCGTGGCCGCCGCCGGAGCGGTGGGCCTCGTCGGCGGCATGATGGCCGCCGAGGCGGTCGAGGAGATCTTCGAGGACGACGGCGGCGACTGGTAGCCGCCACCTTTTCCCGGCCGGGGCTCGTCCCCGGCCGGGAAGCTCAGCCGACGTGCACCACGGGCCGTCGGGCCGGGTCGGGTTCGGCCTGGCGCAGGACCTCCCGGGTCAGCGGCGGGATGTCACCCCCGCCGAAGACCAGGTAACGCAGCAGCGCCCCGATCGGATTGCCCTCGGCGGCCCAGTGGAAGTAGACGTGCGGCGTCTTGCCCGTCAGGTCGCGCAGATGCAGCAGCAGCGCGGCGACGGCGTTGGCCACCGTGGTGCTCTGCATCGTCAGGATGCGGAAGCCATGGCGCTCCTCGCCCGAGACCCGCAGCTCCCCGGCGAACTCCGAGGCGTCGGGCACGGTGACCTCCAGGAACAGCAGGCCCTCCTTGGTGCGCAGGCGGTGCAGCTCCCAGGCCTCGCGTGCCTTGTCGACGTACTCCTTGGCGTCGCGGCTGTGCGGCTCGTTGGCCACCAGGTAGATCTCGCCCGCCTCGTTGATGAAACGCCTGGCCGTCTCGTCGAGGGTGATGCGGGTGACACGCAACTCGGTCGAGCGGGTGGCACGCGAGACCAGCGAGATGACCACGATCGCCAGGACGAACAGCAGCGCGATCACCAGGCCGTCGGGGCGCTCGATGATGTTGGCCACGGTGGCGTAGGCGAAGATCAGCGTGACGGCGCCGAAGAAGACCGCCGCCTTGATCGTGCGCCTGGTCCAGGCCGAGAGCGCGACGGCGACGGCGGCCGAGAGGATCAGTGCCAGCACGCCCGTGGCGTACGCGCCGCCCTGCGCCTCGACCTCGGCGCCGAACACCAGGGTGATGACGAACGCGATGACGGTGAACACGAGCACCATCGGACGGGCGGCACGGGTCCAGTCGGGCGCCATGCCGTACCTGGGCAGGTAACGCGGGACGATGTTGAGCAGCCCTGCCAGCGCCGACGCGCCGGCGAACCACAGGATCGCGATCGTCGACAGGTCGTAGGCGGTGCCGAACCAGTCGCCCAGGTAGAGGTGGGCCAGGTAGGCCAGGGCCCGGCCGTTGGCCGAGCCGCCCTCGGCGAACTCCTCCGCCGGGATCAGCACGGTGGTGGCGAAGCTGGAGCTGATCAGGAAGACGCTCATGATGAGCGCCGCGGTCGTCAGCAGCTTGCGCGCGCCCTTGATCCGCTCCGGGAGCGTGCCCTTGACCAGCGGCATCACCGCCACGCCCGTCTCGAAGCCCGACAGGCCCAGGGCGAGTTTCGGCATCACGTACAACGCGACGGCGACCATCGCGATCGGGCTGGAGTAGTCGGCCGTCAGGCTGTCCTGCCAGCTGGTGACCAGGTTCGGCGCCACCAGGACGTGCTGGAGCGCGACCCCCACGACGACGACGTTGAGCGCCAGGTAGACGGCCACCAGGACCACCGCGATCGAGATCGCCTCGCTGAAGCCCGCCAGGAAGACGCCGCCCAGCGCGGCGATCAGCACCAGCGTGACCGGCACCTGCCAGGTCGACAGGAAGTGCGGCACGAACGGGTTGTGCAGGATGTGCGCGGTCGCGTCGGCCGCCGACAGCGTGATGGTGACGATGAAGGCGGTCGCCACGAACCCGAGCAGGAAGAGCACCAGCAGCTTGCCCCGCCACCCGGGCAGCAGGCGCTCCAGCATCGACAACGAGCCGAGCCCGTGCGGGCTCTGCTCGGCGACGGCCCGGTAGGTCGGCAGCGCGCCGAACAGGGTCAGCGCGACCAGGACGAGCGTGGCGATCGGGCTGAGCGCCCCGGCCGCCAGCGCGGCGATGCCCGGCTGGTAACCGAGCGTGGAGAAGTAGTCGACACCCGTCAGGCACATGACCTGCCACCAGGAGTGCTGGTGGTCGGGCGGCTGCTCCTCGGCGGACCCGCCCACCAGCCCCTCGGGGCGTTGCAGCCCCTTCAGGAGCCAGCGCCTCAACGCCGGCTCCGGCGTCGAGACGGGATGATCCAGGCCGGCCATCCGGCACCTCCACGTCGGTCGAGTGACAGCTAGGCACGCTACTGACGGGGCGTAGGGATGGCGTATGGGGGAGGCATCAAGGATGCGTCAAGACAGGTATGGATGTGCACCGCTCATCGGCGGGCCTCCTCCGCGGTTGAACCGGGAGTTATGCTGGCGGAGCAATTCGTGCAGAAAGGGTCGAGTATGCGCGAAAGGGAATCGACGCCCGGCGGCATCGACACCTGGACCCCCAATGGCGCCCGAATCTACGACTACATCCTGGGCGGGCGGGACAATTACCCCGCCGACCGAGCGGCCGCGGACAAAATGCTCCAGTCCAACCCCGCCGCCAGGAACACGGCCCTGGCCAACCGCGCCTTCCTCGGCAGGGTGGTCACCCACCTGGCCGGCGAGGCCGGGATCACCCAGTTCCTCGACATCGGCTCGGGGCTGCCGACGCAGCGCAACGTGCACGAGGTCGCCCAGGCGGCCAACCCCGACGCCCGCGTCGTCTACGTCGACCTCGACCCCACGGTGATCCGCCACAGCCAGGCGCTCCTGGAACGCGGCGGGACCGGCAACGTCATGACCTTCCAGGGAGACGTGCGCAAACCGGGACGGATCCTCGAGGCCCCGCGCGTCAACGCCTTCCTCGACTTCAAACGGCCGATCGCCGTGCTCATGGTGGCGGTGCTGCACTTCGTCTCCGACGAGGAGGACGCGCACGGCATCGTGCGCCGGCTGGGGGACAGGCTCCCTCCCGGGAGCCACCTGGTCGTCTCGCACACCGCCGACGAGTCGCCGCCCGAGGTGAAGGCGGTGGCGCAGCAGGGGTTCCGGATGGCGGGGGCGATGCTGACGCCTCGGACGCGGGCGGAGATCACGCGGTTCTTCGACGGGTTCGAGCTGCTGGAGCCGGGCCTGGTCGACGTGCGCGCCTGGCGCCCCGAGCAGCCGGTGGACGAACTGGCCCCGGCGGGCTGGACCATCGTCGGCGGAGTCGCCCGACGCGACCCCTGACACGTGCAAAGAGGCCGAAGCGTCCTCGCCTCGGCCTCTTTCGTCGTGCCTGTCGGATCAGTGCCCGTGGCCCCCGAACTCGCCGGGGTTGTCGGCGCGGGCGGGCAGGAGCAGGGCCGTGACCACCACGGCGATCGACAACACCGCCCCGATGATGAACGCCAGCCGCATGCCGTCGAGCAGGGCGACGTCAGCCGCGACCCCCGTCGCCTCCAGCGCCTCGGAGCGGGCGCTCATGACCGTGACCACCAGCGCGGTGCCGAAAGCGGCGGCGACCTGCTGCAGCGTGCTCAGGATGGAGCTGCCGTGGGAGTACAGGTGAGGCGGCACGGCGCCGAGTCCGAGCGTGAACACCGGGGTGAAGAGCGCCGCCAGGCTGATCATCAGCAGGGCGTGGAGCCCGAGGAGCTGCCAGAACGGCATGGTCATCGAGACCTGGGTGAAGCCGGCCAGCGAGAGCGAGATGCCGATCGCGCCGGGGATGACCAGCACGCGCCCGCCGAACTTGTCGAACAGCCGGCCGACGGTAGGTCCGAGCAGACCCATCGCCAGACCACCGGGCATCACGAGCAGGCCGCTCTGCAGTTCGCTGAGCCCGCGGATGTTCTGAAGGTACAGCGGCAGCAGGATCATCGAGCCGAGCATCGCCATGAAGGCGACCGACATCAGGATCAGCGAGACCGTGTAGGTGCGGAAGCGCAGGGTGCGCAGGTCGAGCAGCGGGATGTCGCGCTTCTGGAGCGACAGCTGGCGCAGGACGAAGATCGCGATGGTGATCAGGCCGGCGGCGGTGATCGCCACGGCGAGGCCGAGGTTGTCGCCCGCGAAGCGGCTCAGGCCGTAGACGAGGCCGCCGAAGCCGGCCGCCGCGGTCACGACGCTGAGCCAGTCGATGGTGCTGGCCTTGGTCTCGCTCACGTTCTTGAGCTTGCGCAGACCGCCCCAGGTGATCAAAGCGGCGATCGGCAACACCACGGCGAACAGCAGGCGCCAGGAACCGAACTGCAGGATCACTCCCGACACCGCCGGGCCCATGGCGGGCGCGACCGAGATGGCCAGGGTCACATTGCCCATCACCCGGCCACGGTCGGACTCCGGCACGACCTGCATCAAGGTGGTCATCAGCAGCGGCATCATCACGGCCGTGCCGGACGCCTGCACGATGCGGGCGCCCAGGAGCACCTCGAACGTGGGCGAGACGGCGGCCAGGGCGGTGCCGGTCAAGAACAGGGCCATCGCGGTCGTATAGGCGGTGCGGGTGGTCACCCGCTGCAGGAACCAACCGGTGATCGGGATCACGGCGGCCATGGTCAACATGAAGGCGGTGGAGAGCCATTGGGCGGTCTGCTCGGTGATGTTCAGCGCGGCCATCAACCGGGGGATCGCGTTGATCATGATGGTCTCGTTGAGGATGACCACGAAGGTGGCCAGCACCAACAGCCGGATCACGGCAGGTGTGCGACCCGAGGTCTTCTCGGGCTCGAGCTTGGCAGGTGAATCTACCTGTGAAATAGACACAGCACCCCGATCAGAGTGGTTGGGATTGGCGTGGACTCGGCTGGTCTCCCAGCTCTCGGTCTCGCAAGTCGTCGTCATGTAAAGAGTGACTGACGCCACCGACAAAACTCATCGGTCGCCTTCCAGATTCGGGGACTCGATCTGAAATGTCACCTGATTTCACAGGTGAGCGGGGTTTATGTGGCGTGGCTCACAGCCTGCGGAAAAACCATTTGCGAGCCCACCGGGTGATCTTGATAGCCTGGAGGCATGCACCAGTTGTTCTTCCTCTGATTCCTCCGGGCCCGCGGCCCCGCTCCGATGTCCTGACGCGCCTTCCGTGCGCTCCACATCGACTCACGGCATGCATGCCTGACTGGCCGGCGCATGCCCGGAGGAAGAATCCATGGTCACCTCGACCTTTCCTGCCCGCGAACGGGCACAACTGACCTGCGCCGACATCCACCTGCAACGCGGTGACCGTCCCGTGCTGACCGGCGTCGGCATGACGGTGACGCCTCGCTCCCGCTGGGGCGTGGTCGGCGAGAACGGGCGCGGCAAGTCCACGCTGCTCCACGTGCTCGCCGGCGAGCTGGCCCCCGACCAGGGCAACGTGCAGCTGGTCGGCACGCTGGCGCTGGCGACCCAGGAGATGCCCGACCACGACGAGCGCACCATCGGCGACGTCGTCGACGAGCAGCTCGCCGCCACCCGCGCCGCGATGGAGCGGCTCGACGAGGCGACGGCCGGGCTCGCCGACGGCCGTCCAGGCGCCGACGAGGAGTACAGCCAGGCGCTCGACCTGGTGCAGCTCCTCGACGGCTGGGACGCCGACCGGCGCGTCGACATGGCCCTGGAGGGCCTCGGGGCCGTCACCGATCGGAGCCGGCCGCTGTCGGGGCTGTCGGTGGGCCAGCGATACCGCGTACGGCTGGCCGTGCTGCTGGCGGCCGGGCACGACTTCCTGCTGCTCGACGAGCCGACCAACCATCTCGACCGTGACGCGCTCGACTTCCTGACCGACCGGCTGCGCGCCTACCCGGGCGGCGTGGTCGTGGTGAGCCACGACCGCGCCCTGCTGTCGGACGTCGTGGACACCGTCCTCGACCTCGATCCGACCAGGGACGGCACGCCGCAGGTCTACGGGGGTGGCTACCCCGGATACCGCGAGGGCCGCGAGGCGGAGCTGCAGCGCTGGGAGGCCGAATACACCCAGCAGCAGGCCGAGCACGCCAGGCTGGCCGACGACCTGTCGAAGGCGCAGAACCGGCTGGTCAGCGGCTGGCGTCCCGACAAGGGCACCGGCAGGCACCAGCGCGCCACCAGGGCGGGTTCGCTGGCCAGGGCGGTGCACCGCCGCCAGGACCAGCTGGAGGAGCATCGCATCACCGCGCCGACGCCGCCGCGACGTTTCCTCATGCCCGAGCTCTCGGCGCCGAGCGGGGTGACGCTCCTGCGCGCCGAGGACGTCACCGTGGCCGGGCGCCTGCCGTACCCTGTGGATCTCACGCTGGACTCCGGCGACCGGCTGGTCGTCACGGGAGCCAACGGCGCGGGCAAGTCGACGCTGCTCGCGGTGCTGGCGGGACTGCTGGCGCCCGGTACCGGCACGGTGCACCGGGCTCGCAGGGCGCGCGTGCACCTGCTCCAGCAGGAGTCGTCGCGCCCGCTGCACCGGCGGGCGCGCGACGTGTTCGCCGAGCACCTCGCGGACCTCGTGACGGCGGGGCTGCTCGACGACGCGGAGAGTGTCGGGCTCGCCTCGCTCGGCCTGTTGTCGTCGCAGGAGGCGAACAAGCGGGTCGGCGAGTTGTCGATGGGCCAGCAGCGGCGGCTCGACCTGGCCTGCGCGCTGGCGGCCAGGCCGCACGCGCTGCTGCTCGACGAGCCGACCAACCACCTGTCCATCGCCCTGGTCGACGAGCTCACCGAGGCGCTCCAGGTCACGGGGGCGGCCGTGGTCGTGGCCACCCACGATCGTCAGCTGCAGCGAGACGTGGCAGGCTGGCCGAGGCTGGCGCTCTCAGGGGAGGTCCGCAGCCGCCGGTGACCATCGGGGGATGAAACACTTGGCCGTCATCGACACCACACGACCGAGGCGGTAACCCACGTGAGCGGCACGGCACGACCCATCACCATCGTCGGCACCCCGGTGCTGCACTCCCCGTGCCGGCCGGTCGAGCGGTTCGACGACGAGCTGGCCGCGCTGGTCGACGACATGTTCGCCAGCATGTACGCCGCCAACGGCGTCGGTCTCGCGGCCAACCAGATCGGCGTGGACCTGCGGGTGTTCGTCTACGACTGCCCGGACGGCGACGACGTCTTCCAGAAGGGCGTGATCGTCAACCCGACGCTGGTGCTGCCGCAGGGCCAGGAGCGCAACCTCGACCCCGACGACGAGGGATGCCTCTCGATCCCCGGTCCGAGGGCGGTGGTGGGCCGTCCGGACCTGGCGACGTGTCACGGGTTCGACGTGACGGGCGCGCCGGTGACCGTCCACGGCACCGGCGTGCTCGCGCGGTGCCTGCAGCACGAGACCGACCACCTCGACGGCATGCTGTACATCGACCGGCTCTCCAAGGCCGCGCGCAAGCAGGTCATGCGCGAGTTCGAGGAGCGCCGCGCCGGGGCGGCCACGTGAACCTGGCCGGCCGGGGTGACGGTTTCGCGCAGTTCTGGCGTGAGCGGCACCTGTGCACGCTCACCACGGTCCGCCCCGACGGCACCGCGCACGTGGTGCCCGTCGGGGCGACGCTCGATCCCGAGACGGGCATCGCCCGGGTGATCACATCGGGAGGGTCGCGCAAGGCGGTGCTGGTCGCGCAGGGCGCGACGAAGGTGGCGTTGTGCCAGGTCGACGGCAGGCGCTGGTCGACGCTGGAGGGCGAGGCGGTGGTGCGCCGGGAGCCGGAGCAGGTGGCCGACGCGGAGCGGCGTTACACGGCCCGCTACCGGCCGCCGCGGCCCAACCCGGAGCGGGTGGTGCTGGAGATCAGGGTCACGCGGGTGCTCGGCAACGTCTGATCGGCCGACCTGGCCGTGAGCGCCATCGCGATGGCGGGCCACTGCTCCAGGGCGCCCTGCACGACCGGGTCGGTGGCCCGCAGGAAGGCCAGGTGCTGGATGGCGTGCGCGACGACGTGCGACTCCTCGATCAGCGCGGGACTGGGCCTGGCGGGGGCCTGGCCCCTGGCGATGACCGGGTCGTCGAGGACGATCCTGGCGGCCTCCGGATCCGGGTCGGGGCACACCGCGTAGGTGAGCACGATCTCGTCGTCCTCGGGCAGGTGACGCCAGCTCGTCGAGTGGACGACACACGCCGGATCGTCGGCCCGTACCCCGCTGATCCGCCGGGCGGCCGCGTCGGGCCCCTCGCCGGGAGCGGGCGCGCCGGTGACCCGGCGGTACGACCACACTCCCTCGTGGTCGGCCAGGAGCATCAGCACCTCAACGGAAACCATTGCGACAAGTATGCAGGAGCGACTCCACAGCAGATGGCGAGTTGCGGCAGCGCGTGTCCCGTGCGTGGCTGGTACGGCAGGCACATGAGGAGGACACGATGCACGGGGCACTGGTGTTGATGGGCTCGGGGGAGACCAGCCCGACCATGGTCGAGATCCACCGAAGCGTGATCGGCGCGCTGGGCCCCAAGCCGCGGGCGGTGCTGCTCGACACCCCCTACGCCTTCCAGGAGAACGCCGCCGACATCTCCACCCGCGCCCGTCAGTACTTCGCCAGGAGCGTGGGCGTGGACGTCGAGGTGAACGGCGTCGTGGCCGGGGTCGACTGGGTGTTCTGCGGCCCCGGCAGCCCCACCTACGCGCTGGACCGGTGGTCGGGCAGCTCGGTCCCGGCCGACCTGCGTGCCAGGATCCGGGCGGCGAGGGGCGTGACGGTCTTCGCCTCCGCCGCGGCCTGTACGGCCGGGGCCGCGACCGTCCCCGTCTACGAGATCTACAAGGTGGGAGCCGAGCCGCACTGGCGCGAGGGGCTCGACCTGCTCGCCGTGATCGGCCTGGACGCCGTGGTGATCCCGCACTACGACAACGCCGAGGGCGGCACCCACGACACCCGGTTCTGCTACCTGGGCGAGCGTCGCCTGTCTCGCATGGAGCGCGAGTTGCCTGCGGGGACGGGCGTCCTGGGCATCGACGAGCACACCGCGCTGCTGATCGACCTCGTCGACGAGCGGGCGCGCGTGGCGGGGCGCGGCGGCGTCACCGTGCGCACGAGGGAGGGGCAGAGCGTGCTGCCCTCCGGATCGAGCACCACGCTGGCCGAGTTGCGCGTGCTGCTGCGCGGCGAGGCGCGGCTCGGCGAACCGGCGCCCGTGCCGCCGGCCGCCCCGCAGGAGACCCTGTCGGAGCTCGTCGAGGCGAGCGAGCGGTCGTTCGCCTCGGCGCTCGGCTCCGACGACGTCTCCGCGGCGACCCGGGCGCTGCTGCGCCTGGAGGAGGACATCGCCGGGTGGTCGGCCGACACCGAGCAGGACGATGGCGGGCCCGAGCAGGCCAGGGAGGTGCTGCGCAGGCTCATCGCGGAGCTCGGGACGCACACCGCCGGTCAGGCCCTGGCCAGGCTGGTGCCGCCGCTGCTGGCCGTACGGGAGAAGTTGCGGCGCGAGGGCGCCTACGGCCAGGCCGACCTGCTGCGTGAGGCGCTCGTCGAGGGCGGGGTCCGGGTGGAGGACACGGCAGAGGGACCACGCTGGAGCATCTGATCGCACGGAGCATGGAATATCCCGCCGTAGGCTTCGGTTCAGGTAGATGCAAACGCATGAAGTTATACGGAGGGTAGTCATGCAATTCGGAATCTTCTCGGTCAGTGACATCACCCGCGACCCCGTGTCGGGCCAGACCCCGAGCGAGGCCGAGCGCATCGACGCCGTCGTGCGGATCGCCCAGAAGGCCGAAGAGGTCGGACTCGACGTCTTCGCCATCGGCGAGCACCACAACCCGCCCTTCTTCTCCTCCTCGCCCACCACGCTGCTGTCGCACATCGCGGCGACCACCGAGCGCCTGATCGTGTCGACGGCGACCACACTGATCACGACCAACGACCCGGTGCGCATCGCCGAGGAGTACGCGATGCTGCAGCACCTGTCGAAGGGCCGCATGGACCTGATGATGGGACGCGGCAACACCGCCCCGGTCTACCCGTGGTTCGGCCAGGACATCCGCCAGGGCCTGCCGCTGGCGCTGGAGAACTACAACCTGCTGCACCGGTTGTGGCGCGAGGACGTCGTCGACTGGGAGGGCCGCTTCCGGACCGCGCTGCAGGGCTTCACCTCGACGCCGCGCCCGCTCGACGACGTGCCGCCGTTCGTGTGGCACGGCTCGATCCGCACCCCCGAGATCGCCGAGCAGGCCGCCTTCTACGGCGACGGCTTCTTCGCCAACCACATCTTCTGGCCGAAGGAGCACTTCATGCGGCTGATCGCCTTCTACCGCCAGCGCTATGCCCACCACGGCCACGGCACGGAGAAGCAGGCCATCGTCGGCCTGGGCGGCCAGGCCTACATCGCCCGCAGGTCGCAGGACGCGATCAAGGAGTTCCGCCCGTACTTCAACGAGGCGCCCGTGTACGGCCACGGCCCCTCGATGGAGGACTTCATGGAGTCCACCCCGCTGACCGTCGGCAGCCCCCAGGAGGTCATCGACAAGACGCTGACCTTCCGCGAGCACTTCGGCGACTACCAGCGCCAGATGTTCCTCATCGACCACGCCGGCCTGCCGCTGAAGACCGTGCTCAACCAGCTCGACCTGCTCGGCGAGGAGGTCGTGCCGGTGCTGCGCAAGGAGCTGGAGGCCAGGCGCGACCCGGAGGCGGCCGAGGCTCCCACGCACGCCGCCCGCGTCAAGGCCAAGTACGGCGACCAGGCGCCGCGCCAGCCGCGCCCCAACGCCAACCGCGGCGACAACGTCACCGGAGGCTCGCCGTACCAGGACTCGGAATGACGGCCAACGGCTCCTGGGAGGGGCTGATGTCGGCCTACTCCACGCTGATGAAGGAGTTCGCGGCCGAGGACATCTGGGACGGCCTGTCGATGCGCGAGTACGACGTGCTCTACACGCTGTCGAAGTGCCCGGAGCCGACGCGCGTCGGCGACCTGCACAAGCACGTGCTGCTCAGCCAGCCCGCGTTGTCGCGGCTGGTCGAGCGGCTCGTGGAGCGCGGCCTGATCGCGCGGTGCGCCGACCCTCTCGACGGCAGAGGAGTGCGCGTGTCGCTGACCGAGGCCGGGCGGGAGACGCAACGCCGCATCGGCGGCCGTCACGCCCGGTCCGTAGCCCGCGCGGTCAACGCCGCGCTGACCCCCGAAGAGATCCGCCTCCTGGGCGAACTGACATGGAAGCTGAGCAATCATGGAACTGGTAGTCGTCACCGCGGGAACGAGTGACCCCTCCTCGACGCGGATGCTGGCCGACAGGACCGCGCAGAAGGTCGCCGAGCTGGCCGGGCAGCGCGGCGGCGAGGTGCGCGTCCGCGTGATCGACCTGCGGGAGCTGGCCACCGAGGTCACCACCGCGCTGATCTCCCCGATGGTCGGGCCGAAGCTCGACAAGGCGATCGCCGCGCTGCGCGAGGCCGACGGCGTCATCGCCGCGACCCCGGTCTTCAAGGCGGGCGCCAGCGGGCTTTTCACCTCGTTCTTCCAGGTGCTGGAGAACGACCTGCTGATCGCCAAGCCGATCGTGCTCGCCGCCACCGCGGGTACGGCACGGCACGGGCTGGTGGTCGACGACCAGATGCGCTCCCTGTTCGGCTACTTGCGGGCGATGGTCGCACCCACCTCGTTGTTCGCCGCGCCGGAGGACTGGAGCGACCCGGCGCTGAACAAGCGGATCGAGCGGGCCGCGCTCGAGCTGCTGCTGCTCATGGAGAGCGGTTTCGCGAGCAAGGTGGAGTGGCGGAGCTACAACCACGAGGACAGCAAAGATTTCGCGATCGACCTGGACTCCGACCTGATGAGGCTGGCCGCTGGAGGCTCTTGAATTACGGGGGGTTCACGGGTTACAACAGGCACACGTGAGAGAGCGCTCTCTCTCACGGTCGAAAGGACCCCCCTATGCCTCGCGCGTTATCCTTCGTGATCGCGATCACCCTCCTCGCCACCGCGGCCGTGGCCATGCCCGCCCAGGCCGCGGCCCCCACGGCCGATCTGGGCCCGAACATCACCGTCTTCGACCCGTCGATGCCGGTCGCCGACATCCAGGCGACCCTCGACGCGGCGCACGCCGCCCAGGTCAACGACGAGATGGGCACCAAGCGCCACGCCTACCTGTTCAAGCCGGGCACCTACGGCACCACCGAGCAGCCCCTGCAGATCAAGGTCGGCTACTACACCGAGGTCGCCGGCCTCGGCGCCTCACCCACCGACGTCGTCATCAACGGCAAGGTCGAGGTCTACAACCGCTGCCTGGCCGACGGCGGCACCGGCAACTGCCTGGCGCTGGTCAACTTCTGGCGCACCCTGTCGAACCTCTCGATCAACATCAACGCCGCCGGCCAGGACGGCTGCCGCTCCTCGGCCAACTTCTGGGCCGTGTCGCAGGCCGTCTCCATGCGCAGGCTCAACGTCAGCGGCGGCACCCTGTCGCTGATGGACTACTGCACCGCCGGGCCCCAGTACGCCAGCGGCGGCTTCATCGCCGACTCCAAGCTGCCCTCCGTGGTCAACGGCTCGCAGCAGCAGTGGCTCACCCGCGACAGCGAGGTCGCCGGATGGTCGAACGGCGTGTGGAACCAGGTCTTCTCCGGCGTCGTCGGCGCCCCCGACGACTCGGCCTTCCCCGCCCCGCCGTACACGACGATCGACAACACCCCGATCAGCCGCGAGAAGCCGTACCTGTTCACCGACTCGCGCGGCAAGTACCAGGTCCGCGTGCCCTCCGCCCGCCGCGACACCCGCGGCATCACCTGGGGGGCGGGCCTGACGCCCGGCCGGACGATCCCGCTGTCCGACTTCTACGTCGCCAAGCCCGGCGACTCCGTGCACGTCATCAACCTGCACCTGGCCCTGGGCAAGCACCTGCTGCTCACCCCCGGCGTGTACGACATCGCCAGGAGCATCAGGGTCATCCGTCCCAACACGGTCGTGCTCGGCCTCGGGCACGCCACCCTCACCGCCGTCAGGGGCGCCACCCCGCTCGACGTCGCCGACGTGCCCGGCGTGGTCGTCGCCGGCGTGACGGTCGACGCGGGCCTGGACAAGTCGCGCGTCCTGCTGAAGGTCGGCGACAGGCACGGGCTGCGCTGGAGCCAGCCCGACAACCCGACCACCCTGTCCGACGTGTACTTCCGCGTGGGCGGGCCGCACATCGGCAAGACCGACACCGCCCTTGAGGTCAACAGCGACAACGTGCTCATCGACCACGCCTGGGTGTGGCGCGCCGACCACGGCGTCGAGGGCTTCACCGACACCCAGCGCTGGAACACCAACCACGGCCGCAACGGCGCCGTCATCAACGGCGACCGCGTGACCGCCACCGGGCTGTTCGTCGAGCACTTCCAGCAGTACAACACCGTGTGGAACGGCGAGGCGGGCACGACGATCCTGTACCAGAACGAGCTGCCCTACGACCCGCCGACGCAGGCCGACTGGATGAACGGCGACGTCGAGGGCTGGGCAGGCTACAAGGTCGGCGACCGCGTCAGGACGCACACTCTCTACGGCGGCGGCGTCTACGTGTTCAACCAGAACAACCCGGAGATCCACACGGAGAACGGGTTCGAGGTGCCGCAGCGGCCCGGTATCAAGCTGCACCACATCATGACCGTCAACCTCAGCGCCGGGATCATCGACCACGTCGTGAACGGCGTGGGAGAGGCCGCCGACACGACGAAGATCGGCGTGCCGGTCTACATCGTGGACTACCCGGCCGCCCAGTAGCAGGCCGAGCAGGCTGGGCGCCGGGAACGGCGCCCAGCCTCACGCGCCGAAGGCCTGCCGTGTCAGCGGCTCGTGGGCCACTCCGCGCCACTCCGTGAGCAGGACGGTGGCGTCGTCGTTGAGCTGCCCGCCGTTGTAGGTGAGGATGTTGGCGACCAGCCGCCGCAGGGTCTCGGGCACGGGCAGGTTGCCCGTGTGGTGGCGGATGATGAAGTCCACGAAGCGCGTCAGCCCGAACTCCCGCCCGTGCGCCGCGCCCGCCTCCGTGATGCCGTCGGTGTACAGCAGCAGCCGGTCGCCCGGCTCCAGCTGCTCGCGGCAGAGAGTGATGGGCAGGCCGGCGTCGAGCCCCATCGGGTGCGCGGGCGGGCACTCCAGGGTGGTGCTCCACCTCCCGCCGCGGATGAGCACGGGCGGCGGGTGGCCGCGGTTGATCCAGGTCAGCAGGCCCGTGCTCAGGTCCAGGTCGGCCATGACGGCCGTGACGTAGCGGTTGGCCCTGCCGAACTCCTCGATGAGCACCCGCTCGATGGCGGCGCTGTTGCTCGCCAGATCCATGTCCTGGCGGCGGTGGTTGCGGCAGGCGGCCATGGCCAGGTTGGCGGTCAGCCCGGCCGACACGTCGTGGCCCATGGCGTCGAAGACCGCCAGATGCAGGGTGTCGCCGTGGAAGGCGTAGTCGTAGGTGTCGCCGCCGATCTCGTAGGCGGGTTCCATCACCGCTCCGACCGTCACCCGCGGCGTGGCGCAGGTCAGCGGGGGGATGAGCCGCCACTGCATCTCGGCGGCGACGTTCATCGCGTGCGTGCGCACCAGGCGCGGATACGTGTCGCTGTGGGCACGCTGGCTGACCAGCATCAACGCCAGGAGGGAGGCCAGATGCCTGCCCTCGTGCTCGGCGTTCGAGCCGAGCAGCTGCACCACGCCGAGCCGCTCGGTGCCGTCGAGCAGCGGTTGCCACCACAGGAGCCGCCCGTCTTCGTCCTTCTGCGACAGGGTCCTGACCTCCTGGAAGGCGCGCCCGGCGAGCGTGGTGTCGATGCGCAGCGGCAGGCCGTCGGAGGACATCGGCTTCAGCAGGTTCTGCTGCAGGTCGGCGAGGTAGATCACCACGCGCTCGAACCCGGCGAGGGCGGCGTGGTCGGTGACCAGCGCCGGCAGGTCGTCCAGCGTGGTCAGGTGGCTGGCTTGCAGCAGGCCGGTCAGCATGCGCTCCAGACCGCTCGTTTCCGCCATGAGGCAACCTCCTACCCGCGAGCCCCCGCGTCTCACGTGTGTCAGCCGGGACGGCGCCGCCCCGGCTGCCCCCCAGGCTCAGATCCCGGTCACCCGCAGCACGACCCGGTAGTCATAGTACGTGTCGTGGGTTCCGGTGATCGCCTGCGAGCCCAGGTTGAGCGCCTCGCCGACGTCGAGGCTGTCGCAGTCGCTCCAGTCGGCCGTGGCGCTGCCCAGAGAGTCGCCGGAGCCGACCGCCGGAGGCGTGTGACCTCGCGCAGGACTAAGCCGGCCGAGTAGCGCCGCCTGATCGCCGCATGCGGCCATCGCGTCGCCGCGCGCCGACAATGGACGGTGTGACGTCGCATCACTGGCGCGGCTGGTGCTTACTGCGCCCCGGCCTCCTGCTGCTCGGCGGGTCGGTCGGGAGCAACGACCTGCACGCCCACCACGCGGTCCAGCTGCTGACCGCCACGGAGCCCTTCACCATGGCCGACGCCGAGGGCGGGCGGCTGACCGCCACGATCGCCGTCGTGCCTCCCGACGCGCCGCACACGATCGTCGACGGAGCCCGTGAGGCCCTGCTCGTGCTCGTGGATCCGCGCAGCGCGCCAGGCCGCGCCCTGCTCGCCTGGGCGCAGGCGGGCGTCCAGGCCGCGACCTGGGCGCCGCCGGAGGAGAGCGGCATCGAGCACCCGGCGGGGGTGCGGCGGCCGCTGATGTTCACCCGCCCCCCGGAGGGTCACGCACGATCGGCGGAGGCGGTGCGGGCGCTGCGGCTGCTGGAGTCGTGGACGGGCCACGGCGGCGCCGCCGACGTTCCCCGTCACCCGGCCGTCGACGCCGCCATCGAGGTGATCCCGGCGTTCCTGCGGCGCGGCCCGGTGCGCCTGGGGCAGGTGGCCGAGGCGGTCCACGTGTCGCCGAGCTGGCTGGCGCACCTGTTCAGCGCGCACGTCGGCATCCCGCTGCGGCCGTACGTGCGGTGGCTGCGCCTGCAGCGGGCGATCGGCCTGGTGGCCGCGGGCCAGACGCTGACGGCTGCGGCCCACAGCGCGGGCTTCACCGACAGCCCGCACTTCACCAGGGCCTTCCGCGAGTCCTTCGGCAACACGCCGTCGGAGCTCGCGGCGGCGATCGACTGGGTGCCCTAACGCAGCTCGCGCTTGAGGATCTTCCCGGTCGCCGTCATCGGCAGCGTGTCGCGGAACTCGACGATGCGCGGGTACTTGTAGGCCGCCATGTTCTCCTTGCACCAGGCGACGAGCTCGTCCTCGCTCACCGTCGCCCCCGGCGTGGGGATCACGTAGGCCTTGACCTCCTCGCCGTGGGAGTCGTTCGGCACGCCGACGACCGCCACGAGCGACACCGCCGGGTGCGTGATCAGCACCTCCTCCAGCTCGCGCGGGTAGATGTTGAAGCCGCCCCGGATGATCATGTCCTTGCTGCGGTCGAAGATGGAGTAGTAGCCGTCCTCGTCGCGGGTGGCGATGTCGCCGGTGCGGAACCACCCGTCGCGCAGGACCTCCTCGGTCTCCTTGGGCCGCCCGTAGTAACCCTTCATGATGTTGTGGCCGCGCACTGCGATCTCGCCGGGACCCGCGCCCAGGATGGTGTTCCAGTCGTCGTCGACCAGCTTCATCTCCACACCCCAGATCGGGAAGCCGATAGTGCCGGGCTTGGTGGGGCGGCTGAGCTGGTTGAAGCTGGCCGCGGGCGAGGTCTCCGACAGGCCGTAACCCTCCAGGATCGGCACCCCGAAGGTGGCCTCGAAGTCCTTGATCACCTCGACCGGGCAGGCGGCCGCCCCCGACACCGCCACCTTCAGGGTCGTGGGCACCTCGTCGCCGTCCGCGTGGATCTTGCTCAGCATGCCCCAGTACATCGTGGGCACCCCGGCGAACATGGTCACCTTCTCCTTGCGCATGAGCGCCAGCGCCTCGCCCGGGTCGAAGCGCGGCATCAGCACCAGGGTGCCGCGGCGGCGCATGCTCACGCTCATGACGGAGATCTGGCCGAAGGAGTGGAAGAGCGGCAGCACCGCCAGCGACACGTCGCCCGCCGGGTCGGCGGGGAACATCTGGTCGCTGACCATCGTGTTGATCAGCAGGTTGACGTGCGACAACTCGGCGCCCTTGGGCTGCCCCGTGGTGCCGGAGGTGTAGAGGATGGCCGCGGTGTCGTCGGGGCCGGTCTGCACCGTCTCGAAGTCGCCCGACATGCCGTCGATCGCCGCCCAGAAAGACTCGCCGTGCTCCGTCTCGGTGGCCAGCGGCGTGGCGGGCAGGACGATGAAGTGCTCGCACCCGCCGGTGGCGTCGAAGGCCTCCCGCCCCCGCGCCCCCATCGGCAGCTCGGCGGTGCCCTCGAAGCAGAACAGCGCCTTGGCGTCGCTGTCGTCGAGGTGATAGGCGATCTCGCGCGGCTGCAGCAGCACGTTGAGCGGGACCACGGTCGCCCCGGCCTTGAGGATGCCGAAGTAGACGAAGGGGAAGTAGGGCACGTTCGGGCACATCAGGGCGACCTTGTCGCCCTTGCCGATACCCCGCGCCACCAGCAGGCCGGCGACCTGGTTGGCGACGGTGTCGACCATCGAGTACGGCAGGCGCAGGTCGCCGAAGACCAGCGCGGTGCGGTCGGGAACGTGGCGGGCGCTGTCTTCCAGGACGATCGACAGATTGAGCACGGGGGACCCCTTCCTTGGAACCGTCCCCAGGATGCCCAGCCGATCGCGGCACGGCTTGTACGAACGTGTCGTCTGATGACCGGCCGGCGCCCAGGGGGTTCGGGCGCCACGCCGGGGGCGGCGGCGAGCCATGGCTTCGACACGCTCGTCCGGACTGGTGCTCGGACTCGGGATCGCCGACGGACTCTTCCACCTGCTCTGCCTCGTCCTGGGCGTCAGGGGAGCCGCTCCGCTCGCCGCGGGCCTGGTGATCGCCCGCGGCGGCGATCACGGCGGCCAGGGTCTCCAGCCGCAACATCCGCAGCACCTGCCGCCTGGTGGTGCCGACCAGGCGCAGGAGCCGCAGTTCCCCCTCCCGCGTGGCCGTCCTGCGTGACGTCGTGACGCGCACGTGGCTGGTCGTCGTGGGCGCGGCCGGCTACGCGGGGGTCACCGGCATCCTGGTCTGGCAGGCGCAGCGCGCCCAGCCGCTGTTCGGCCCGGACACGCGCACGCTGACGGCCGTGGCCCTGCTGGCCGGTGCGGTGCTGGTGAGCGCGCCGGCCGTCGTGTGGGCGAGGACCGCTCGCCAGGTCATGGAAGAAACGTTCCAGTAGTTGATCGTCGCTTCACCCTCCCCAGGGCAGGGGATCCCCGTGACCCAGGAGGACGCCTCCACGAGCCGCAAGGCCCTGACGGCGGTGGTGCACCGGTTGCGCACGGGCCCGCTGAGCCGCCTGCTCGTCCGGCTCGCGCACGTCAGGCCGACCGAGAGCGCCTTCGTGCTGGCGGCCCAGCTGTTCCTGTCGGTCTTCCCGCTGCTGCTCATCATCTCGGTGGTCATCCCCGATGCGACCAAGGGGATCATCGAGACCATGAAGCACCGCCTCGGCCTGGAGGGCGAGGCGGCGGCGACGATGAGGGACCTGTTGTACGGCACGCGCGACAGCGGGCACGGGGCGATCACCGTCATCAGCGTGGTCATCGCCCTGCTCTCCGCGACGAGCTTCACCAGGGCGCTGCAACGGCTCTACGAGAGGTCGTGGCAGATCGGCGCGCTCGGGCTGAGGGGAAGCTGGCGCGGGGCCGTCTGGCTCTTCGGGTTCCTCGGATTCATGGAGATCATCTTCCTGTCGAGCAGGCTGACGAGGGGGACTCCGCTGGAGTCGGTGCTGTCGCTGGTGTGGAGCCTGCTGCTGTGGTGGTGGACCCCGTACCTGTTGCTCGGCGGCAGGGTGCGGTGGCGGGCTCTGCTGCCGACGGCTCTGCTGTCCACGTTCTGCATGATCGTGCTCACCGTCACCTCGTCGGTCTACATGCCGATGGTGCTGCAGACGAACGAGCGCAGGTACGGGCTGATCGGCGTGGTCTTCGCGCTGGAGTCGTGGCTCGCGGTCGTCTGCGGGGCGCTCGTCGGCTCGGCCGTGCTGGGCGCACTGGCGGCGCAGTCCGGCGGATGGATCGGGCGGAAGGTGCGAGGTGTCGAGCCGGTCGACGGGTGGCGTCGCGTGTCCGCGCCGATGAAGATCGTTGACCAGTCCGCGGGCGCTCCTTGATCGAATCCGGGACAGATATCCGGGCATGAGTGAGAATCCGGAGCACGACGAGCTGATCCGGCTGCGCGCCGAGGTGGAGCGGCTCCAGTCCGAGCGGCGTTCCGGATGGTGGCGCGGCCTGACATCGGTGGTGCTGATCACGCTCGGCTGCATCCTGATGCCGGTGTCGGCGGTGGCCGTGTGGACCGCGAACGAGATCTCCGACACCGGGCGGTTCGTCGAGAACGTCGCCCCGCTGGCCTCCGACCCCGCCGTGCAGAACGCCCTCATCAACCGCACCACCAACGCGATCATGGCCAGGGTGCCGGTGGAGCAGCTGGTGGACGAGGCGCTGGGAGCGCTCAGCCTGCCGCCGAAGCTGACCGGCCGCCTGGAGGCCCTGGCCGGGCCGCTGACGTCGGGCGTGACGACCTTCGTGCACAACGCCGTCCAGAAGGTGGTGCAGAGCGACGCCTTCCCCGAGATCTGGACGAGCGTCACCAAGGTCGCGCACAACCAGCTGGTCGGCGTGCTGTCCGGTCAGGGCACCCAGAGCGTGAAGGTCAGCGGCGACACCATCAACCTGGACCTCGGGCCGCTGATCGGCAGGGTCGAGCAGGCCCTGGTCGCCAACGGGGTCGGGCTCGCCAGCATGATCCCCGACGACCTGCATCCGACCATCACCCTGTTCGAGGCCAAGGACCTGCAGCGCTACCAGAACTGGTACACCCTGCTGACGACGCTGAAGTGGGCGCTGCCGCTGCTGGCCCTGGCACTGATCGTGCTCGGCGTCTACGTCGCGCGCAGCAGGCGCAGAGCGCTGATCGGGTCCGGCATCGGGCTGGTCGTCAGCATGCTCGTGCTCCTGGCGGGGCTGGCGATCGGCCAGAAGCAGTTCCTGAACATGGTGACCGGCGCGGGACTCGACCGGGCCGCCGCCGACGCGATCTTCGACACCGTCACCCGCTTCCTCATCACCGGCCTGCGCACGGTGCTCGTGATCGGGCTGGTGCTGGCGCTGGCCGCGTTCATCACCGGACCCTCGCCCAAGGCCGTGGCCACCAGGTCGGGCGTCCGGAAGGGCGTCACCAGGATCCGCGGCGACCTGGACCTGGGCAGGACGGGCTCGTGGGTGTGGCGCTACCGCCGGGTGCTGCAGATCGCGGCCTGCGTGGTCGCGGGCGCCGTGTTCGTGTGGTGGGAGCGCCCGAACGGGGTGGTGGTGCTCGGCATCTGCGCGTGCCTGCTGCTGGTGCTGCTGATCATCGAGTTCCTGGCCCAGCAGCCGCGGAGCGCCAAAATCCCTTAATTGCGGGTGTTGCCTTCCTTCTCCTACATATCCCTTCAGGTAGGAGTGACATGAGGGAGGGGATTATGGCTGGCAATTCTCTAAATAAGCTTCTCAACGGGAAATTGGTTCTCGCGGTGGCCTTTCTGGGCGTGGTGGTCCCGGCCCAGGCGGAGGCGAAGAAGGATCCGGGCACACCCGGCGTGCCGCAGGAGCCGACGGTCTTGTTCACGGAGGACTTCGAGAACCGCTCTGACACGACGAAGGAGGTGACGCTCAACGCCTACACGCACAAGGACGGCGTGATCACCTACACGGCGGGAGCCGACTGGCTCAGCCGCGGAGAGTGCAACGGCTTCGTCCTCAACTTCAACAACCCCTGGGAGACCGGGGACTGTGGCGGAACCACCTTCCACAACCAGCTCCGCGCCCTTCCGTATGCCCTCGGACAGGACAGCGGCGCGGCGGATCCCGCGACCAACAGCGCACTGGCGGCCTACACGTTCGGCGATCCCGCCCAGCGGTTGCAACTGGAGACCGTGCAGGCTGTCACGAACCCGAGAGGCGGCAACCGGTTCATCGCCTTCGGCGTTCAGGCCGCGGCGACGAACTGCTTCGCCAGTGCTCCCACCTTCCAGTTCCAGGCCGTCGACGGGACCACGGCGACCAACCTGGGCGGGGCGATCAACGCGTGCACGGCCAGCGGTGGTCAGAACTACACGGTCAAGCGGCCGGACTCCACGGCGACGATGACCATCCGCGTCGGCACGTACTCCTCGGCGGCGCTGCTGTACGCGCCGGAGTCCTTCAAGCTCAGGCTGAACAACACCAACGCCAGCGGCGCCGGCAACGACGGCGCCATCGATCTCGTCGGCATCCGTGACGTGACGCCGCAGCTCGACAAGGTCTTCAACCCGGCCACGACCACGGCGGGTTCGCCCATCGCGCTGACCTTCACGATCACCAACACCACCGACCTGCTGGCCAAGAACGACTGGTCGTTCACCGACACGCTGCCCGCGGGCATGCAGGTCGTGCAGCCGTCCGGCACGACGACCTGCTCGGGCGGCGCGGTGACCGCGGCGGCCGGCGGGAGCTCGATCGCCGTCACGGGCGACCTGACCGCCGGGCAGGCCTCCTGCACGGCGACGGTCTACGTGGCCGCCCCGGTAGGCACCTACACCAACGGCCCCGACAACACCACGCAGACGGGCCTCAACCCGCCGGGGGAGTCGACGGTCACCATCACCGAGCGCAGGCTCGACTTCTGCTCCGACATCGCCTACCTGATGCAGGGGACCGAGTCGAGCCTCTACGACTTCAACCTGACCAACGGCACCCAGACCAAGATCAGCGGCCCTGGGCAGCTCGTGTACAACGCCTTCGGCTACAACCGGTTCGACGGCAGGCTGTACGGCATCGTGAGCAACACCGAGGCGACGGCGGTGGCCGGCGACCTGGCCATCGTGGATCCGTCGGCCACGGGGACGACACCTGTGCAGAGCGTGGACATCAGTCCGGCGTTGCCCGCCGGGTCGTACAACAGCGGTGACGTGTCGTCCGACGGCCGGATTCTCTACGTCCGCATGGCGGGGGCGGGAACGCACGGCATTCACATGATCGACGTCGATCCCCAGAGCGCCACCTTCGGTCGGCGGATCGGCACCAGTCCGGCGTTGAGCACCTCCATCGTCATCTCCGACTTCAGCTACCACCCGCTGGACGGGATGCTCTACGCGATCAACCAGACCGCCACGCCGCGGCTGGTCCGCATCAACCCGACCACCGGCAAGGTCGACGTGGTGGCCACCATCACGGGCTGGAACGCGAGCGACGCGGCGGGCGCCACGTTCATGGACAACTTCGGCAACCTCTACCTGGCCAGCAACGACACCGGCCGGGTCTTCCAGGTCGACCTCACCACCGTGAGCGGCGGGGTCGCGCAGTTCGGCGGTTCCAAGGTCGTGGGCAGGTCGCAGCCGACCACCGCCAACGACGGAGGCGCCTGCCTGATCGCCCGCGACTTCGGCGACGCGCCCGACTCCTACGGCACCCTGAAGGCGGGCGACGGCGCCAGGCACCGCCTCGACCCCGCCCGCAACCTGCTCCTGGGGACCGGCGTGACCGCCGAGCAGGACGCCGACATGGTCGACCCGCTCAATGCCGCCAACGACGCCCTCGACGACGGCATCGCCTCCTTTCCGCTGCTCACTCAGTCACCCGGCAGCACCTACAGCGTGACCGCGACGGTGAAGAACACCACCGGCAGCAGCCGCGAGTTGGCCGGATGGGTCGACTTCAACCGCAACGGCGGCTTCGACGCCGGGGAGCGAGCGAGCGTCACCGTCGACGACGGGGCGACCAGCGCCACGCTGACCTGGACCGTCCCGGACGACGTCGAACCAGGAGACTCGTACGCCCGCTTCCGCCTGGGCCTGGCGTCGGACGTGGCGAGCCCGATGGGAGAGGCCGTCAACGGCGAGGTCGAGGACTACCCGGTGACGATCGTCCCGGCTTCGCTGAAGATCACCAAGACGGCCGAGCCGAGCCCGGCCAAGCAGGGTCAGAAGGTCACGTTCACGATCACCGTGGTCAACACCGGTGAGGCCGCCTACACCACGGCGTCCTTCAGCGACGACCTCACCGGCGTGCTGGACGATGCCGCCTACGGGGGCGACGCCGAGGCCTCGGAGGGCGAGGTCACCTTCGCGAGGCCGGTGCTGACCTGGACAGGGCCGCTGCCGGTGGGGGCCACCGTCACGGTCAAGTATTCAGTCACCGTCAGGACACCTGGCACGGGGGACCTCAAGCTGGTCAACGCCGTCACGTCCTCGACTCCCGGCGGCAACTGCGCCACGGGTGCCGAGCCGGGCTGCTCGGTGAGCGTGCCGATCGCCACGTTCAAGATCAAGAAGGCGGTGTCGCCGACGACGGCCATCAAGGGGCAGAAGGTCACCTACACGATCACGGTGACCAACGGCGCCGTGCCGTACTCCGGGGCGAGCTTCAGCGATGACCTGACGGACGTGCTGGACGACGCCACTTATGGCGACGACGTCGAGGCCACCTCGGGATCGGCCTGGTATTCGGCGCCGAAGGTGAACTGGTCGGGCGACCTGGGCGGCGGACAGGTGGTAACCATCACATATTCGGTCATCATCAAATAAGAGCACAAAGCTTGCCGGTGCCTGAACCGGAAAACCGTCGACGAATTTCCAGCTCGCGTTATCTGGTGACACAAACCCTGTTTCGCCAGATAGTGGGGGCACAAATGACATGGTCCTTGACCGCACGGCTGGTCGGGGCATCGGCGGTCTTCTTCCTGGCCTTGGGCACGGGGGTGTCGGCATGGGCGGCCGACGATCCTCCCGTGCCCAAGGAGCTCAACAACACGGTGACCTCGCCCGAGGGCGGCTGCCCCGAGGGCTCCACGGACCCCGACTGCACCACTACGGTCGGGGTGGAGAGCCTGGAGGTCGAGAAGAAGGCCGACAAGGCCACGGCCAAACCGGGCGACACCGTCACCTACACGCTTGCCATCACCAACACCGGCACGGTGCCGATCACCGGTGAGACCGTCACGGACGACCTGTCCGGCGTGATCGACGACGCCACCTTCGTCAGCGCCGAGGCGACGGCAGGCGACGTCACGTTCACCGCGCCGACGCTGACGTGGACCGGTGACGTCGCGGTCGACGCCCCGGTCACGGTCACGTACAAGGTCAGGGTCAACGGCCCACCGGCCACCGGCGGCGACAACAAGCTGGGCAACGTCGTGTCCGGCCCGCCGAGCTCCAACTGCCCGCCGGGCTCGACCGACCCCAAGTGCACGACCGACACCCCGATCGCTGCGATCAAGGTGAAGAAGGTCGTCGAACCGGCCACCGCCGTCAAGGGCGACAAGGTGACCTACACGATCACCGTCACCAACACCGGCGAGGGGACCTACGCGGGGGCGGCGTTCACCGACAACCTCGCGGACGTGCTCGACGACGCCACCTTCAACGGTGACCAGAGCGCCGACAAGGGCAAGGTCGGCTACACCGAGCCGGTCATCTCCTGGAGCGGCGACCTGGCCAAGGGCGAGGTCGCGACCATCACCTACTCGGTCACCGTCAAGTGATCAAAGGGGCCCCGGCCAAAGCCCAAGGTTGGGCAGCCGCTGCCACGGCATCAGTGGTCCGGGGCCCCGTACCCGATATGTGTGACCAAGGGTCAAGGTTGAGGGGATTCGGATGACAAAGGCGCGGGCGGCGGTGGCTGTGTTCACGGCGGTCCTGCTGGGCTTGGCCACGGCGGGCAGGGTGCAGGCGGCAGACGACCCGGTGCCCAAGCAGCTCGGCAACGCGGTCGTCTCACCTGAAGGCGGTTGTCCGGAAGGATCGACCGACCCCGACTGCGTCACCACGGTCGGCGTCGAGGGCATGACGATCGTCAAGAAGGTCGACAAGACCGTCGCCAAGCCCGGCGAGAGCGTCACCTACAGCCTCACGATCACCAATACCGGCACGGTGCCGCTCACCGGCAAGACCGTCACCGACGACCTGTCCGGCGTGCTCGACGACGCTACCTTCCGCAGCCTCAACACCAGGGGCGGCGCCGCGGAGTTCGCGGATCCGACGCTGACGTGGACGGGCGACCTCCCGGTGCGCGGCGAGGCCGTGGTCATCTACTCGGTCACCGTCGACGACCCCCCGAAGGGCGACCTGAAGCTGGCCAACGCGGTCACGGGTCCGCGCGGTTCCAACTGCGCCCCGGGCTCCGACGACTCGTCGTGCAGCCCGCCGCCGGTGCTGATACCGCTGCTGAAGATCGTCAAAGAGGGGCTGCCGAAGCGGCCGCGACCCGGCGACGAGATCGCGTACAAGATCATCGTGACCAACGTGGGAACCGCCGATTACCAGGGTGCCGACCTGGTCGACGACCTCGGCGAGATCCTCGACGACGGCACCTACAACGGGGACGCCTCCGCCACCACGGGCGAGATCGCCTACACCGAGCCGGACCTGACCTGGACAGGGAACGTGGCTCTCGGCAGTCCGGTCACGATCACCTACACGATCACGATCGACGACCCCGACCTGGGAGACGGCAAGTTCGACAACGCCGTGGTCTCCAACGGCCCGGGCACCAACTGCCCGGCCGGCTCCAAGGACCCCGACTGTGACGAGCACCTGCCCGCGCCGCTGTTCGACTGGGGCGACGCGCCCAAGAAGTATCCGACAGAGCGGGCCGACAACGGCGCCCATGCGGAGATCGTCCCCGACCTGCGCATCGGCGCCACGGTCGAGGCCGAGAGCGACGGAGAGGACCACGAAGCCGCGGCGGGCGACCAAGGCGACGACGGCACCCCGGAGCTGCCCGAGCTCTACCTGGGTGAGACCGACTTCAGCCTCACCGCCGTCAGGGTGCACAACGCCACGGGGCAGGACGCGCTGCTGGCCGGGTGGATCGACTTCGACCGCGACTTCTCCTTCGACGGGAACGAGCTGGCCCAGGTCACGGTGCCGTCCGGGGACCCCGAGGTGGACCTGCGCTGGTCCGGGGCGACGTACGGCAAGCCGGGCGAGACCTTCATGCGCCTGCGCCTGTACGGCGTGTCGGGCAACGCGCGCCGCGCGGACTTCGACGCCAAGCCCACCGGCTTCGGGGGACCCGGCGAGGTCGAGGACTACCGGATGGAGGTGCTCCCGGCGGAGGTGAAGATCGTCAAGCAGGCCTCGGTCGGCCAGGACACGGTGACCTACACGGTCAAGGTGTCCAGCACCTCGCCCAACGAGTTCGCCGCCTCGTTCAGCGACAACCTGACCAAGGTGCTCGACGACGCTTCGTACAACGGTGACGTCAAGGCCGGCACGGGCACGGCGACCTACGCGGAGCCTGTCGTGTCGTGGAAGGGCACCGTGCCAGGCGGGGGAGAGGTCACCGTCACCTACTCGGTCACCGTCGACGACCCGGCCAAGGGCGACGGGATTCTCACGAACGTGGTCGTGGGTGCCGACAGCAACTGCGTCAGGGGAAGCGACGATCCCGCCTGCCGTACGCGGACGGAGTTGCCGCGGCCGCCCGTGGAGACGGGCCCCGCCCGTGACGTGGTGGTACGTCAGGAGCTGCCCTTCACCGGGTTCCCCGGCGCACCCTTGGCTGTCCTGGGACTGCTGTTGATCATCTTCGGCGGGCTGTTGCGCCGGATCTGACCTGCAGGGCGAGATTTTGCCCCCAAGGGAGATCCCGAAAAGGGGAGATGGGGGAATTCGACCTCGATATCCCGAGAACGGAGATTCCCATGGACGACTACCCGCTGCTCAACCTCTTCTGGACCATGATGTGGTTCTTCGTCTGGGTCGTCTGGCTGTTCCTGCTGTTCCGCATCGTCATGGACATCTTCTCCAGCGACGACCTGAGCGGCTGGGGCAAGGCGGGCTGGACGGCGCTCGTCGTGCTGCTGCCGTACATCGGCGTCCTCGTCTACCTCATCGCCCGCGGCAGGTCGATGAACGAGCGCCAGCTGAAGCGGGCGGCCGACCAGGAGCAGGCCTTCAAGAGCTACATCCGCCAGAACGCCGGCCCGGCCGAGGGCGTCGACGTCCCGGCGCAGCTGGAGAAGCTCGCCAGCCTCAAGCAGCGCGGCACCCTCTCCGACACCGAGTACGAGCAGGCCAAGGCCAAGATCCTCGCCTGATCGGGCGGCGACGAGACGAAGGGGGAGGCAATGTCATCGATCCTCGAGGCCAAGTCCGTGGGACCGGTCGACGTGGCGGTGATCACGTTCGGCGGCGACCGGTTCGACGGTACGGCGGCCGCGGCGGTCCACGAACTCCAGGAGAACGGCACCGTGCGGGTGATCGACCTGAGCTTCGTCCGCAAGGGCGCCGACGGGGGAGTGTCGACGATCGAGGTGGACGACTCCGAGGTCGCCGGGCGCTTCGCCGGGCTCGCGGATGAGGAGCTCGACCTGCTCAGCGACACGGACCTCACGCAGATCGGCGAGGGTCTGGAGCCGGGCACGGCCGCCGTCGTCGTGGTGTGGGAGAACACCTGGGCGGCGAAGCTGGCCTCCGCCCTGCGTGCCTCCAGCAGTGAGGTGGCCATGCTGGAGCGCATCCCGCGCCAGGTGGTGGACGAGGCGCTGGAGGCGTTGAGGGAAGGGAACCAGACATGATCATGCGTCGGCGAATGGGTCGCCCCGGGCTTCTGGGCACCATGGCGCGCACGGCCGTCATCACCGGCACCGCTACGGCGGTCTCGGGCGGCATGCAGCGCAGGGCCGAGAGGCGCGCCTCCGAGCAGGAGGCCATGGCCTACCAGCAGCAGCAGGAGGCGGACGCGCGCGTCGCGGCGCAGGTCCAGGCCCAGCAGCAGTACCAGGCGGCCCAGCAGCCCGCGCAGCAGGCGCCGGCCGGGCCGGATCGGCTGCAGCAGCTCAAGGACCTCGGCCAGCTGAAGGCCGACGGGCTGCTGACGGAGGAGGAGTTCGCCCAGGAGAAGGCCAGGATCCTGGCCTCCTGATCGGGGATTCACTGCGACGAGCTCCGGGCTGCTTGCCCGGAGCTCGTCGCCGTTTGCGCAGGTCCGTGGCCGGGAATCGATCACTTGCTCCCCCAATGTCGCGAAAAAGGGGGACACAATGCTCGTCGACGTCGGCAAGCTCATGATCGTCGGTGACTCGGCCAGCCACGGCAGCGGGACCTGGCGCTCCCGCCTCGGGCAGCACCTGGAGACCGGCGGGGTGACCGTCGACTTCGTCGGTGACCCTTCCGTCGCCGGGACGGAGGCCATCCACCAGAAGGTCGCCGAGCACCAGCCCGACTACCTTCTCGTCCAGCCCGGCATCGACGACCTGCTCTGGGACGGGGACCGGCCGGAGCAGGCGGAGGTCGACCTGCGCCGGTTCATCGCCAACGCCCGCCTCGGCAACCCGCGGGTGCGCGTGCTCATCGGGCGCGTGCTGCCCACGCGGCGGGAGGTTGAGGACCGGGCCTTCGCCGAGCGGGTGGCGGAG
This sequence comes from Nonomuraea sp. NPDC050663, assembly GCF_044456985.1. Taxonomy (NCBI): domain Bacteria; kingdom Bacillati; phylum Actinomycetota; class Actinomycetes; order Streptosporangiales; family Streptosporangiaceae; genus Nonomuraea; species Nonomuraea sp. NPDC050663. The sequence goes on from NZ_JBITGL010000015.1 coordinate 199,567, forward strand.
TTCAACGTACGGCTGGAGCGGGCGGTCAACGAGTCGCGCACGAAGGACTCGCCGGTGTACACGGTGCCGACGGATCTGGATTTCGTGGCGGGCGAGCACACGCGGGACGGGACGCGCCCCAACGGGCACGGGGAGGTCAGGATCGCCGCCGCCTTCGCCGACGCGCTGGCCCAGCGGTTCTCCATCGGCACGCCGTACCCGCGGCCCTATCCCGAGGTCGTGCTCGTGCCCAAGCAGCCGACCCCGCCCCGCGCCGAGTCCCGTACGGTGCCCGACGCCGAGCCCGCCGCCACCATCGGCGCCGTTGTGTGGCCGGCCGTCGTGCTCGCCGCCCTCGCCCTCGCCGGCGTGGCCGGGCTCCTGATCCGCCGACGGCGAGCGGCCCGCTGAAGCGCCTGCTGCTGGAGGTTTGATCGTTTCATTGTGCTGTCGTGATCGATGTCCGGGAAGCGACAAGACATGGTGAAGCTGCCCTCTTTCGAGGATTCGACCGATTTCGACAACGCCGACCGGGGCTACATCGCCACGGCCGCGGAGACGAAGATCAAGGACGCTTCCGGCCGGGTCGTGTGGGACCTGGAGGCCTATGCCTTCCTTGACGGCGAATGCCCCGAGACCGCCAACCGGAGCCTGTGGCGGCAGTCGCGGCTGAACGCCAAGCACGGCCTGTACGAGGTGGCCGAGGGCGTCTACCAGGTGCGCGGCTTCGACCTGTCGAACATCACCTTCATCGAGGGCGAGCAGGGCGTCATCGTCGTCGACCCGCTGCTGTCCAACGAGCCCGCCGCGGCGGCGCTCGCGCTCTACCGCGAGCACCGGGGCGGGCGTCCCGTGACCGCGGTGATCTACACCCACTCCCATGCCGACCACTTCGGCGGCGTGCGCGGCGTGGTGCCCGACGGGGCCGACATCCCGATCATCGCCCCCTCCGGCTTCCTCGAGCACGCCGTGGCGGAGAACGTCTACGCGGGCACCGCCATGAGCCGGCGGGCGATCTACATGTACGGCACCGAGCTGGCCAAGGGCCCGGCCGGGCAGATCGGCGCGGGCCTTGGACAGACGACCTCCACCGGGACGGTCTCGCTGATCGAGCCCAACCTGCACGTCACCGAGACCGGGCAGGAGGAGGTCGTCGACGGCGTGCGCATCGTCTTCCAGCTCACGCCCGGCACCGAGGCGCCTGCGGAGATGAACTTCCTCCTCCCCGACCGCCGCGCCCTGTGCATGGCCGAGAACGCCACCCACACGCTGCACAACATCCTGACCCTGCGCGGCGCCCTCGTCCGCGACCCGCGCGTGTGGGCCCGCTACCTGACCGAGGCCATCGAGCTGTACGCCGCCGACTCCGACGTGCTGTTCGCCTCCCACCACTGGCCGACCTGGGGTACGGCGGAGCTGACCGCCTTCCTGTCGCAGCAGCGCGACGTGTACTCCTACTTGCACGACCAGACCCTGCGCCTGCTCAACCAGGGTCACACCGGCCTCGAGATCGCCGAGATGATCGAGCTTCCCCCGGCGCTGGAGCGGGCCTGGCACGCGCGCGGCTACTACGGGTCGGTGTCGCACAACGTCAAGGCCGTCTACCAGCGGTACATGGGCTGGTTCGACGGCAACCCCGCCCATCTGTGGGAGCTGCCTCCTGAGGAGTCGGCGCGCAAGCACGTGGAGTTCATGGGCGGCGCCGCCGCCGTCGTCGGCAAGGCCAGGCAGGCCGTCGAAGCCGGCGAGCTGCGCTGGGCGGCCCAGGTGCTGAACTACGTCGTCTTCTCCGAGCCGGGCGACCCCGACGCCAGGGAGCTGCTGGCCCAGGTCTACGACAAGCTCGGCCACGGCTGCGAGAACGGTCCGTGGCGCAACTTCTACCTGCAGGGCGCGGCGGAACTGCGCGGCGTCAAGGCCGACGCCAGCCTGGACAGCGCCAGCCCCGACGTCGTCAGCGCCTTGAGCCTGGAGCAGGTCTTCGACTCCCTGGCGATCCGCGTCAACGGCCCGCGTGCCTGGGACCTGCGCTCGACGATCGACTGGAAGTTCACCGACCTGGGCAAGGAGATCAGGCTCAGCCTCGCCAACGGGGTGCTGGTCCAGACCCGCAACTACGACGGCACGCCCGCCGACCTCACGCTGACCCTGACCAAGCCGCAGCTGCTCGGCATGATCGCCACGGGCAGCCTCGACGGCGTCCAGGCCGACGGCGACCGGCAGGCGCTCGGCACTCTGCTGGGCGTGCTCGACGACGGCGTCCGCGACTTCGACATCGTCACGCCATGATCACCCAGGTGAGGGGCCGGCTGGTCCCCGAGGCGCAGCGCCGGACTCTGGAAGAGCTCAGCGCCGATCTCGACCTGCGCGAAGGCGACCGGACGTCACGTTACTCGGCGTTCTGGATCATGCTGATCCTCTCGGCGGTCATCGCCGCCTGCGGGGTCATCGGCGACTCCACCGCCACGGTCATCGGCGCCATGATCATCGCGCCGCTGTCCACGCCCATCATGGGAACCGCGCTCGGCCTGGTCAAACGCTCCAGGTCGGGCTCAGCCCTGTTCGTGCTGGGAGGCGCGAGCGCGGTCGTCGCGATCGGGCTGGTGGCCTCCCTGGTCGTGCCGAACTCCTACGACCTGCTGTCGAACAGCCAGGTCTCCGGCCGGACCTCGCCCGGCCTGGTGGACCTGGTGGCGGCGATGGCGACGGGCCTGGCCGGGGCGGTGGCGCTGGCCAGGCGCGACGTGGGCGCGGTCATGCCGGGCGTGGCCATCGCGATCTCGCTCGTGCCGCCGCTCGTCGTGGTCGGCGTGTGCCTGGGCAACGGCGCGCCGCTGCTGGCCCTCGGCGCGCTGGTGCTGTTCCTGTCGAACATGCTCGCGCTGGTGCTGGCCGGGATGTTCGTCTTCGCGGCGCTCGGCTACGTCACGCCGCCCGCCCCCGACGTCTCGCGCAGGCGCGCGGCGTGGGCGCTGGGCGGGCTCGGCGTGATCGTCGTCGGCGCCCTGGTGCTGAGCACCGTGGCCAACTACCTCTCCTCGTCGTGGGAGAGCCGGGTGCGGCAGGAGGCCGTCGCCTGGCTGGCCGGCACGCCGGGCGCCGCGGTCTCGGGCGTCGACCTGCACGCGACGACCTTCACCATCGGCGTGCGCGCTCCCGGTGACGTGCCGCCCGTCGCCACCCTGCTCGCCCGCCTGCGTGGGGTGGTGCCCGACAGCTTCCCGATCATCGTCCAGACCACGCAGGGAAGCGTGGTGGTCGTCAGGGGCCAATGAGATCCCAATGTTCCACCACGCCCGGTTATGGATCGCCTGGGCGGCGGTGTGCCAACTGATACGGACTGTGACTCGCTTTTACGTTAAGTGATCATCGTGGAGTTCACTGGTAAGCGAGGCGATCGTCCGTGCGCCGACGGCAACGTACCTTTTCCGACCTGCTGATGGCAGGTGTGGCGATATTCGGTCTGGTGGCCGCCTCGCCCGCCACGGCGTCGCTCGCCGCAGCCGCCGATGATCCGATGAGCGCGGTCAGCATCACCAAGACCAACGACGCCGGCGGCCCGCTGGAGCCCGGCGACGAGTTCATCTACACCCTCAACGGCCAGTGCTCCGGCCTGACCGTGGACTGCGTGCACTTCACCGTCACCGACACCCTGCCCGCGGGGCTGGACGTGACGAGCCTGCCGCAGAGCACCACCACCCGCGACGTCACCTACGACGAGTCGACCCGGCTGCTGACGGTCGTCTACAAGCAGGACCTGCAGAACCCGGATGACGAGACGGGCCTGCGCGCGGGCCAGGCGGGCACGATCGAGATCGGCATGCGGGTCCCGGCCGACACCGACTTCGAGGACGGCACCGTCGTCCCCAACACCGCGAAGGTCGACGCCGACAACGCCGACGCGAAGGACTCCACCACCGAGATCACCATCACCATCCCGAGGGTGGTGACGCCGGTCGTGACCAAGGACTGGCAGGACGGCTCGGCGGTCGCGGGCAGCGGCGAGGAGTCCACGATCACGCTGAACGTGCGCAACAACTCCTCATCGTCGGCCGAGGTGACGGAATTGAGCGTCTCCGACACCAGCGAGGAGACCTTCGAGTACTTCGACTTTCGCTCCGCCACCGTCACCGCCTTCCCGGAGGGCGCCGACCAGGCGGTGCTGGTGGTCACGCTCGCGGACGGCAGCACGGCCACCGGCGACCCGATCACCTCGCCGGGCCGCCTGCCGCTGCCCGACGGCGTGGAGCCCGCTCAGGTGGTCGGCTTCGAGGTGGTCTTCACCAACAGCCAGGGCGACCCGCTGCCGAACAGCTCCGACGGCGGCACCGTCGAGGTCGACTTGAAGCTGCGCGACACCAAACGCTCCGACGGCTCGCCGCTGCGGCCCACGGACAAGATCGTCGTCAACAACTGCGCCACGCCTTCGGCGGAGGAGACGACCGACGGCACGGTCACCGGCGCCCAGGCCTGCGACACCTACGACATCCTGCCCGACATCCTCGTCCTCGAAGGCGCCAAGAAGTTCTTCCCCGACACCGACGGCGACTTCTCGCAGGACACCGGCGAGCACGCGGTGCTCGGCGAGAACTCCCCGGTCAGCGCCATGATCGACGTGACGAACAAGTCGCCGTTCCCCGTCAAGAGCATCACGATCATCGAGCCGGACGAGACCGCCACCAGCGAGTTCGACAAGGTCGACGTGCAGTCGATCCGGCTGCGTTTCCCCGACGGCGCCACGTCGGCGCAGGTGACCGTCAACTACGCCGACGGGACCAGCACCACCAGGACCTACACCGAGAACCAGACCATCGACGTCTCCAAGCCGGGCACCACGGTCGCCTCGATCGAGGTCACCTACACGGGCGTGGACGCCGAGGGCAACCCGACCATCTCCGAGGGCGCCAAGGCCGGTCTCGACATTCACGGGACCCTCACCGACGACGTCACCGAGCAGGACGTGGCCGACGGCATCGACGACTGCGCCGGCTACAAGGGCGACGCCGGCCGTACCGACGGCAGCGGCACCGCCTCCGGCACCGCCTGCCAGAACCTGCCCGTCGAGGATCCGAACACCTCCGGCACCGGCACCAAGTCCGCCGACCAGACGGACATCCCGCTCGACCAGCCGATCCCGATGACCCTGACGGTCACCAACAACGGCAACAAGCCGCTCATCGACCCGATCGTCACCGACCCGCCGGCCAATCCCGACGGTTCGCCCAGCACGGCCAGCCCGTGGGACGTGCTGATGATCGACTCGGTGTCGGTCTCGCCGTCGAGCGCGCCGGTCACCATCGAGCTGTGGGACCCGACCGCGAACGCGTGGGTGCCCTACGACGCCTCCGACACGGCCCTGCTGGAGCGGGCGACGGGCGTGCGCGGCGTCTACGACGGCGACATGCCGCCGCAGAGCACGTTCACGATCAACATCGTCGCCGAGCGCCGCCCCGGCACCGAGAACGGCGTGACGTTCACCAACTGCTACTCGATCGACGCGGGCGGCGACTACGTGCCGACCGGTCCGGTGTGCGGTCCGAGCATGAACACCGGACCCGCCTCGGACGGCGCGTCGCTGAACAAGTCGATCAGCCCCGGTGAGCTGCCCGAATACGTGCCGGGCCTGCCGCGCCAGCACGCCGACCTCACCCTGACCATCCGCAACACCGGCAACATGTCGGCCAAGTACCTGAAGATCATCGATCAGGACAGCGACTTCTTCGACGCCGTCGACCTGGTCTCGATCAAGTCGAACCAGATGCCCAAGGGCGCCGACCGGGTCCAGATCGACGCCTACGTGAACGGCGCCTGGGTCAACGGCACCCCGTCGGGCTCGGCCGCGCTGCCCGCGGGGGTGAGCGCGGGCGACGTCACCGGCATCCGCGTCACCTACTCCTCGACCAGCACCGCCAACGACGGCTTCACGATCGTCCCGTGCGCCAGCAGCGGCTGCGACGGCATCCTGGTGCTCGACGTGAGCCCGCGCCCGTCGCTGCGCAGCAGCGGCGAGCCGGTGCCCAGCCACCTCGAGGACACCGCGAGCGGGCAGTTCATCACCAAGGTCGAGGACCCCGACACGCCCAAGGACATCGACCCCGTCACCGCGACGCTCGACCTGGTCAAGGGCGACCCGATCCTCGACGTCAGCAAGACGCCGAACACGGTCCTGGCTCCGGGCGAGGACGCCCCGTTCTACCTGAAGATCGCCAACACGGGGACCGCCAACATCCCCGACCTGGTCGTCAAGGACGCGCTGCCGCCGGGCATCCAGTTCGTCGACAGCTTCCAGGGTGACAACGGCGAGCCGTACAAGATCATCAACGCGTCGGTGCCCAGCGGGACGCCCGCCGTGCCCACGCCCGAGTTCAGCGAGACCACGAGCGGCGGCCGGGTCTCCGGGCTGACCTGGGAATTCCCGGGCACCTGGGTGCTCGCGCCCGGCGCGACGTTCACCATCGAGATCCACGTCAGGCTGGAGGCCGGCATCACGGCCGGTCAGGTCGTGACCAACACCGTCGGCGCGACCTCCTCCGACGAGGACATGGAGTGCGCGGGCGACTCGCAGACCGACGGCGACTTCGGCGACGGCCTGTACTGCGTGGCCCAGGCCACGCTGACCGCCAAGTCGGGCGCCGCCTTCGCCGCCCGCAAGTGGGTCTCCGGCAACGACTCCCTGGGCTGGTACAACACCCGCACCAAGGAGGTCGTCCCCGTCGGCGACTCGTCGTGCCTGTCGACCACCGACTCCTCGGGCCGCACCTACACCGCCAACCCGTGCATCGCACTGGTCAACCCGGGCGACCGCTACCACTACCTGGCGCGCATCCAGAATGCCGGGACCGAGTCGGGTACGGCCATGCGGATCGTCGACCGGTTCCCGATCATGGGTGACAAGGGCGTCATCCTCGACCAGTCACGCGGCACCGCCTGGGACAAGCGGCCCACGCTGGCCACCGCGCCCGCCCTGGACGGGGCCGGCACGATGGAGCTCGCCTACGAGAACGACGAGCCCCTGTGCACCGACGACCTGAACATGGGCGGCGCCGGCTCCAACGCCGACCAGTGCCCGAGCAACGTCTGGGACGACCCGTTCAGCGCGGCGGCGCGAGGATTCCGCGCCAAGATCACCTTCGATCCGGCCCTGGCGCCGGGCGCGAAGGTGGACCTCACCTGGGCCATGGACACCCCGCTCGACGTCACCCAGAACGGCGACCCGACGATCGCGTGGAACTCCTACGCCCACAACGAGGTCACCGACCGCCCCGACGGCTCGCGCCTGGCCTGGCCGGTCGCGCCGTTCGACAAGCTCGGCACGCCGCGCGTGCTGCAGCCCAACGAGCCCATCCAGGTGGGCGTCGCCCTCGCCTACGGCGACCTCAGGCTGGTCAAGCGCATCGACCAAGCACCGGACCAGATCAACGAGCTGCTGAAGAAGGTGCCGTTCCCGTTCCACGTCACCTGCGTCATCCACCCGGACGGCAGGCCCGACCAGACCGTGATCGACAAGACCTACCGGGTCACCGTCGACAAGCCGGTGACCATCGAGGGCATTCCGGCCGGCGCCGAGTGCGAGGTGTACGAGGAGTCGGCGCGGGGCGGGCAGAGCGACCATCCGCAGAACGACCCGATCGAGATCACCATCGAGCCGGGCATCGGCGAGACGTCCGTGCAGACGGCGAGGATCACCAACACCTTCGCCTTCGGCGAGCTGCGGCTGGTCAAGGCGCTCGACGGCGACGCCGCCACCTACGTGGGCGACCGCGAGTTCGGGATCAAGGTCTCGTGCGCCCTGCCGAACGCCGCCGGTGAGCCGACCGACCTGGTGCTGAGCAAGACCTACCAGGTCGCGGCGGGCGAGCCCGTCGTCATCAGGCCGCTGCCGGTGAACACCAGCTGCTGGGCCGAGGAGGTCGACACCGGGGGAGCCGCCGCGTCGGTCGTGGACCACGATTCACGTGAAACGGCCGTCGTGGTGACGGCCGACGGCGAGGGGGAGCCGGTGACCATCACGGCCACCAACACCTTCCCGGCGGCGGACATCGTGGTCACCAAGCACGTCAAGGGCGGGTCCGCCGGGCCGTACCGCTTCTCGGTGGTCTGCACGACCGACCAGGGCGAAGTCGCGCTGGCTCCCGAGGACAGCTCCTTCGAGCTGAGCGACGGCGAGTCACGCGAGATCTCCGTGCCCGACGGCGCCGCGTGCACGGTGACCGAGCAGGACGTGCCCTCCGGGGCGACGGTCACCTACGCGGCCTCCGACGGCGGCGACGACGGCGAGGTCGTGGTGGACGGCTCGGCGTCGGTCGACGTGACCAACACCTTCGACGAGACGCCGCCCGGCGGCGGCGAAGGCTCGTCGTCGGTCGGCGACGAGCTGCCGTTCACGGGGTCGGGGATCTGGACGATCCTCGGCATCATCGGGGTCGCGCTGGCCCTCGCGGGCGGGATCGGCCTGATGGTCGCCCGCACCCGCGGCGACCGCGCGGCCATGCCATGAGCTGAACGCCGGGCCCTCAGCGAGCGTCGGGTCCCCAGCGAGCGTCGGGCGGCCGACCGCGAAAGGGCGCCCGGCCCTCAGCTGAGCGTCCGCCCGGCCTGATCGCGCGTGACCGGGTCGCGCTCGGCTGATCGTCAGCCGTCGGCGCAGTGGGCGATCCGCCAGAGCAGGACCGCGACCGCGGCCCTCTGGCGGCCGCCCGGCCGCGTGAGGCTGTATCCGAGCTGGGAGGCCAGCGAGGTCAGCCGCTCCTGCAGCGTCGAGTGGTGCAGGTGCAGAACCGCGGCGGCCTGCCTGAGGCTGCTGTGGTCGAGCACGGCCTGCAGGGTGTCGACGGCCCACGGCCTGGTGGCCCTGGCCTGGTCGATCCGGCGCACGTCGTCGAGCGCGCCGGCCTCGTCAGGGGTGATCCGCTCGGCGACCACGGCCAGGGCGCCGAGGTCGTCGTAGTGCACCAGCGACGCCCCCGGCCCTTCGAGGCGGTCGGTCAGCCGCAGCGCGAGCCGGGCGTGGTCGAGGGCGGCGGGCAGGTGCGCGGGCTCGGCCGCCACCGCCGTCCCCGCCCGCAGCCCGGACGGGTACACCGGCGCCCCGGCCACGAGCGTCACGACAAGCTCGCCGACCAGCGCGGTGGACGGCGAGAGCACCCCCTCGCCCGATCCGCTGACCACCACGGTCGTCGGCCCCGTGAGGCCCAGCCGGGCGATGGCGTCGCGGCGCTCGGCCTCCGACGCGTCGGGATCGCAGGCGATCTTCACCGCCTCCCCGATCGAGCGATGCGTGCGCTCCCCGGTCAGCGCGTGGACGGCCAGCGCCGCCCGCTCCAGGATGAGCGCGTCGAGCGGCCGGCGCTCGCCCTCCCGCTCCAGCCACAGGCAGCACCCGGGCCTGCCGGGCACGGCCACCTGCGGCCAGGAGCGGGGAGCGTCGGCGGCCATGGACCGCCCCTTTGGGTCGTACCGTCGGGTCAGGCTCCTGCCGGCGTCGTGGTACCCGGCCGGACACCCCGCCAGCACGGCCGCCGCGCGGATCACGGCCGCGACGGGCGCACGCTGCTCGACCAGGCTGTCGAAGTGGGCGATGACGCGCAGCGCGCCGGCCGTCTCATCGCCGACGGCTTCGAGCTTGCCGATGAGATCGCGCACGCGGACCCCTCCCAGGTTGCAGGCCGCCCGTTGGGCTCAGTGTTCCAGCGCCCGCCGGATGAACTCGTCGCGCACCGCCGTGGAGGCGCGGGAGATCGCGGCGTGCGCGGCGATCATGTCGAAGCCGTGGAAGCCGCCGCCCCACATGTGCAGGTCGACGTTGACCCCCGCCTCCGAGAGCCGGCTCGCGTAGATCAGCACCTCGTCGCGGAAACTCTCGACCGAGCCGGCGTCGATGTAGGTGCGGGGGAGCCCGGCCAGGTTGGTCGCCCTGGCGGGGGCGGCGTACGGCGAGACGTCGGGCCCGCCGCGCCGCTCGCCGAGCAGCGCCGTCCAGCCGAACAGGTTGCTGGTGCGGTCCCAGATGCCCTCGCCTTCGAGCATGCGGCTGGAGTGCGTCTCGAAGCGGTCGTCGAGCATAGGGCAGACGAGGATCTGGTGGGTGAGGGCGGGGAAGTCGCGGTCGCGGGCGAGCAGCGCCGTGCCCGCGGCGAGCCCGCCGCCCGCGCTCTCGCCCGCGATGAGCAGGCGGCCGGGGTCGATGCCGAGCTCCGCGGCGTTCTTGGCGGTCCACACCAGACCGGCGTAGCAGTCCTCGACCGGCGCGGGGTCGGGGTGCTCGGGCGCCAGCCGGTACTCCACGGACACGGCGACGGCGTGCCCCTCGGCGACGTACGGCAGGTACATGTGCATGCCCAGCCGGCGCTCGCCGGTGACCATGCCGCCGCCGTGGATGTGGTAGATCCCCGCCTTCGGCCCCCGGTCGTCGACCGGGCTGAGGATCAGCAGGGTGATGTCGGGCGCGCCGTCGGGCCCCGGCACCTGCCGTTCCTCGACCCGCACGGTGCCGCCGGCCGTCAGGTCGACCTGCTCGAAGCCCACGAGCTGCTCGGCCGCCTCGCCGGCCAGGCCCGGCTGCCGCCGCGCCGTCAGGCTCTCCGCCGTGAGGTTGGGCAGCAGCTGGCGGAGCGCCTGCTCGACGGGCACGAGCTCCGGGTCGTACGGCGGGCGGACGGTGAGTTCGCCGAACGGGGTCTGGTCGTCCATGGTTTCTCCCTCTTGACGATTATCCTCACCCTGCGCGACCAGGTCGCAGGCGGTAACCCGCAGCTGGCGGGAAGTCGCGTGGCGCTTCCCGCCATTTGGCGGCCGGGAGCTCAGCCGACGATCAGAGCGTCTTGTAGTAGACGGCGATCGGCAGCAGCGTGCACCCGAGCTTCTCGTAGAGCGCCCTGGCGGGCGCGTGGAAGGGATCGCCACCGGTGCCGATCTCGACGACCTCGGCCCCGAGCGCCCTCATCTCGGCGAACGCGTGCTCGCACAGCGTGGTGCCCAGGTGGTGACGGCGGTGGCCGGCCGAGACGGCCAGGTGCGAGATGGCCCCGTTCTTGCGCGCCGGGTCGACGCTCCACGCCACGTAGGCGGCGATCACGTCGCCGTCGACGGCGACCGCGACGTGCTTGTGCTGGCCGGGGTCGTGGAGTTCGGCGACCTGGGTGCGGTAGTCGCCGCGCCAGTCGCCGTGCTGGTTGGCGAAGATGACCTCGCCCACCAGCGGCCGGAAGTGCTCTTCGTAGAAGGGGCCGAAGGTCTCGATGGTCAGGTCGATGAGCCGCGCCAGATCGGGCGCGGCGAAGGGACGGATGAGCATGGAAGTGCGCCTTTCACGGCTGAGGGCATGACGATGGGCGTCAGTCGGCCCGCTCACGGCCTGTTGCAGGCGCGAGCCGGCCCTCAGCTGCGGCTGCGGTCAGCGGCGAAGCACTCCATGACGCCACGATAACCCGAATGATGCTGGGTTGCTTACCCGTGACTACACTTCGGCACAATGTCTGATGTGCGAGTCGGATTGCTCGGACCCTTCGAGGTCAAGAACGACAACGGGACCGTGGTCGACGTCCCCGGGGTCCGGTTGCGCGCGCTGCTGGCCGCGCTGGCCCTCGAACCCGGCCGCATCATCTCCCGCGGCAGGCTGGTCGACTGGATCTGGGGCGAAAGGCCCCCGGCCGACGAGGTCAACGCCCTGCAGGCGCTGGTGTCGAGGCTGCGCAGGGTGCTGCCCGACGGCGTGATCGAGGCCGACGCGGGCGGTTACCGCCTGGCCGTCCCGCCCGACGCCGTCGACGTGCAGCGGTTCGAGCGGCTGGTCGCCCAGGCCCGTTCCGCCGAGCCCGCCGACAAGGCCGACCTGCTGCGCTCGGCCCTGGCCCTGTGGCGGGGCGCGGCACTGGCCGACATCGCGCTGCAGGACAGCGAGGTCTTCGACGCCGTCGTCGCGCGCCTGGACGAGCTGCACATCACCGCGCTCGGCGATCGCATCGACGCCGACATCCGGCTGGGCCGCGCCGCCGACATGGTCTCCGAGCTGACCGACCTCGTCGCCTCGCATCCGCTGCGCGAGGGATTCGTCGCCGCGCTGATGCGCGCCCTGGCCGAGGCAGGACGCGGGAACGAAGCGCTGACCGTCTACCAGCGCACCCGCGAGCGCCTCGCCGACGAGCTGGGCGCCGACCCGTCGGCCGAGCTGTCAGCGCTGCACACCGCGCTGCTGCGGGGCGAACTGGGCGCACGCACCGAGACCGTCAGGACGAACCTGCGCGCCGAGCTCACCAGCTTCGTCGGCAAGGGCGACGACATCGCCGAGGTCGCCGACCTGGCCGTCAGGCACCGGCTGGTCACCCTGACGGGACCGGGCGGCTCCGGCAAGACCAGGCTGGCCACGGAGACCGCGCGCACGATGCTCGCCGAGCTGCCCGACGGCGCCTGGCTGGTCGAGCTCGCCTCGGTGCGTGAGGGCGGCGACCTGGCGCAGGCGGCCCTCACCGCGATCGGCCTGCGCGACCAGGGCATGCTCAGCGGGCCGCGGGCAGGCGAGCCGATGGACCGGCTCGTCACCGCGCTCAGGGAGCGCGCGATCCTGCTGATCCTCGACAACTGCGAGCACGTGATCGAGGACGCGGCCGCCTTCGCCGACCGGCTCCTGGGCGAGTGCCGCAGGTTGCGCATCCTGGCCACGAGCAGGGAGCCGCTCGGGATCACGGGCGAGGTGTTGTGGCAGGTCGAACCGCTCGCGCTGCCCTCGGAGGGGGCCGACCCCGCCGAGGTCGACGACTCGCCTGCCGTACGGCTGCTGCGTGACCGTGCCGAGCTGGTGCGCAAGGACATCGGCTCCGACGCGCGCACGCTGGCGACCATGGCGCGGATCTGCCGCGCGCTCGACGGCATCCCGCTGGCGATCGAGCTGGCCGCCGCGCGGCTGCGCACCATGTCGCCCGACCAGCTTGCCCGCCGCCTCGACGACCGCTTCAGCCTGCTCACGGGCGGCAGCCGTACGGCACTGCCACGGCACAAGACGTTGCGCGCGGTCGTCGACTGGAGCTGGGACCTGCTGAGCGAGGCCGAGCGCGGCGTGCTGCGGCGGCTGTCGGTGTTCGCCGGAGGCGCGGGCCTGGAAGGCGCCGAGCGGGTCTGCGGCGGAGAGATGTTCGCCGGGGAACCGGTGCTCGACGTGCTCACCGCGCTGATCGAGAAGTCGCTGCTGGTGGCCACCGGCGAGGACGCGCCGCGCTACCGGATGCTGGGCACCATCAGGGAGTACGCCGTGCAGCGGCTCGCCGAGGCGGGCGAGGTCGAGCAGGTGCGGCGGGCGCAGCTCGACTACCTCAGCGAGCTGGCCGAGGAGGCCGACAAGCACCTGCGCGGCAGCGGGCAGCTGGAATGGCTGGTCACGCTCGAGGCCGAGCACGACAACATCAACGCCGCCCTGCGCGGGGCGATCGCCGACGGCTGGGCACAGGAGGCCATGCGGCTCGTCGGCGGCGCGGGCTGGTACTGGTTCCTCAGCGGGCACCGGGTCGAGGGCGCCGAGCTGAGCGTCGCGGCCGCCTCGCTGCCGGGCGAGGTCTCCGATGACGTGCGAGCCCTGGCCTACACCGTGGTGACGATGTTCCTGACCTCGGGCATCGGCCGCGACCAGTACCAGGCGGAGGAGTGGATCCACGAGGCGCACCGGCTGACGCGGCACAGCCCGGCCGGCCACCCGATGCTGAAGTTCGTCGCGCTGTGGGAGCGGCTGGTGCAGGACCCGACGGGGTTCATGACCGCCTTGGACCCGCTCATCGCCGACGAGAACCCGTGGGTGCGAGCGCAGGCCAGGATCACCCGTGCCCGGTTCAGGCTCACGCTCGGCGGCGACGAGACCGACGTCGACACCGACACCGAGATCGCCCTGGCCGAGTTCCGCACGCTGGGCGAGCGGCTGGGTACCTCGCTGGCGTTGTCGTTCCTGGCCGAACGGCTCGCCATGCGCGGGGAGTTCGCGCGCGCGTGCGAGCACCTCGAAGAGGCGGCCAAGGCGCTGAACGAGCTGGGCGTGCGGGAGGAGACGCTCAACCTCTGGACGCGGCAGGCCCAGCTGCGCCGGCTGCTCGGCGACGAACCGGCCAGCGAGGCGGCGATGGCCGAGGCCGAGCGGGCGGCGAGCGGCATCACCTGGCCCGACGCCCTGGCCGAGGTGGCGCTGACCAAGGCACAGCTGGCGCGCTGGCGCGGTGACCTCGACGAGGCGAACCTGCAGCTGGCGAGCGTGCGGGCGATGCTGGTGAGCGAGGAACTGTCGCCGATGATCCATGCCAAGTCCATGGACCTGGCCGCCTACCTGACCGACGACCTGGACAAGGCCCGCGTGTACCGGAACGAGGCGTTCGCCGCCATCATCGACACGGGCTACACGCCGCTGATCGCGGAGGTGCTGATCGGGCTCGCGGACCTCGCGCTGCGCCAGGGCGACGCGGAGCGGGCGGCGCGGCTGCTCGCGGCGAGCGACGTCGTGCGCGGCACCGCCGACCGCTCGCAGCCCGACGGCGTGCGGCTCGTGGCGGAGACGCGCGATCGGCTCGGCGAGGATCTCTTCGCCGAGGCGACCCGTGGCGGGCAGGAGACCGAGTGGCGGGAGCTGGCGGAGGCCACGCTCATTTCGTGAACGACCACCGGTAGCCGACCAGGTCCCACGCACCCGGGCCCCGCCCTACGGCGGGGCCCGAGCGTTTTGGCGTGCCGTCAGCAGGCCCCCGCCTGGACGTATCAGCGGCCTGTCAGTCCCGTATCAGAGCGACCGGCCAGAGTTGAGCCCATCAAGACCTGCTGACAAGGAGTGCCCATCATGTCTGTCACCCTCACCGACCAGGACCAGCTCACCATCCGCGTCGCCGCCTGGGGCGCCGTTTCGCTGATGGCGGCCGCCGGGATCGCCGAGTCGGCCCACAAGGTCGCCACCCGCGGCTCCCTCGCCCTGACCTCCGCGACCGGCCAGATCGGTCACGTGCTGGCCAAGGCGCCCAAGGGCAAGGAGCTGAACGGCAAGACGACGGCCGAGCTGGCCGACCAGGTGCTGCCGGCGCTGACCGCCTCCATGGCCCTGCTCAAGCGGCAGGACCAGGCCGAGGCCGACAACTTCCGCAGCACCGTGCTGGTGGCCATCGACTCGGCGGCCGGTGTCCACCAGGGCGAGCCCAGCCCGTCGCTGGCGGAGATGACCCGTAAGATCACCGCTGCCCTCGACGCCTGAGAACCACCACCTTCGCGATATCGGGAGTGCTCATGAGTGAATCCGTCCACACCCTCGCTGCCATGCCCACGGAACGTCGGCCCGGCTGCCCCTTCGACCCGCCCAAGGAGCTGATCGAGGCGCGCGAGCAGAGCCCGCTCAGCCGCTTCACCTTCGCCGACGGGCACCAGGGCTGGGTGATCACCGGCTTCGACCTGATCAGGCAGGTCATGGCCGACCCGCGGTTCAGCTCGCGCAAGGAGTTCATGAGCCACCACCCGACCATCGACTACTCCGGCTACGAGGTGCCGCCGGCGCCGCCGGGCGAGTTCCTGCTCATGGACGATCCGCAGCACAGCCGCTACCGCAAGCCGCTGGTGGGCAAGTTCACCGTGCGGCGCATGCGCCTCCTGACCGAGCGCATCGAGCAGGTCACCGCCGAGCACCTCGACGCCATGGAGAAGGCCGGACCCTCCACGGACCTGGTGACCGCCTTCGCCAAGCCCATCCCCGCGATCGTCATCTGCGAGCTGCTGGGCGTGCCGTACGAGGACCGGGGCCGCTTCCAGGAGAACATCGACAAGTTCCTCGGCGGGGAGACCAGTGACGAGGACCTGTTCGCGGCCTACACCGCGACCCAGGAGTACCTGGCCGAGCTGGTCGCGGCCAAGCGCGCCAATCCCACCGACGACGTGCTCAGCGACCTCATCGACAGCGACCTGACCGACGAGGAGCTGCGGGGCATGGCCCTGATCCTGCTCGCGGCCGGGTTCGACACCACCGCGAACATGATCGGGCTGGGCGCCTTCGCGCTGCTGCAGAACCCCGAGCAGCTGGCCGCGCTGCGCTCGGAGCCCGAGCTCACCGACCGGGCCATCGAGGAACTGCTGCGCTACCTCAGCGTGGCCAAGACCTTCATGCGCAGCGCGCTGGAGGACGTCGAGGTGGGCGGCCAGATCATCAAGGCGGGCACGATGGTGATCCTGTTGATGAACACCGCCAACCGCGACCCCGAGCGTTTCCCGAACCCTCACGCGCTCGACCTCGACCGGCAGGACGGCGGGCATCTGGCCTTCGGCCACGGCATCCACCAGTGCCTGGGCCAGCAGCTTGCCCGTGTCGAGCTGCGGGTGGCGCTTCCCGCGCTGTTCAGGCGGTTCCCGTCGCTCCGCCTGGCCGTACCGGCGGAGGAGGTCGCCGTGCGGCCCGAGATGGCCGACATCTACGGCGTGAAGAGCCTGCCCGTGACCTGGGATGCTTGAGCCATGAAGGTCACCGTGGACACCGAGCGCTGCATCGGCTCGGGCATGTGCGTGTATTCGTCGGAAGAGGTCTTCGACCAGGATGACGACGGCACCTCGATCGTGCTGCGGCCCGAGCCTCCTGCCGAGTTGTGGGACGCGGTCCGCCGGGCGGTGGACCGGTGCCCGGCTTCGGCGATCAAAGCGACACCGTGACGAGAAGGCCGCGTCCCCGACGAGGGGGCGCGGCCTTCTGAGCTGGCCGATCCGACGAACCGGGAGCCGGCCGGTGGTCGGAGCGGACGAACGCGATGATCCGCGCCCGGCCTACGCTGGGCCGAGTGCTGGATGAGATCAGGGGCCTGCTGCCGGAGCTGCTGGCCGAGAACGGCGTGCCGGGTGCGGCGGTGGCGGTCGACGTCGGCGGCGAGGTGGCCGAGGCCACGGCGGGTGTGCTGAACATCGCCACGGGGGTCGAGGCGACGGCCGATTCGTTGTTCCAGATCGGTTCGATCACCAAGGTGCTCACCGCGACCCTGGTCATGCAGCTGGTGCATGAGGGGAAGGTCGATCTCGACGCCCAGGTGCGCACCTACCTGCCCGGCTTCAGACCGGCGACGGTCCGCCAGCTGATGTGCCACGTCGCGGGGTTCGAGGGCGACGTCTTCACCGACACCGGCAAGGGCGACGACTGCCTGGCCGCCTACGTCGGCCTGCTCGGCGAGGTGCCGCAGATCTTCGAGCCGGGCGAGATGTTCTCCTACAACAACGCCGGCTTCTGCGTGCTGGGGCGGATCGTCGAGGTCGTGCGGGGCAGGCCGTTCGACGCGTGCATGCGCGACCACCTGTTCACCCCGCTGGGTATGACGCACGCGGCCAGTGATCCTTACGAGGCGATCCTCCACCGCACGGCGGTGGGCCATCTCGGCGGGGCTCCCACCACGGTCTGGGCGATGGCACGCTCGAACGCGCCGGCCGGGTCGATGCTGGCCATGACCGCCCGCGACCTGCTCGCCTTCGCCCGGATGCACCTGGCGGACGACCGGTTCCTGCCCATGCTGCGGCCGCAGGTCGCCCTGCCGGACATCGGCTGGGGCACGGCCTGGGGCCTGGGTTGGGAGCTCTACGACCTGCCGGGCGGCCTGGTCTACGGCCACGACGGCAACACGATCGGCCAGTCGGCGATCCTGCGCGTCGATCCGGCCCGGGACATGGCCGTGGTGATCCTCACCAACGGCGGCTCACCGCGGCCCTTGGTGAAGGAGATCGTCGGCCGCCTGATGGAGCTGCCGGAGGACCCGGTCCCCGATCCGGCGCGGCACGTGGACGCCGCCCGCTATGTCGGCACGTACGTGTCGAGCACGAGCCGGACCACGGTCAGCGCGGACGGCCAGGGCCGGTTGTGGCTGGATCATGTGCCTCTCGGCGTCTTGGCGGAGCTCGACGAGGAGCCCTACCGGACGGAACTGCTCGCCTGGCGGGGCGACGCGCTGATCCCCGCCGAGCCCGGCCGCGGCCCGGTGGCCTTCGTGGGCGACGACGGCACGGGCCGGGCCCGCTTCCTGCACACCGGCCGCGCCGACGTTCGTTCGGCCGGACGAATCGCCTCCTGAACATTCGCCGGCGCGGACGAACACCGCTACCAGCCCAAACTCCACTATCGTCGCGTGGATGTACAGAAAACCCTGTCAATCAGGGATCTGTCGGTAGAAATCCGGCGCGGTGACCGGGTCGTCCGGCCTGTGTCGAACGTCAGCCTGGAACTGGGCCGCGGCGAGACCCTGGGGATCGTCGGCGAGACCGGCTCCGGCAAGTCCATGACCGGGCTCGCCATCATGGGCATGCTGCCCGCCGGCGGCCGGGTGACCGGCGGGGCGATCGACTTCGCCGGCCGGGACCTGCTCACGATGGACCCCAGGCACTACCGGGGCAACGAGATCGCGATGATCTTCCAGGACTCGCTGACCTCGCTGAACCCGACCAAGAAGATCGTCGAGCAGGTCGCGGAGCCCGTCCGCCTGCACCGCGCGGCCTCCAGGCGAGCCGCCCGCGAGCGCGCGGAGCAGATGCTCACCCAGGTCGGCATCAAGCGCGACGGCTACCCCCACCAGCTCTCCGGCGGCCAGCGCCAGCGCGTGATGATCGCGATGGCCCTGGTCTGCGAGCCCGAGATCGTCATCGCCGACGAGCCCACCACCGCTCTCGACGTGACCATCCAGGCCGAGATCCTGGACCTGCTCGACGAGCTCAGATCCGCACGCGGCATGTCGATGATCCTCATCACGCATGACATGGGGGTGATCTCCCAGCGGGCGGATCGTGTCGGGGTGATGTACGGCGGGCGCGTGGCCGAGTCGGCGCCCACCGCGACGCTCTTCGGCCACACCCGGCACCGCTACACCCGGGCCCTGCTGTCCGCCATCCCCACGCTCGCTCACGACAGGCACGAGGCGCTGTTCAGCATCCCCGGCTCCCCGCCCGACCTGAGCCGGCCCGAGCCGGGCTGCCCGTTCGCGCCCCGATGCGAGGCGGCCACGGACCGGTGCCGACAGGAGCAGCCGCCGTTCACCGGCACCTACGCCTGCTGGCACCCGGCCGGCGGGCCGGCGCAATCGGTGAAGCGGGAGCGGATCCGCCGGGGCAGGAGCGGCGGCGCCCTGCTGAAGGTCGACGGCCTGGTCCGCGAGCATCCGGCGGGACGCCGTACCGTCAAGGCCGTCTCGGGCGTGAGCTTCGAGGTGGCGGCGGGCGAGACGTTCGGCCTGGTGGGGGAGTCGGGCTGCGGCAAGTCGAGCCTGGGCAGGATGCTCGTGGGTCTCGACAGGGCAGACGGCGGTCAGATCCTCTTCGAGGGCGAGAAGCTCACCCGGCCGCGGCCCGCCGTCCAGATGATGTTCCAGGACTCCGGCGCCGCGCTCGACCCGCGCATGCGCATCGGCCGCATCCTGCGCGAACCCCTGGTCATCCAGGGCATCGGCGACCGCGACGAGCGCGTGAGACGGCTCCTCGACGACGTGGGCCTGCCGGAGGGCGTCCTCGACCGCTACCCGTACGAGCTGTCCGGCGGCCAGCGCCAGCGGGTCGGCCTGGCCCGCGCGCTCGCCCTGGACCCGAAGGTCCTGATCGCCGACGAGCCGGTCAGCGCGCTCGACGTCTCCATCCGCTCCCAGGTGCTCAACCTGATGCGCCGCATCCAGCTCGAACGCGGCCTGAGCAGCGTGGTCATCTCGCACGACCTCGCGGTCGTGCGCTACCTCGCCGACCGGGTCGGCGTCATGTATCTCGGCAAGCTCGTGGAGACCGGTACCACCGACGAGGTGTACGGCTCCGCCGCCCACCCCTACACGGCGGGCCTGCTCGCGGCCGTTCCCGAGGGCGAGAGGAACGGGACGCGGGTGAGCGGCGAGCTGCCGAGCTCCATCGACCCGCCCAGCGGCTGCAGGTTCCGCACCCGCTGCGCCCTGGCGACGGAGACCTGCGCGCGGATCGAGCCGCCCATGACGACGCTCGGCGGCACCCACCGGGTGGCCTGTCACTACCCGCTCCAGGGGGGCCGCAATGGCTAGGTACGTGCTGCGCCGCCTGGTGGTCTCGGCCTTCGTCCTGCTCGGGATCTCCGCGGCCGTCTTCTTCATGCTGCACCTGGTGTCGGAGAGCCCCGGCCGGGTCGTGCTGGGCCAGCGCGCCTCCCCGGAGGCGGTGGCCGCCTTCAACAGGGAGCACGGCTTCGACCGCTCGGTGATCACGCAGTACCTCGCCTACCTGGGCCAGCTGCTGCGCCTCGACCTCGGCCGCTCCTACAAGCTGAACGAGGACGTCGCGACCCTGCTCGCCCAGAACGCCGGACGCAGCGCGATGTTGTCGCTGGCCGGGCTGGTCGTGGCGCTGGTGATCGCGATCCCGCTCGGCATCCTGCAGGCGGTCAGGCGCAACAGCCTCGTCGACCGCGCCACCACGGCCGTGTCGTACGTGCTGTACGCCACCCCGTCGTTCCTGCTCGGGCTCCTGCTGATCGCGATCTTCAGCCAGACGCTCGGCCTGTTCCCCGCCGAGGCCTCCCAGTCGCACTCGCCCTGGGTGATCTTCACCGATCCGTGGGCCATGGCGCTGCCCGTGACCACGCTGGCCGCCGGGAGCATCACGGTCTTCGCGCAATACCAGCGCTCGTCCGCCCTCGACCAGCTCGGCCAGGACTACATCCGGGTCGCGCGGGCCAAGGGCCTGCCGGAGCGGCTGATCCTGCTCCGCCACCTGCTCCGCAACGCCTGCCTGCCGCTGATCACCCTCGTCGGCACGCTCGTCCCCACATTGCTGGCGGGCAACCTGATCGTCGAGTCCCTCTTCAACTACCCGGGACTCGGCCTGCTCTTCCTGAACAGCCTGCATCGCGAGGACTATCCCGTGCTGCTCGCCTACACCCTCATCGGCGGCGTCCTCACCGTGGCCGGCAACTTCGTCGCCGACCTCCTGGTCGCCGCCGCCGACCGCCGAATCGAGTTGAGAACATGAGGCGGCATCCGCTCGCGCTCGCCGGGGGCGTGCTCCTGGTGCTCATCGCCGGGTTCTGCTTCCTGGGCCCGCTGGTCCACCCGACCAACCAGACCGACGTGGACCTGGTCAACGCGGCCCTGCCGCCGGGGCCCGGCTTCCCGCTGGGCACCGACACCAACGGCTTCGACGTGCTCGGCCGGCTGATGGCGGGCGGACGGGTGTCGCTGCAGATCGGCCTGCTGGCCGCACTGTTCGCCACCACGATCGGCACGATCTACGGCGCGGTCGCCGGCCTGGCCGGCGGCGTGGTCGACGCCTTCCTCATGCGGCTGGTCGACGTCATGTTGTCGATCCCCTTCCTGTTCTTCGTCCTGATCCTCTCGGCGCGCTTCCACGCGAACGCGGTCACGCTGGCCCTGGTCATCGGCTGCTTCTCGTGGCTGCTCTCGGCGCGGCTGGTGCGCGGGGAAGTCCTGACGCTGAGGGTCAGGGAGTTCGTGCTGGCCGCCAAGGTGATGGGCGCGTCCAGGAGCCGGGTCATCCTCACCCACCTGATCCCCAACGCCCTCGGCGTGATCATCGTCAACGTCACCTTCCAGGTGGCCGACGCGATCCTGGTCGTCTCCGCCCTGGGCTTCCTGGGCTTCGGCCTGACCTACCCGACCGCCGACTGGGGCAGCCAGCTCGCCGCCGGCGTCACCTACATCTCCGCCGACTACTGGTGGCTGGTCTATCCCGTCGGCGTCTGCATCATCCTCACCGTCCTCGCCCTCAACCTGCTCGCGGACGCGCTCAGGGACGCGATCGGGCGACCCACCTCAGTCAGGAGTTAGCACCATGCGTGGACGACTTACGCTCGCGCTCGTCGCGCTGCTCGCCGCGTCGGCGTGCGCAGGCGGCGGCGCACCGGCGAAGGACATCGCGAAAGAGCCGCCGAAGCAGACCGGCACCCCCAAGGACGGCGGCACCGCCGTCGTGGCGCTGACACCCGGGCTCAGCCCGAACTACATCTACCCCTATCCACCGGCCGCGGCCAACGGCACCGTGATCGCCCGCGGCCAGCTGTGGCGCTCGCTCTACCGACCGAGCGGCGAGGGCGACCAGGTCGCCGACGCCGCGCTGAGCCTGGCCGAGCCGCCCACCTACAGCGCGGACCGCAAGACCGTGACGATCAAGATGAAGGACTACCAGTGGTCGACCGGCAAGCCGGTCACCGCCGACGACGTCGTCTTCTCCGTCGCCCTGCTCAAGGCGGCGCTGGCCAAGAGCCCCGCCAACTGGAGCTTCTACACCCCCGGCCAGTTCCCCGACGGGATCACCGCCACGGCGAGCGCCCCCGACACGCTCACCCTCCAGCTGGAGACGGCCTACAACCCGTCGTACCTGCTGTCGATGCTGACGCTGCTGTACGTCATGCCGTCGGCCGAGTGGAACATCGCCCGCGACGGCGGACCCCACCTGGACTTCACCCAGCCCAAGAACGCCGGGGCGATCTACGACTACCTCACCAAGGAGTCGGGCGACCAGTCGACCTTCGCCACCAACCCGCTCTGGCAGGTGGTCAACGGGCCGTACAAGCTCAAGAGCTTCGACCCGACGACGGGCTCCTTCTCGCTGGTCCCGAACACCTCCTACAGCGGGCCGGGTGAGAAGCGGCTCGACCAGGTCGACTTCAAGGCGTTCACCTCGGCGTCGGCGGTGCTCAACCAGTTCAAGGCCGGCAACCTGACCGTCGGCACGCTCGACTCCAGCTTCATCTCCCAGATCGAGGAGCTGAAGGCCAAGGGCTACAACGTCTACGGCGGCCCAGCCCCTGCCCGGTTCGACTCGCTGACCATCAACTTCAAGCACACGGTCGACGGGTTCGACAAGGTCATCGCCCAGCCGTACATCCGGCAGGCGCTGCAGCGGCTGATCGACCAGAAGGGGTACGTGGCCGGCCGGGGCATCTACAACGGCGCCGGGTCGGTCAACTACAGCACGGCGGGCAGCGGTTCGCCCTACCCTCCGGCCTTCGGCGAGAACCCGCCCTACCCTTACGACCCGGCGGCCGCGCAGAAGCTGCTCACCGACCACGGCTGGAAGGTCGTGCCCGACGGCGCCACCACCTGCGAGCAGCCCAGCCTGTGCGGCGACGGCATCGAGCAGGGGCAGAAGATCAGCTTCACCATCGCCTCGGCCAACACCCCCGCATACGTCGGCGCCCGTGACGTCGCGTTCGTGTCGGCGGCCAAGAAGCTGGGCATCGAGGTCAAGCTCGTGACCAAGTCGCTCAACTACATGTACGCCAACTACGGCAACTCCTTCGCCCCGGCCAAGGCGGACGAGTGGGCGATGCAGGACTACGGCCCGCTCTACCTCGCCGCCGGATACCCCAGCGGCAACACGGTGTTCAACACCGAGGGCAGCTTCAACCTGGGCTCCTACGCCAGCGCCGACGCCGACAAGCTGATCGAGGCCTCCACGTTCGGCGCCGACGAGAAGGCGCTGTCGGCCGAGGTCACCGCCCTCGCCTCGGACCTGCCCGTGCTCTTCTTCCCGACCCCGCACACGCTGGTGG
Organism: Nonomuraea sp. NPDC050663; assembly: GCF_044456985.1. Classification (NCBI taxonomy): domain Bacteria; kingdom Bacillati; phylum Actinomycetota; class Actinomycetes; order Streptosporangiales; family Streptosporangiaceae; genus Nonomuraea; species Nonomuraea sp. NPDC050663. Next base: position 223,025 of record NZ_JBITGL010000015.1, read on the forward strand.
TCTGGAAGAACACGCTCTCGGGTCCCGACGCGTCGTTCAGGGCGCTGCTCAGCTTCCTCTACTCGCCGGAACAATGGTATTTCCACAGCTGATCACCGAGCTGCCGCGCGAGGTCAGGGTCGTGGCCCTGGGCGAGAGCGCGCACAACATCGCCGAGTTCTACGAGCTCAAGGACCGGATCCTGCGGTATCTCGCCGAGCAGCACGGGTTCACGGCCTTCGTGATGGAATCCGGGTTCGCCGAGGGCCTGGCGGTCGACGCCTGGGTCCGGGGCGGCCCCGGTGACATCACCGACGTCTCCCGCGACGGCATCACCTATCGCTTCGGCGACAACGACGCCATGCGGCGGCAGCTCGCGTGGATGCGCTCGGCCGGAGTCGGCTTCTACGGGATGGACCTGCCCGGCTCCTCCACCTCGCCCGGCCCTGCCGTCCGGGTCGTCGCCGAGCGCATGCCCGGGGTCGACCAGGAGCTGCTGCGCCTGAGCGATCTGGGCGGCAGGACCGAGGCGGCGGTCCGCTTCGCGGCCCTTCCCGGCCATGACCGCGACCGGCTGCTGTCGGGCCTGGGGGAGCTGACCGAGCGGGCGCTCGCGGACCCTGACCCGGTCGTACGGCAGGCGGCCGCCTCGCTGCGCGCCTTCCTCCAGGAGCTGCGGCCGATCCCGGAGGGCGAGCCGTACCCTCGCGAGGTCTTCATGGCCGACACCGTGCGCTGGGTCCTGGAGCGCGAAGAGCGCGTGGTGGTCAGCGCCCACAACGTGCACGTGCAGCGCACGCCGTTCGAGGGCAGGCCGATGATGGGCGAGTTGCTGCATCGCGCGCTGGGCGATCAGCTCGCCGTCGTCGGCCTGACGTACGGCTCAGGCCCGGCGATCCGGTTCGTGGAGCGCTCGCCGCGCCCCTTCGACTGCGACGTCCTGCTGGAGGAGCTGGAGTCCGGCGCGCCGCCCGAGGCGGGCCGGGAGTACGACGCGGTCGTCCACCTGGAGCGGGCCACACTGATCCCCGGCGCGTACGAAAGGCTGCGCGCCGAGTTCGAGGAGTACCGATGAACTACCCGCCCGCCCGGACTGTGGAGGTCGTCGAGGACGTCGCCGGGATCCCGGTGCCCGATCCGTACCGATGGCTGGAGGAGGAGACCCCAGAGGTGCGGGCGTGGCAGCGGGAGCAGGCCGCGCTGGCCACCTCCGTGATCTTCGACGGCGTCGACCGCGACGCCGTCCGTGACCTCGTCCTGGCCTACGACGCCGGATCCCGGCCCGCTCTGCCCCGGTATGCGGCCGGGCTCTGGTTCCGCGCCTCCGGCTCGGGCGTGGTCGCCTCCGGCCTGCCGTACGGGGAGGGGCGCGAGGTGCTCTCGCTGGACGAAGGGGTGCTTTCGTGGCTGGCGCCCTCGCCCGACGGGCGGGTCCTGGCCGCCGGGATCTGCCGGGACGGCAGCGAGCACAACACGATCCGGCTCGTCGAGGTGGACAGCGGGCGCCCGCTCGACGGCCCCGAGCAGGTTCTGCACAGCGCGTGGGTGGGCGGGGTGTCGTGGCTGCCCGACAGCAGCGGGTTCTACTTCTTCGCGCTCACCGGCTCGCCGGAGGAGTTCCAGCAGGCGGTGTTCGTCCACAGGCTGGGGACGGGCACCGCGCCGGAGCCGGTGCCCGTGGGAACCTCGAAGGAGTACACGCTCATCCAGGCGAGCACGTCATGGGAGGTCGCCAGTCACCGCGTGGGCAGCCCGATCCCCATCGCGGTCCGGCGGCCCGGGCAGGAGTGGCGGCCGTTCATCACCGACTGCGCGGGCACGATCGCCGGCCACATCGTCGGCGACCACTACGTCGCCGTGACGGACGTCGACGCCCCGCGCGGGCGGGTCGTCGCGATCGCGCTCGACGATCCCGGCGACTGGACCGAGCTCGTCCCGGAAGGTGACACGGTGCTCCGGTCGCTCACGCCCGTCGGGGATCGGCTGTATCTGAGCGAGTTCGACCAGGTCTTCGCCCGGGTGCGCATCCTCGACCAGGAAGGGAAGGTCGTCGGCGAGGTGCCGCTCCCGGGACGCGGGGCGCTGTCCGCGCCGTTCTTCCCGCTGACCGGGCTGGCCGCGGGCAACCCGGCGCCCTGCTTCGTCTTCGCGTTCTCTACGCTGACCAGCTCGTGGGGGGTGTACGGCCACCGGCCGGGAGGCGAGCTCGACACCCTCGTCGCGCCCTCGGTGACACTCGACGCGACGATCGAGGAGGGCAGGGCGATCGCCCCTGACGGCGCGGCCGTGCCGTACCACGTGGTCTCGGGCGGTTCGCCAGGCGCCCCGGTGCTCGTGTCCGCGTACGGCGCCGCCAACGTGCCCCTGCTGCCCGCCTACCAGCCCGATCTGGCCGCCTTCGTCGCCGCGGGCGGCACCCTGGTCCAGGCCTACCTGCGCGGGGGCGGCGAGTTCGGCCGCGACTGGTGGCTGGCCGCGCACCGCGAGCGCAAGCACGTGCGCGATGCCGACCTCGTCGCGGTCGCCGAGCATCTGATCGCCACCGGGCAGGCCACTGCCGGCCGGCTCGCGCTGACCGGCGGATCCGACGGCGGTCTCATGTGCGGCGTCGCGGTCACCACCCGCCCCGATCTGTGGCGCGCCGTCCTGCCGCGCGCGCCCCTGCTCGACCTGATCGGCGGCACGCGCGACCCGTACCTGGACTTCGTCATCAGGAAGGCCTGGGGAGACCCGGACGATCCCGAGGATGTGCGGCGGTTCCTGCGGTTGTCGCCGTACGAGCTGATCCGCCCAGGGACCTTCCCCGCGGTCTACCTCCAGGCGGGAGCCACCGACCCGCGGTGCCGTCCCTGGCACGCGCGCAAGTTCGCCGCCCGCCTCCAGGCCGCCCAGCAGGGCCCGGCCCCGATCCTCGTGCACGTCTTCGAGAACGCCGGACACGGCGCGGCGACCGGCCACGACGTCGCGGTGGAGCAGGACACCGAGTGGCTGGCGTTCCTGATCAGGAGTCTTGGCCTGCGGATCTGATCGACATCAGGCGCAGCTGCAGCATGGCCGCCAGCCGGGCGCCCGGGTCCGCGAGGTCGATCCTGCCGACCTCGGCGGCCCGGCGCAGGCGATAGCGGAACGTGTTCGGATGCACGTACATGGCCGCGGCGGCGACCGCCACGTCGCCGAAGGCGTCGAGCCACGCGCGCAGCGTCTCGACCAGGCTGGCCTGGTGCTCCCTGTCATAGGCCACGATCCTGGCGATCGCGCCGCTCGGCAGGTCGGCCCGCGGGACCAGGTCGGCCAGCTCCAGCAGCAGCGCCTCCACGTGCACGTCGTCGAGCAGGGCCACCTGCTGGTCGAGCACCCCGGCGCGCAGGACACGCAGGGCCTGCTCGGCGCCGGAACGCGACCTGGCGAGCGCCGAGCTGTCCCTGGCCAGGCGGCCGACGCCGATCAGCGGGCGCAGGCGGGAGCCGACCCGGCCCAGGAACTCCGTCGCGATCAGGGTCGCGCGCTCCTCGGCGTCGTCGCGGGCCAGCGGCAGGATGCCGTACGCCACGTCGCCGATCAGCGCGGCGACGGCGCGCGGGTGGATCGCGGTGAGATGCATCGCGAAGGCGTCGGCCAGGCGCTTGCGCTCGGCGCCGACCTGGGCGGGCGTCTCGGTCGCCGCGGGCGCCACGGTGAGCGCGAGCACCACCGTGGGCTCGTCCTTCAAGCCGAGCCGGCGCACGGCCTCGCGGCCTTCCGAGCCGCTCTCCAGCGCGGTGGCCAGCAGGTCGGCGCGCAGGCGGCGCTCGCTGTCGGCGTCGGCGCGCTGCCACACCATGTGCATCGCGACGAGCTTGGAGGCCTCGTAGAGTGCCTGGCCGCGCTCCTCGCCCAGGGGCTCGGGCACGACGACCCAGATCGTGCCGAGGATCTCGTCGCCGGCCCGCACGGCGATCGCGGCGCGCGGCAGCTCGCCCGTCTCGGGCAGCGCCTCCACGAAGACCGGCCGGTCGCTGCGGTAGATCGCCTGGAACACCCCGCGCTCCTCCAGGATGCGGGTGAAGTGCGGAGGGACCTGGCGGCCGAGGATCGTCTGGACCCGCGACGGGTCGGCCTCGTCCTGGCGTCCGGAGAAGGCCAGCAGCCGCGAGTGGCGATCCTCGATGGTGACGGGCGCGTCGAGCAGGGCCGCGATGGCGTTGGCCACGGCGAACAGGTCGCCGGCGCGGGTCCTGCCGCCCGTGTCGTACGGATCACCGGCGCCGGTCAGGGTGCGGAGCATGCCGGTCAGGTCGTTCCACGACGCGCCGCGGGCGAAGGCCAGGACGACGACGCCCGTTTCCTTCGCCGCCGCGACGAGATTCTCATCTGGTTCGACCGGCGCCCGGACCACCAGGCCCACGGCGCCCTTCTTGCCGAGCCGGTCGACCACGTCCGCGAGGTCACCGTGCAGACCCACCCCAAGAACCAGGGCATTGTTGGGCAACTCAGGCTCGTCGAGCGGATCGTAGATCACGACGCCGCCGATCTCGGCCGGTCTCACGTCGCCGCAGACCACGTCGAGGATGGTCGAGCCGAGCTCCTCCAGCAGGTGGGTCAAGCGTTCTTTCTGCATGTCGACTTCATGGTAGTTGGGCTATACGGTCACCCAGGTCGTCGAGACCGTCACCTCGTCGAGCAGCTCAGGAACGGGGCAGACGCCCAGACCTGGGCCGGTCGGCACGGTCAGGTGGCCGTCGGCGAGCTCGAACGGCGGCGTGATGTCGGTGCGGAAGTACCTGTCGGAGGCCGAGGTGTCACCGGGCAGAAGGAAGCCGGGCAGCGCGGCGAGAGCGACGTTCGCCGCCCGGCCCAGGCCGGTCTCCAGCATGCCGCCGCACCAGACGGGCACGCCGTGGGCCGCGCACACGTCGTGGATGCGCCTGGCCTCCAGATACCCGCCGACCCGTCCCGGCTTGATGTTGACGATCTGGCAGGCCTTCATCGTGATCGCCGCGGCGGCCGCCCTGGCATCGACGATGGACTCGTCGAGGCAGATCGGGGTCCGCAGCCGCCTGGCGAGCTCGGCGTGGCCCGGCAGGTCGTCGTCGGCCAGGGGCTGCTCCAGGAGCAGCAGGTCGAAGGCGTCGAGCCCGGCCAGATGCCCCGCGTGGTGCGGGCTGTAGGCCGCGTTCGCGTCGACCTGGAGCGGGATGTCGCCGAAGCGCTCGCGCACGGCCCTGACCGGCTCGATGTCCCAGCCGGGCTCGATCTTCAGCTTGATGCGCTTGTAGCCCGCCTCCAGGTAGCCGCCGACCGTGTCGAGGAGCTCCTGGACGGTGTTCGTGATGCCCACCGAGACGCCGCACGGGACCTCGGTCCTCGTCGCGCCGAGGGCGTGGCTCAGCGGCTGGCCGTGGGCGCGCAGGTCGGCGTCGAGGATCGCCATCTCCAGGGCGGCCTTGGCGGTGCGGTGTCCCTTGAACTCCGCCAGCGCGGGGGCGACGTGATGCGCGCTGCGCACGTGCTTGACCGCCGGGATCAGGTGGCGCGTGAGAACGTCGGCGGCGGCGTGGGTGTACTCCGAGGAGTAGAGGGGCGCGGTGCCCGCGCCGCACTCGCCCCAGCCCTCCGCCTCGTCGGTGACGGCACGCAGGAGTACGGCCTCGCGGACGGTCTCGGTGCCGAAGCTGGTGCGGAAGGGGGTGACCAGCGGCATGCGGACGGTGCGGACCTCGACTGCGGTGATCTTCATGCTCTCTCCACGATGTACCAGCCGGTGCGGTCGAATCCGGCGATCCTGCCGCCGTCGGCGAGAAGGCCGCCGAGCGTGTCACGGAGGGCCGTGCGCCAGTCGGCGGCCAGGCCGGGGGAGTGCTCGCGCATGGTCTCGACGTCGTCGGGGACGGCGATCCTCACCGTGCGCGCGGTGGTGTGACGGCTCTCGGGGCCGCCGTCGTGCCCGGCCGCCAGCAGGGCGGGAGTCGACCCGGCGCCGGTGTGCCGGATCTTGCCCGCGCACGCGGCCTGCACGTCGGGCGATTCGAGGCGCCAGCGCACGAACAGCCGGTCGGTGGGGTCGCCGCGGTTGATGTCGTCGTCCATCGGGCCGTAGAAGTCGGGAAGGTACTCGGTCGGCTCGGCCGCCAGCTTGACCAGGTTGAAGTAGGCGTTGCGGCGGACCAGCGGGTCGTAGGTCCACCAGATCTCGCCCGCCCCGCGGGCCAGGGCCCACTCACGCTGGTGCAGCTTCAGCGCGAAGCCCACGCTGCGCCCCCGCGCCCGCGCCGCCACTCCGGCGATGTGACTGTGCAGCGCCTCGCACGCCGGGGGTGCGAAGAATCCGAAGCACGCCCCGACCAGCTCGCCCTTGTCGAAGGCGCCGCTGACGTAGCCGCCCGCCTTCGCGAGGGCGCGCAGGAAGTCGGCGGTCACCGGAGGGTTGCTCGCGCCCGTCCGCCAGATGTGTTCGTACAGGCGTCGCACGGCCTCGAGGTCGCTGACGCTGTCGAGGAGGCGGATGTCTTCGATCACGCCGGTCATGGTTTCAGCAGGTGGGGCGGGCCAGCTGGTCGAGCCGGACGAAACGGGGCGGTCGGTTCCGTCCGCGCGGACGACTAAGGGTTGCTCGCGAGGTGACGCCCCTGGCCCACGTCGTAGGCCTCGCGGATCCAGCCGGCGAAGGTCTCGTCGAGCTCGGCCGGGTCGCTGATGCGGAACGCGTGGACGAAGAGGCGCTTGGTGTAGGGGCTCACGTTGGTGACGCGCGGGTCCGTGACGGCTCGTTGGAGGTCGAAGTAGCCACGGAGCCCGCGCGCGTCGAGCTTGGCGCCGGCGAATCCTCGCCGGGTGCCCTTGAAGGTGATCGCCGACTTGGACACCGCGTAGGTGAACGGGCCGCAGTCCTCTACCAGGCGCACGAGGCGGTGGTAGAGGTCGACGGAGGCGTCGGGCTTCCCGGCGAGGTGATCGTCGACCGTCCAGATCCTGTGCTCCATGGTCGGAATCTAGCGGCCACCACCGACAGAATCGGCGTCCAGCGCGGCGGCGATCTTGCCGGCCATCACGGCGGCGGTGGGGCTGGGCTCGCCCTTGTGGGCCCGGGCGGCGGAGTCGACGGCGACCAGGACGGCCTGGCGGAAGTCGTCGGCGGCGGCCGGGTCCTGCTGCTTGAGCAGGGCGACGGAGGCGGTCAGGGCGGGCAGCACGTGGTCGGCCATGGCCGCCGCGGTCCTGCCCTCGATGCGGACGCCCGGCTTCTTCTCGGCGAGCACGTGCCCGACCGGCCCGGTCGAGGCGTACAGGGACAGGGAGCCGGCGGTGGCGGCCTTGTGGGGCGCGCCGGCCACGTCGGCGGCGGCCAGCAGTGCGACGGCGCCGTAGGCGGCGGAGCGGATGGTGAGCTTGTCCGAGGCGGTGAGGGTGACAGACATGGTGGTGAGCTCCTGTGTTCGGTGGTGCGTTTCTCGATGGGTCTACGATCGCGCGCCGGACTGACAGCGGGCTGTCGCCGGGCTGACATGCCCGCTGATACGACCCCGCTCCAATAGTTAGCCCTTGCGCTAACTATTGGGAGTCGCTAATACTTAGCCTCATGGCACAGTATTCGGCCCAGCTCGACGACGTGTTCGTCGCCCTCGCCGATCCGACCCGCCGGGCCGTCGTCCGGCGGCTCGGCCACGCGCCCACCAGCGTCGGCGACCTCGCCCGCGAGTTCCCGATGACCCTCCCGTCGTTCATGAAGCACGTGCGCACGCTCGAATCGAGCGGGCTCATCCGCACGGTCAAGCAGGGGCGGGTGCGCACCTGCGTGCTCAACCGCGAGCGGCTCGGCCTCCTCGACGACTGGCTCGCCGAGCAGCGCCGCGTCTGGGAGGAGCGCACGGACCGCCTCGAAGAGTTCGTCACCGATGAAAGGAACGAGCCGTGAATCCCGATCTCGACCTAGCACTCCAGCGCGTCATCCGCGCCCCGCGCGCCACCGTCTGGCGTGCTTGGAGCGACCCTTCGAGGCTGGCGAAGTGGTGGATACCCGCGCCGGCCCGCTGCCTGGTGGACCACCTGGAGCTGCGGCCCGGCGGGGCGTTCGTGACGCGGTTCAGCGAAGAGGGCACCACGTTCGTCCCGCACCTGGACGCCTGTTTCCTCGACGTCGAGGAGCTCGAGCGGCTCGTGTTCACCAACGCCGTCGACAGCACCTGGCGTCCCGCCGCTCCCGACCCGGTCTCGATGACGGCCACCATCACCATGAGCGACCACCCGGACGGCACCGACTACCGCATGCTCGTACGGCACGGCGACCCCGAGTCGCGCGCCCGCCACGAGAAGCTCGGCTTCGCCGACGGGTGGGGCACGGTCGCCGCCCAGCTGGCCGCGCTCGTGGAAGGCGGCGACAGGTCATGAAGATCACCATCACCGAGTTCGTCACGCTCGACGGCGTCTGCCAGGGGCCAGGCTCGGCGGACGAGGACACCAGCGACGGCTTCACCCAGGGCGGCTGGCTGGTGCCGTACATCGACGCGGCGTTCGTGCAGCGGGTCTCGGGCTGGCTCGACCTGGCCGACGGCCTGCTGCTCGGGCGGCGCACGTACGAGGCTTTCGCGCGAGACTGGCCGAAGATCACCGACCCGGCCGATCCGTTCGCCGAGCGCATGAACTCCCTGCCGAAGTACGTCGTGACGAACACCCTGAGCGAAGGAAGCTGGAACCCGACGACCGTGCTCGGCGGCGACCCGGTCGAAACGGTCGCCGAGCTGAAATCGCGGCCAGGGCGCGAGCTCCAGATCCACGGCAGCGCCCGCCTCGGCGACTCGCTGCTCGCCGCCGGCCTGGTCGACACGCTACGTCTCGTGGTCGCCCCCACCGTGCTCCGCGCCGGCCGGCGCCTGCTGGCCGGGCCGGGCGCCACGTCCGGGCTGCGGGTGGTCGGGCAGGAGGCCACGCCGGGCGGGCTGCTGCTGCTCGAATACGAGGTCACGGGGCAGGCGCCGCGCGGCGAGTACGAAGGCGTCGCGGCGTTCGTCTAGGCGATGCCGTCGAGCTTGGCCCGGATCGGGCCCGCGTCGGGGTGGTCGAGTCCGGTGAGGATCGCCAGCGCCTCGTGCCAGGCCTCGCGGGCGGCGGCGAGGTCGCCCGTGTTCCGGTGCAGGTCGCCGAGGAAGCCGAGCGTCTCGGCCGTTTCATACCGGTCGTCAAGCTTCCGGTACAGCTCCAGCGCGCGCCGGTGGGCGGCGACCGCCTCGTCGTGCTGGCCGAGCCGCCCGCGGATGTAGCCGAAGGTGCCCCACACGCTCGCCTGGCCGTACCCGAATCCGAGGTCTTCGCACAGCTCCAGGGACGTACGGCTGAGCGCGAGCGCCCGGTCGTATTCGCCCAGGAGCGCGTGATAGCGGCCGATCGTGTTGAGCGCCCTGGCCTGCCCGAGCCCGTACCCGGCCGCCCGCCACAGCTCGTTCGCCCGGACGGCATGTTCGAGGGCCTCGGCGAAGCGGCCCTGCAGTTCGCGCAGGTCGGCGAGCTTCAGGTGGGCGTGGGCCTGCCCGTGCTCGCCGCGCAGCCGGGTCGCGAGGTCGAGGACATGACGCAGATGGACCTCGCAGTCGCCGAGGCGGCCCAGCCGCATCGTGACGCGGGCGAGGATCCGGTGCGTGAGGTACCGGGCGGTGTCGTCGCCGAGCCGTTCGGCGGCGGCCGACGCGGCCGAACCGGCGGCGGCCAGTTCGTGCCAGAGCCCGAGCCGGTCCAGGTACTCGGTCATGCTCCACGCCAGCCGCCACGCGTGGGCGTCTCGTCCGGTGTCGCGGGCCAGCTCGATGGCGGCCAGGAGCACGGGGTGTTCCGCCGCGAACCAGGCCGACGCCTGCCCGTGGTCGGCGAAGGTCTCGGGAGCGGCCCCGGCCCCGGCGTTGCCCGCCGACTCCCAGTAGGGGTTCAGCAACAGCGCCGCGTCGTGCGCGGTGCTCAGGTAGTGGTCGAGGATGCGATCGACGGCGGCGCGGCGTTCCTCCCCGGGATCGGTGTCGGCGCAGCGCGCGGCGGCGTGGTCGCGGACGAGGTCGTGGAAGGCGTGGCGGCCCTGGCCGGTGCCGCTCAGCAGGTTGGCCTGGCTCAGCAGGTTGGCCTGGGTCAGCAGGTTGGCCTGGGTCAACTCCAGCAGCAGCGCCTCGGCCCGTGCGAGCGGGCGGGCGGTGAGGCTCGCGGTGACGGCGGCGGTGAAGTCGGGGCCGGGATGCAGGCCCAGCAGCCGGTAGGCGCGGGCGGCCTCGACGGTCAGGTGCCGGTAGGAGTGGTCCATGGCGGCCGCGACCGTGGTCGCCGGGTCGGCCGGTGAGGTGGCCAGGCGCCGGAGCGGGTCCTCGGTCAGCGACCGGGTGTAGGCCGCGACCGGCGTGCGCCGCGGGTGGTGGTGAGTCAGGTAGCCGGCCGCGGCGATGTGGAGGGCCAGCGGCAGGCGGCCGCACGCGGCGGCGAGCGCGGCCAGATCCTCGTCGCCGGCGTCCCTGGTGGCGAGCCGCCCCAGGAGACGGCGCAGCAGCGCCGAGGCTTCCGCGGTCGTGAGGCTCGCCAGCTCCAGCTGGTCGATGCCGGGATGGGTGGCCGCCAGCCCGGTCAGCCGGTGGCGGCTGGTGACGATGGTCAGACAGGCCGAGCCGGTCGGCAGGAGCGGGCGGGCCTGCGCCTCGTCGTGGGCGTTGTCGAGGACGAGCAGGAGGCGCCGGGCGGCCAGGGTCTGCTGGTAGAGCGCCGCGAGCGCCTCATGGTCGGCCGGGAGGTCACGCGGCTGGACGCCGAGCTGCGCCAACGCCCTGGTCATCGCCTCGGCCGGATGGGTGGGCGCGGTGTCGGCGTAGCCGCTCAGGTTCAGGTACAGGCATCCGCCGGTGAACGTCGCCTGGACGTGCCGGGTGCGGGCCCAGTGCACGGCCAGTGCCGTTTTGCCGACGCCGCCGGGCCCGGTGAGCGCGGCGATGACGGCGGACCGGCCCAGGGCGTGGTCGCGCAGGAGCCGGTCGAGCCGCCTGAGCTCGGCGCCCCGGCCGGTGAAGGAGCGGTTGCCGGCCGGCAGGGCCCTGGCCGGCCAGTCGCGGTCGGGCTCCCTGGGGTCAAGGGCGGTTCCGGTCAGCCGGCGGCGGATCCGGTCGAGCTGGAGCCGCTGGCGCAGGTGCAGCCCCAGGCGGGGACTGCTGAGCAGCAGGTCGAACCGGTCGGGTTCGTCCCCGACCGGGGGCCTGGGCAGGTGTTCGCCGCGTAACCAGTAGTAGATCGTGCTCATGCTCACCCCGTCGGTGTCGTCGGCGATCTGCCGTACCGAGCAACCGGCGGCGGCGATGCGCTCTCGCAGCCAGGCCCCGAGCTTGGCGGGTGTGTCAAGGTGCGCGAACTCGCCGGCCTCCTCGTCCGCCCGGCGCCCGGCCAGCCAGGAGCGCACGGTCGCCTCGCTGACGCCGAGGTCGCGGGCGGCGGCATCCGGTTGCAGCCCGGTGGCCGCCAGGTGCGCCGCCAGCCACGCGCCGAGGCTGCTCACGAGGTCGGAACTGGGCGCATCGGTCACGGAACCGCGGACTCCACGGGGATTGGGGTGGATTCCAACGTATTCCAACCCTTGCTTCCCGGCAACGCGGCGGCTCAGTTCAATGGCCACCACCAGCCGCCGTCCCGGGGAGTCCCATGCCAGAGCGCACAGCGAGGTTCCGCGACGTGCTCGCCGTCGGCGAGTTCAGGGTGTTGTGGATCGCGCAGGTGCAGTCGCGCATCGGCGACCAGTTCGCGCGCGTGGCGCTGGCTCTGCTGGTCTTCGACCGGACCTCGTCGGCGGCGCTGACGGCGCTGGTGTACGCCATGACGCTGCTGCCGCCGCTGCTCACCGCACCGCTGCTGGCCGGGCTCGCCGACCGGTACTCGCGCAGGGCGGTCATGGTGACCGTCGACGTGGCGCGGGCGGCCCTGATGGCGCTCATGGCGATCCCCTCGCTGCCCCTGCCGATCCTCGCCGCCCTGGTGTTCGCGGTGACCTGCCCGCAGCCGCTGTTCTCGGCCGCCCGCACGGCCACCACTCCCAGGGTGCTGCCCGACGAACGGTTCCCGGTCGGGGTGAGCATCATGACCGCCACGGACGGCATCGCGCAGATCGCCGGCTTCACGCTCGGCGGCGTGGTGATCGGCGCGTCGGGCAGCCCGCACCTGGCTCTGGCGATCAACGCGGTCACGTTCGCGGCCTCGGCGGCGATGTTGCGCTGGGGCATCCGCGCGCACCGTCCGCGGCCCGAGGACCCCGGACGGACCGCCGGAGGGTTCGCCCTGGCCGGCATCCGGTACGTCACCGGCGACCGGCGGCTGTTCGGGCTGGCCGCCGTGGTGTGGTTGTTCGGCTGCTACGTCGTCCCCGAAGCGCTGGCCGCGCCGTACGCCGCCCAGATCGGGGCCGGCGAGGCGGCGGTCGGCTCGCTGATGGCCGCGGACGTGATCGGCGGGGCCGTCGGCGCGGTGATCGTGGCCAGGTTCGGGGCGGTGCTCAGGCGACGGCTGACGGTCCCACTGGCGGTCGCCTCCGGGTTGCCGCTGATCGCGACGGTGACCGGGCCCGGCCTGCCCGTGACGCTCGCGATGTGGGCGCTGTCGGGTCTGCTGGCCAGCTACGTGGTGCTGGCCCAGGTCGAGTTCACGCAGCTCGTGCCCGATGGGATGCGGGCCAGGGCGATCGGGTTCGCGGCCGCGGGCCTGCAGACCGCGCAGGGTCTCGGCATCGCGGCGGCCGGGGGACTGGCCGAGCTGGTGCCGGCCTCGGCGGCGATCGGCGTGTGCGCCGCGGCGGGGTCGATCGGGGCGCTGGTGATCGGCGCGGTGTGCCGCATTGGACGGGCGGCGGACGGGGAGCCGCCGTCTTCTGTCGTCGAGATGTCCGGGAGGAGGGATCGGCATGCGTGACCGCGAATACGGGCGCCAATACGGGCGCGACAACGACTGGCAGTAACCGCGGCCGGAACGATGCGGTCGGGGATGATATTTGTCATCCCCGACCGCTGACTGCGGAGACTGCTGCGGTCCCTGCCACCTCTGCGAAGGTTGGGACATGAGCACGAACGGCACCTTCAACCCGGCCCTCCTCTTCCCCGTCTTCCTCACGCTCGGCGTGGCCGTCGGTAGCGCCCTGGGCCATCTGTCCGCCGGCGTCGGGGTCAGCCTGGTCGTGTACGCCTTCATCGTCGGAAGCGCCATGCGCAGGAAGGCCAGGAGCGCCACCGCCTGACGAGACCTACATGGTGTTCACGATCAGACCGATGTGGGTGAAGTAGTTGAGCGCCCCGAAGAGCGTGAACGCCAGCCCTGACAGCCCCCAGCACCACCCGATGACCTTGGCCAGGCCGCCCGGCCGTACCAGGGCGAAGGGCAGGAGCACCGCTCCGACGCCCACCAGGACGTACAGCCCGGAGATGAAGGTGGCCTCCACCAGCGGGTAGTCCGCGAGGAGCCCGGAGATGGGCTCCTGCGGCGGCGCCGCGAAGAGGGTGTAGGTCCAGCCGGCGGCGGCGATGCCGAAGCACGCGAGGCCCATCGCCGCCGCGAACCACGACACGGGCCGGGCGACGGCGACGACGTGCTCGGCCAGGTCGGCGCTCTCGCGCAGGGCGAGCCCGCGCTTCCACAGGTAGAGCGCGGCGGCCAGGAGCATCACGCCGAAGGCCAGCGACGGCTCGCCGAAGATGATGTTGTCGAACGGGAAGCCCTGCCCGGCCAGCGGCCAGGTGAGCGTCATGTGCAGCCCGGTCGTGGTCAGGATGGTGCCGAGCACGCCGAAGGCCAGCGCGTATCCGGTGAGCCCGTCGGTGCGGCCCCTCAGCAGATCACGCCCCAGCGCGACCATGAGGAGCAGCCCGATGCCCGCCGCCACCGCCATGATCGTGTTGTAGGTGGGCATCTGGGTCCAGTCGATCTTCATGCGACCAAGGTGGTGCAGTTCGACCGCTGTGACCAGCTATGACGCCGGTGTTAGGAAGAATCTTGACTTAATGGGACGAGCCAGGTTCTAGTGAACGACGCGTTCCGGCGGCGGGGCGGGGGCGAGGCTGACCGTGGCCACGGTGGGCAGGTGCTCGGCCTCCAAAGCGGTGCGCATGTGCGGGATGGCCACCGTGGCCAGCCGGTCGATCACCTCGCCGATCGGCGCCCGCTCGTCGGCCACCACACGCAGCCGTACCTCGGGGTGCTCGGAGTCGCCCGCCAGGTCGGCGCTGGCGTTGAGGACCAGCGGGCTGGCCGCCAGCTCGGCGGCGGCGGCCTGGGCCACCCCTGACGCGGCGACCTCGGTCGTCCCGCCGGGCGAATCCACCAGGAACGTCCGCACCGTCTCGCGGCGGGCCTGGACCAGGAGCCAGCGCACGCACAACACCGCCAGCACGATGGCCGCCGCCGCGACCAGCACCCAGACCCACGGCTGGGAGAAGGCGGCGAGAACCGGCTCGTTGACGAGCGGTGTGTCGGCGGGCGCCCAGCTCTGCGGCATCGCCCGCAGGCCGCGGGCCAGCCCCAGCCCGCCCAGGACCAGCAGCAGCAGGCCGACCAGGGCCAGGCCCCACCGGTTGCCGCGGCGCGTCTTGCCTGTCACGTCTCCTCCTTGGTCGTGACGGTGACCCGGTAGGGCTCCACCGGCCGGAGCGCGGCCACCCTGGCCTGGACGGCCTGCCGTACCGTCTCCGACAACTCCGCGTCGTTCCAGCCGGAGGTGCCCGCGGTGACGGAGACCGTGTTGCCGCGCACCGAGGCGGTCGCCGCGCGGACTCCTGGCACCTCCTCCGCTGCGTGGGCCAGCGCACGGGCGAAGCTCTTGGGCGGGATGCCGATGATCAGATCGGGATCGTCGGTGCGGACCGGCATCAGGCGCGGCTGCCCCGGCCGCAGAGCGGTCACCAGGAGCACCAGGCCGAGAGCGGCCACGAGCCCGAAGGCGATCAGCACCATCGGATCGGACCACGGCGTCGTGGTGGCCCAGCCGTACACGCCGTCGTAGTCGACCAGCCGCGCGGGACTGCCCAGCAGGGACGAGATCACCTCGATCGCGACGACGATCCCCAGGGCGGCGAGCAGGATCGCGACGATGACGGCCGGGACCGTCCGGCGCGGGCGGAAGGCGTTGCGGGCGGCGCGGTCGCTCACGGCACTCATGAGACCGCCCCCGCTCCGGACCCTTGCGAGGTCACCGTCAGGCTCGCCACCTTCAGGTCGACCCGGGACACGCCGAGCCCGGTCAGCTCGGTGATGCGGGACGCGACGTGCTGCCGCAGCCGCTCGGCCGTGGTGCGGATCGGGGCGGGGTAGGCGATCGCCACCGTCAGCCGGATCGTGGCGAACTCGCCGGAGACCGTCCCGCCGGAGGAGCCGCCCCAGGGCAGCCCGCCCGCCTGGTTCTCCAGGCTCACCCCCGCCACCTCGCCCGCCACCACGCGGGCGAGCTTCGACACCACCCGGTCGCTGACCTCGGTACGTCCTCTGACCTGAGCCGGCGCGGCTACGAGTGTCGTCATCGCCGCCTCGCCATCAGCGACGACAGGTCCACCTCTCCGCCCTCGGCGATGCGGCCGACGAAGAATCCGACGGCGCCCAGGACGAGCACGAGCAGGAAGGCGCCGAGCCCTCCGAACGCGCCGGCCAGGCCGAGGATGATGCCGGTCGCCATGCCGATGAGCGGCAGGGTTGGGAACGAGTTCATGTGAGCCTCCTAGATGTCGAGGTCGTCGATGGTGACGTTCACCGGGCGGCCGTCCACCAGGTCGCCGACGAGCAGCCGGATCTCGTCGGCGACGGCCGGCAGCGGGTCGCCGAACCGGGCCACGATGGCGATGTCGACCTCGTGTTCGCGTACGGCGACGCCGGTGAGCCGCTCTCCGGGCAGGTAGGTGGCCACGGTGCCGAACGGCCCGCCCGACAGGCCTGCCACGCCGGGGCAGGCCAGGACCCGCTCGGCGATGGCCCTGGCATCGGTCACTGGACCCTGGGCTCCGGCTCGGGCTCGTCGCTCGTGTCGTCGGAAGGCAGGCGGACGTCGTCGACCTTGATGTTGACCTCGGTCACCTCCAGCCCGCACATGCGCTCGACGGCGCCGATCACGTTCTGGCGTACAGCGGCGGCGAGGTCGGGTATGGCGGTGCCGTACTCGATGACCAGGTCGATGTCGATGGCGGCCTGCTTTTCCCCGACCTCGACGGACACGCCCTGGGTCACGTTCTTGTCGGCGCCGACCATGCCGCGGACGGCGTTGAACGCGCGGGCGGTGCCGCCGCCCAGGTCGTACACGCCCGCGACCTCGCGCGCCGCCAAGCCGACGATCTTGGCCACGACGGCGTCCTCGATGCTGGTCGTGCCCTTGCCGGTGACGAGTCCCTGGTCGTCCTTGGCCCTTGCCCGCGGGATCGCGCTGGGCCCCTGGTCGGCCTTGGTGGCCATCGTGTCGGTCGTGTCGGTCATGAGAAGCCTCCACTTTGTGGGTGTGCTAGCTCAGATGCCCGAACAACCGGCACAAATCGCCCCCTATCTGCAGTTTTGGGAAGATATGGGCGAGTTAATGAGAAAACCGGACCATCGCGGTTAGATGAACTTCTAATTTGACATCCTTCAAAGCATCGTGGCAGTCTTGGGACTACTTCGACAGACCTCTAAGCAGTAGGAGACCCGAGATGAGCTGCTGCGGCACCACGGCCGGCCTCGAACTGGAGCTTTCCGCTCCGCACCCCGGCGACCTCCCCGTGGTCGTCATCGGCGCCGGCCCCGTGGGGCTGGCCGCCGCCGCCCACCTGGCCGAGCGCGGACTCGACTTCCTCGTCCTGGAAGCCGGCGACCAGGTCGCCGCCTCCATCGCCAAGTGGGGCCACGTCCGGGTGTTCAGCCCGTGGAAGTTCAACATCGACGCCGCCGCCAAGCGCCTGCTGGAGGGCGACGGCTGGACCGCGCCCGACCCCGAGTGGCTGCCCACCGGCGCCGAGATCATCTCCGACTACCTCGCCCCGCTCGCCAAGCTGTTCGCTGAAAAGGTGCGCTTGAGCAGCCCGGTCACCGCGATCAGCCGCCTGGGCCACGACCGCGTGCGCACCAACGGCCGCGAGGACGCTCCGTTCGTGATCCGGCTGGCCGACGGCGCCGAGATCCACGCCAAGGCCGTCATCGACGCCTCCGGCACCTACGAGACCCCCAACGTCCTGGGCGCCAACGGGCTCCCGGCGTACGGCGAGGCCGAAGCGGGCGACCTCATCGACCACGCCCTGCCCGACGTGCTCGGCGCCGACCGCGAACGTTACGAGGGCAAGCACGTCCTGGTCGTCGGCGCGGGCCACTCGGCGGCCACCACGCTGCTCGGCCTCGCCCAGCTCTCCGCCGACACCCGCATCACGTGGGCCATCCGCGCGGGCAACGCCACCCGCACCTACGGCGGCGGCGCGGCCGACGCCCTCCCGGCCCGAGGCGCCCTCGGCACCCGCCTGCACGCCCATGTCGAGTCGGGACGCATCCAGCTGCTCACCGGCTTCCACGCCCACGCCATCGAGGGCGACACCGTGATCAGCCAGGACGGGCAGCGGATCACCGTGGACCGCGTCGTGGCCGCCACCGGCTACCGCCCCGACCACACCATCGCCTCGGAACTGCGTCTCGACCTGGACCCCATCCTCGGCTCCACCCGCGCCCTGGCCCCGCTGATCGACCCCAACCAGCACTCCTGCGGCACCGTCCCCGGCCACGGCGTCGACGAGCTCACCCACCCGGAGCCCGGCTACTTCGCGGTCGGCGTCAAGTCCTACGGCCGCGCCCCGACCTTCCTCATGGCCACCGGCTACGAGCAGGTCCGCTCGGTGGTCGCCGCCCTGGCCGGCGACTGGGAGGCCGCCCGCGAAACCCACCTCGACCTGCCCGAGACCGGCGTGTGCTCCTCCAACCTGGCCGAGGCCCAGGAGATCAGGGTGGGCCTGGCCACCGGCATCAGCGGCGGCCTGCTCGCCACCCCGCTCCCGCTCGCCACGGTCTCCGCCTCCAGCGGCGGCGGCTGCTGCGGCTGACCACCCTCGACGAGTACGGCATGCGCCTTCTCCGTCTATAGTTTAGACAGCTGTCTAATTAGGAGCCTGTCATGAGCCTCGAGTGCTGCGCCCCGATCGCACGCGAACCGCTGTCGGAGAGCGACGCGGCCGAGCTGGCAGCCCTGCTCAAGGCCGTCGCCGACCCGGTGCGGCTGCGCCTGCTGTCGATGATCGGCTCCCACGCGGGCGGTGAGGCGTGCGTGTGCGACCTGACCGGCTCGTTCGACCTGACCGCGCCGACCATCTCGCACCACCTCAAGATCCTGCGTACGGCAGGCCTGATCGACGGCGAGCGGCGCGGCACCTGGGTGTACTACCGGATCATCCCCGAGACCGTGAACAAGCTGGGCGAGCTGTTCACCCCCCTGGCCCGCAGGGAGACCGTCGACGCATGACCGACGTGGTCGTCATCGGCGCGGGCCAGGCCGGGCTCGCCGCGGGCTACTACCTGCGCCGCGCGAAGCGTGACTTCGTCATCCTCGACGCGCAAGAGCGGCCCGGCGGGGCATGGCGACACCTGTGGCCCTCGCTACGCCTCTTCTCGCCCGCGCAGCACAGCTCGCTGCCGGGCCGCATGATGCCCGTCCCCGCCGACGGCGGCTACCCGACGGCCGGCGACACGGTCGCCTACCTGACCGACTACGAGCAGCGTTACCAGCTGCCCGTCGAGCGCCCCGTGAGCGTCCGCGCGGTCAGGCGCGACGGTGACGCCCTGCTGGTGGAGAGCGATCGCGGCTCCTGGCGGGCGAACACCGTCGTCAGCGCCACCGGCACCTGGTGGCGCCCCTACGTGCCCCACTACCCGGGCGCCTTCGGCGGCCGGCAGCTCCACACCGTCAACTACCGGGGCCCGGAGCCGTTCGCGGGCAAGCGCGTGGTGATCGTGGGCGGCGCCAACTCCGGCGCCCAGATCCTCGCCGAGGTGTCGACCGTCGCCGAGACCACCTGGGTCACCCAGCGCCCGCCCCGGCTGCTGCCCGACGAGCTGGACGGCCGGGCCCTGTTCGAGCACGCCACCCGGCGCATCCACGGCGAGAGCGGCGGCGACCTGGGCGACATCGTCGCGGTCCCGCCCGTTCGTGACGCGCGTGATCGGGGGGTGCTCAAGGCCGAGCCGATGTTCGCCCGCCTGACGCCCGACGGGGTCGCCTGGGCGGACGGCTCGTCGCTGCCGGTCGACGTGATCATCTGGTGCACCGGCTTCCGCCCGGCGCTGGGCCACCTGGCCCCGCTCAAGCTGCGCGGACCCGACGGGCTCATCCCCGTCGACGGCACCCGCGCGCTCGGCGAACCCCGCCTTCACCTGCTCGGCTACGGCGACTGGACCGGACCCGCCTCCGCCACCCTGATCGGCGCCAGCCGTACGGCCAGAGAGCTGATCAGGAGGCTCTGACCCGCTCCGGCGTGGACCGGGCGAACAGGCCGCGGACCAGCAGCAGGCCGACCACCCCGCCGATGAGCTGAGCGACGACGAAGCCGGGCACCGACGCGGGCGCGATGCCGGCGAAGCTGTCGGTGAAGGCGCGGCCGATCGTGACGGCCGGGTTGGCGAAGCTGGTCGAGCTGGTGAACCAGTAGGCGGCGCCGATGTAGGCGGCGACCGCCGCCGGGGCGACGGCGGTCCGACCGGAGCGGACGAGGGAGAAGATCACCAGCACCAGGCCCGCCGTGGCGACGACCTCGCCGAGCCACAGGTACGGCGCGGCGCGATCGTGGGTTGACCAGGTGATCGCGGGCCTGCCGAACATGAGGTTGGCCAGGACCGAGCCGACGACGCCGCCGAGCACCTGAGCGGTGAGGTAGCCGCCGAGCTCGCGCGAGGAGATCTGGCGGCCCTGCCACCACGCGGCCAGGGAGACGACGGGGTTGAAGTGGGCTCCGGAGACCGGTCCGAGGATGAGGATCAGGACGGCCAGGCCGAGGACGGTCGCCGTGGAGTTCTGGAGCAGCTGCAGGCCGGCGTCGCCGGGGGAGAGGGACTGGGCCATGATGCCGGAGCCGACGACCACGGTGACGAGCAGCGTGCTGCCGACGAACTCGGCCAGGAGGCGGCGTCTCACCGCGCGGCCTGCGAGGGGAGCTGGAGCAGGGACGACAGCTCGGCGAGCCGGTCGGGGACGATGCGGTAGTAGACCCAGGAGGCGCGGCGTTCGGAGGTGAGCAGGCCGACCTCCTTCAGCACCTTGAGGTGGTGGCTGATCGTCGGCTGCGACAGGTCGAAGGCGGCGGTCAGGTCGCACACGCACGCCTCGCCGCCCTCGTGACTGGCGACGATCGACACGATGCGCAGCCGTACCGGGTCGCCGAGGGCCTTGAAGGCCTTCGCCAGCCCGGCCGCGCGCTCGGGCCGGAGCGGCTCACGGGCGAGTGGCGAACGGCAGTCCAGGACGGTCGACGGCTCCACGTGCTCCCCTGATATTGATGTTCATCGATTTCGACTATCGTCAATATAGTGAACCCCAGTGTCTTGTTCGTCTGCGTGCACAACGCGGGACGCTCCCAGATGGCCGCCGGGTGGCTCTCCCACCTGGCCGGTGACCGTGTCGAGGTGCGCTCGGCCGGGTCCGCGCCCGCGGCCTCGGTCAATCCCGTCGCCGTCGAGGCGATGGCCGAGGTCGGCATCGACATCACCGGACAGCGGCCGAAGATCCTCACTGTCGACGCCGTCGAGGCCTCCGATGTGGTGATCACGATGGGGTGCGGTGACGCGTGCCCGATCTTCCCCGGCAAACGTTACGAGGACTGGCAGCTCGACGACCCGGCGGGCCAGGGCATCGAGGCGGTCAGGCCGATACGTGACGAGATCCGCGCCCGGGTCGAGAAGCTGGTCGGCGAACTGAGCGCCACCCCCTAGCCGACCGCCGGGCTGCGGCGCTCCAGGAAGATCACGTCGCGCCACACACCGTGGTGGCGGCCGATGCGCTCGCGGGTGCCGACCGTCCGGAAGCCGAGCGCCTGGTGCAGGGTGAGGCTGGCGGCGTTCTCCGGGAAGACCCCGGACTGGATGGTCCAGACGCCGCGGTCCTCGCTGGCGGCGATGAACGTCGTCATCAGCGCCCGGCCGATCCCGTGCGCCTGGCAACCGGGGTGCACGTAGACGCTGTGCTCGACGACGCCGGAGTAGACGCACCGGCCGGAGACCGGCGAGGCGGCCACCCAGCCCAGGACCCGGCCGGTCTCGGTGTCCTCCGCGACGTACCCCAGCACCTTGCCCTGGCTGAAGGCCTCCCAGGAGGGCGCGGTCGTCTCGAACCCGGCGTTGCCGGTGTCGAGCCCGGCCTGGTAGATGGCCAGCACCTGCGCGCCGTCCTCGTCACGCATGGGCCGGATGACCATGCCGGTGCAGGCGTCGGGCTTGCGCGCCTCGACGACGGCCGGGCGCCCCTCGGCCAGGGTGATCGAAAGCCCGACGAAGCCGGCGCGCTGGAGCAGCCGACGGTATTCGCCGACGTCGCTGACCGCGTCGCTGACCGCCAGTCGCCCGCCCTTGCGCAGCACGCGGAACAGCTCGGCGAACAGCGCCGCCCTGTCGGCGGCGGGATCGATCACGCGGTCGGAGACGACGGCGTCCACCCACAGGTCAGGGAGGGCGTCGACGGGCCCGGTCTCCAGCCTGTGGACGATGTCCGATTCCCCGTCAGTCATGGTTCCTCACTCACACGAGGGTGTCGCCGGGACGGGGTTGCCCATCACCACGTCGGCGGCGGTAGGGAAGCAGCTCACGCATGCTTCGTTGATCCGGTACAGGCTCGACGTCCCCCGGTGCTCCACCAGGACGAAGCGCACCTCCGAGAGGATCTTCAGATGGTGGGACACGGTGGACTGGCCGATCGACACCGCGGCGACGATCTCGCCGACGGTCATCGGCTGCTTCTGCCTGGCCAGGAGGGACACGATCTGGATGCGGGTGGCGTCGGCCAGGGCCTTGAACCAGCTCGCGTACTCCTCGGCCTGGGCTCTCTCCAGGGCTTTCATCGTTAATTGACGATAATCGATTAAAGGTGGAAAGGGAAGCCGCCGGACGACTCCGGCCTTCCTCAGGAGACGTCGAGCCGGGCCAGTTGCTCTGCGCTGAGCCGCAGCTCCACCGCGGCGGCGGAATCGATGATCGATTCGGGACGGCTGGCGCCCGGGATCGGGATGACGACCGGCGACTTCGCGAGCATCCAGGCCAGGCACACCCGCTGCGGGCTGACCCCCACCTCCGCGGCCACCTCCTCGAACGCGGTGTGCCGCCCGCCCAGCCCGCCCGCCTGCCGGGCCCCGCCCAAGGGGCTCCAGGGCAGGAACGCCAGCCCCAGCTCATCGCAGAGCCGCAGCTCGGGCTCGCTCGAACGGAACCGGGGCGAGAACTCGTTCTGAACGCTCACCAGGGCGTCGCCGAGGATGCTCCGGGCCAGTCTGATCTGGTCGGGATCGGCGTTCGACAACCCGAGCATGCGGGCCTTGCCCGCGTCGTGGATCTCCTTGAGAGTCCCCATCGCCTCGGCGTAGTCGACCTTCGGGTCGGGCCGGTGGTGCTGGTAGAGGTCGATCTGGTCCACGCCGAGGTTCTTCAGGCTGGCATCGACGGCCCTGCGCAGCCCGGCAGCCGAACTGTCGAGCCCCCAGCCGCCGTCGGTGTCGCGGGTGTGCCCGCCCTTGGTCGCGACCAGCACCTCGTCCCTGACGCCGAGCCGATCCAGCAGGGCCGCCACCAGCTGCTCGTTGGAGCCCATGATGTCGGCGCCCCGGTCGGCCGGGCCGTACGCGATCGCGGTGTCGATCAGCGTCACCCCGGCGTCCAGCGCCGCCCGCATGGTCGCCTCGGCCCGCTCCATGTTCGCGGCGGGGTCGTCGAGCTGCATCGCGCCCAGTCCGATCGCGCCGACCATGGTTTCGCCGATTCACCGAGTTCGCATGGACCCAGCATGGCACGCCCGAACCCGTCGCCCGGAGCGCGGGGGTGCGGCCCCAGTCAGGTGCTCTGGGAGCCCCCGCGGTGCGCGGCCGTGCTTCCGCGGGGTGTCAGACGCGCCGTCTGGTCCTCGAACGCGGGAACGTGCTCGCCCGCCGTGAGCGCCAGCAGCCGCTGGGCGGCGTGCGCGCCGTAGGCGGGGATGTCGCGGCTCAGCGCGGTGAGCGGCGGGTGCACCACCTGCGACAGCGGGGAGTCGTCCCAGGCCACGATGGACAGCTCGCGTGGCACGGCGACGGACATCTCCTGCGCGACCGACAGGCCCGCCACGGCCATGATGTCGTTGTCATAGATGATCGCCGTGGGGCTGGAGCCGGAGCTGAGGAGCCGGCGGGTGGCGTAGGCGCCCTCTTCCCCGGAGTAGTCGGTGTGGACGATCGTGTGCTCGACGTGCGGGCCGCACGCCTCCCGGAAGGCCGCGTCGCGCTGCGCCGTGTGCACGAGCTTCGGCAGCCCGGCCACGCGGGCGATGCGCCGATGCCCGAGGGCGATCAGGTAGTCGACGGTCTCGCGCGTGGCCTCGCCGTCGTCGGACCAGATCGACGCCAGCGAGCGGGATTCCGACGGGTGCCCGATCACGATGGCGGGCATGCGCATCTCCTCGAGCGCGAGCACCCGCTGGTCGTTGAACTGCAGGTCGACCACGAACGCTCCGTCGATGCGGCCCTCGCCCCACCAGCGGCGGTAGACCTCGATCTCGGCGCTGTGATCGCTCACCACCTGGAGCATCAGGGAGTAGCCGCGGGCGGCCAGCTCGCCCTCGATGCCGCTGATCAGCTCCATGAAGAAGGGCTCCATGCCCAGTGTCCGGGCGGGGCGGCACAGGGCCAGTCCGAAGCAGCGTGCCTGCGCGCTGTTGAGGGCCCGGGCGGCGTTGTTGGGACGCCAGCCGATCTCCTCGGCGATCGCGATGATGGCGGACCGGGTGGAGGCCGACACCCCGGGCCGTCCGTTGAGCGCGTAAGAAACCGCCACCTTCGACACACCTGCACGCTGAGCGATGTCCGCAATGGTCGGCCGCTTCATCGAACTCCTTACTTAACCGATAAGTGGATCCTAATCCGTCCGCCTACCGTCGCCGCCTGCGAGCCCGGGTGTTTCCGCCGCGTTCCAGCCTGGAGATGAACCGATAAATCGACGATCTATAAGTCCTGATTTAGCTGGTAGAAGCCGTGTTTGCGGTCATCCGTTGACATCGTTGTCGTAGCGCTCGTATGGTCACATCACTTTCCCGGTTAAGGAGAATGGACAGGAGGAGCCGTGGCTCATCGCGTGGCGACCGCCGTACTGGCCGCATGCTTGGTGGCTGTCGCGGGTTGCGGCGGGCAGAACGAACCGGCGGCGACGGGGGCCGCCCCAACCGCGCAAACAGACCCGAACCAGATCACCGGCACCATCACGGTGCTGACCAACCGCACCGACCAGGTGGAGAGCGGGCAGGCAGACAAGTACGCGGCGGAGTTCAACAAGATCTACCCCAAGGTGCAGGTCGAGTTCGAGGGACTGACCGACTACGAGGGCGAGGTCAAGATCCGGATGAGCTCCGAGGAGTACGGAGACGTCCTGTCGATCCCCAACACCGTGAAGGTCAGCCAGTACCCCACCTTCTTCGAGCCGCTCGGATCGGCCGAGGAGCTGTCGAAGAAGTACGACTTCACCGACCGGGCCACCGTCGACGGCCAGGTGTACGGCATCGCCAACATCGGCACGGCCCAGGGCTTCGTCTACAACAAGGCCGTCTGGGAGAAGGCGGGCGTCAAGGAGTGGCCGAAGACGCCGGAGGAGTTCCTCGCCGGCCTCCAGGCGATCAAGGACAAGACCGACGCGACGCCGTACTACACCAACTACAAGGACATGTGGCCGCTGACGATGTGGGGCCACGCGCTGGGCTCGGTCGGCTGCGACGCGGCCGCGGGCGACAGGCTCGCCGGCACCGACAGCCCGTGGGCGCCCGGCCAGCCCCTCCACGTCGCCGACAAGCTGCTGTTCGACGTGGTGGCGAACGAGCTCACCGAGGCCGACCCGAACACCACGAACTGGGAGGAGTCCAAGAACCTCATCGCCAACGGCAAGATCGCCACGATGGCGCTGGGCTCCTGGGCGGTCGTGCAGATGAAGGAGGCGGCGACCAAGGCGGGCCAGAACCCCGACGACATCGCCTACATGCCCTTCCCGAGCCAGACCGGCGGCCAGTTCTGCACGTCGGTGCGTCCCGACTACCAGTACGCCGTGAACGTGCACTCCAAGAACAAGCCGGCCGCCAAGGCCTGGATCGAGTGGTTCATCACCAAGTCGGGCGACGCGCAGGCCGCGCTGTCGATCTCGTCGGTCAAGGGCGCCGCCCTGCCGTCGAGCCTGACGCCGTTCGAGGAGGGCGGGGTGAAGTTCGTCTACATGGACGACAAGCGCGCCGAGCAGGTCGACACGATCGACAAGGCGTCGGAGATCGGCCTGGGCTCGCCCGACTACCGGCAGAACATCGTCGACGTGGCACGCGGCGCGGCCAAGGGTGACCTGAACGGCATCTTCGCCGACCTGAACAAGAGGTGGGCCGAGGCTAGGGCGACCGTTGGCGAGTAACCGGACGGTGGTGGGGGGGGGGGGGCCCCCCCGCCCCCCCCCCCCCCCCCCCCCCCCCCCCCCCCCGGCGGGGGGGGGGGGGTTTTAACAACTGGGGTTTAAAGGCCGGGCCCCG
The DNA here is from genome assembly GCF_044456985.1 of Nonomuraea sp. NPDC050663. Classification (NCBI taxonomy): domain Bacteria; kingdom Bacillati; phylum Actinomycetota; class Actinomycetes; order Streptosporangiales; family Streptosporangiaceae; genus Nonomuraea; species Nonomuraea sp. NPDC050663. Next base: position 248,676 of record NZ_JBITGL010000015.1, read on the forward strand.
GG